>CALLQH010000204.1 GCA_938014945.1 uncultured bacterium | reverse complement strand
CCAGGCGCAGTGCCTTCACCTCGGTTCCGGTCAGCACGATGCCGGCCTAGATCTTTTCCTCGATGAAGTAATCCCGCAGTGCCTTGCGGTTGCGCGCGGAGGGGACGGCGGGCGGCGTGTCCTTCTTGGCCATGGCGTTCCGGTTACATCAGCCGATGAGGCCGAGCCCCTTCATCGCCTTCTCGACACGCTCGCGTGCGGCGGGGCTCGCAGCCACCAGCGGCAGGCGCACCGAGCCGTCGCCCCAGCCCAGCAGGCTGGCGGCATGCTTCACCGGCGCGGGGCTGGTCTCGCAGAACATCGCCTCGTGCAAGGGCATCAGCCTGTCCTGGATGTCGCGCGCGGCATCGAGATCGCCCTTCTGCCAGGCGACATGCATCTGCGAGCAGAGCCTGGGCGCGACATTGGCCGTCACCGAGATGCAGCCGTGGCCGCCCATGCCGAGCAGACCCAGGACCGCGGCGTCCTCGCCCGAAAGCTGGACGAAGTCCTTGCCGCAGGTGTGGCGCTGCTTGGAAACGCGATCCGCCGCGGCGGTCGATTCCTTGCAGCCCACCACATTGGGCAGGGCCGCGATGCGCGCCATGGTCTCAGGCGAGATGTCGACACCCGTGCGGCCGGGGATGTTGTAGACGATGATCGGGATATCGACCGCGTCGTTGACCGCCTTGAAGTGCTGGTAGAGGCCTTCCTGCGTCGGCTTGTTGTAGTAGCCGGTGACGATCAGCGCCGCATCGGCGCCCGCCTCCCTGGCGGCCTTGGTCAGGTGGATGCATTCGGCGGTCGAGTTCGAACCGGTGCCCGCAACAACGGGCACGCGCCCGGCGACCGCCTCGACGCAAAGCGCAACGACGCGCTTGTCCTCGTCATGGCTCAGCGTCGGCGACTCGCCTGTGGTGCCCATGGGAACGACGCCGTGCGTGCCCTGTTCGATCTGCCAGTTCACGAAGTCCTGGTAGCCTTTTTCGTCGACTTTCCCATCACGGAACAGCGTGACGAGCGCGACGAACGACCCCCTCAACCTCTCGGTTGTCATGGCAGCAGAACTCCTGTTGAACGAGAAGCGGGCACCTTAATGCCGGGTGCGGCCTCCCGCAAGACGACGAGACCGTCTTTATCACCCCTGAAGCAGGCGATTTGTAGGCATTTGGGCCGATGTTGCGCGGTTCCATCGCCGCGCGTTCCGCTTTAGGTTCTGCGCCACCGGAGATCGCCCATGGCCCAGCCCCGCCCGACCCTTGCCGATGTCGAGACCGCCGCCCAGCGTCTGGCGGGTCACGCCGTGCGCACGCCGCTACTGGAAGCCCCGCTGCTCAACGACGCACTCGGCGGTCGCCTGCTGGTGAAACCCGAGTGCCTGCAGCTCACCGGCTCCTTCAAGTTCCGCGGCGCCTTCAACAAGATCAGCAGCCTGGATGAGGACGCGCGGCGCAACGGCGTCATCGCCTATTCCTCGGGCAACCATGCCCAGGGCGTGGCGGCCGCGGCGCGCATGTACGGTGTCCCCGCGGTGATCGTCATGCCCGCCGATGCGCCAGCCATCAAGATTGCCAACACGCGGGCCTGGGGTGCGGAGGTCGTGACCTACGATCGCCACGGCGAGAACCGAGAAGCCATCGCAGGCGGGATCGCACGCGAGCGTGGCCTGACCCTGGTGCCGCCCTACGACGACCCCGCCATCATCGCCGGCCAGGGCACGGTGGGGCTGGAGATCGCGCAGGACTGCCAAGCGCGTGGCCTGACGCCCGATGCGGTGGTGATCTGCTGCGGCGGCGGCGGCCTTTCCTCCGGCTCGGCCATCGCGTTGTCGGCCCATTTCCCGGAGACCTCCCTGCATACCGCCGAGCCAACCGGCTGGGACGACACCGCCCGTTCGCTGGTAGCAGGCGAGCGCGTTGCCAACGAGGGTCAGAGCCCTTCCCTGTGCGATGCCCTGATGGCGCCGATCCCGGGCGAGATCACCTTCCCCATCAACCGCGACCTGATGACGTCGGGCGCAGCGGTCGATGACGCCGAGGTCGTGGCGGCGATGCTGACGGCCAACCGTTTCTTCAAGCTGGTTGCCGAACCGGGCGGCGCGGCGGCGCTGGCAGCGGTGCTCTCGGGCAAGATCGCGATTTCCGGACGCACCGTGGTCGCCGTCATCTCCGGCGGCAACGTCGATCCCGCCACCTATGCCGCACTGATCGGAGAGGCGGCATGAGCAGCGCCCGCACCATCCGCCTGGGCCTTCACAGCTTCAGCCTGGAGCAGCACTTCCTGCACAAGCCGGGCTTTGACGCCTTCGCATTCCTGGAACGCGCCGATGCCTGGGGCATGGCGGGCGTCCATCTTTCCATCAACGGCTACAACTTCCGCTGTGCCGGCGGCACCGATCCCGGCCGCCTGGCGGCCATCGCCGAGGATGCCGCCGAGCGCGGCATGTTCATGGAGACCGACACCTCCGGCACGGAACCCGGCCATCTCGCTTCCATGGCGAAGGCGGCGCGGCAGCTCGGCGCCGATTGCTTGCGCACCTACACGCGCCACAAGGGCGATCCCGAGGCCGTTTCCGCGGCAACCGTTGCCGACCTGAAAGCAGCAGCGCCCCGCATCGCCGACGAGGGCGTCACCCTGCTGCTGGAAAACCACGAGGACTTCACGGGCGCGGAAGTGACGCAGATCGTCGCAGCCGTCGATCACCCGGCCGTCGCCGCGCTCTACGACTTCGGCAACTCGATGAACGTGGTCGAGGAGCCGATGGAAGCCGCCCGCGCCATGGCGCCGCATGTGCGCTCCGTGCATCTGAAGGATCATGTCGTGGTCAACCATCAGGGCCAGCCACTGGTGGTGGGCGTACCGATCGGCGCCGGCCATGTCGCCATTGCCGAGATCCTCGCCCTGCTGATCGAGGAGAGCGGTCTGGAGCGCCTGTGCATCGAGAATTGCTACGGCTACACCGCGCCGCTGACGCGCAATGCCGGGAAGCTGGCAGAGGCTTCTGATTCACGCACCTTCGCCGCGCTGGAGGGACCGTTCGATGCCGCCGAGGTGCTGCTCGACGCCGACGGCCTGCGCCGCGCCGATCCCGATGCCCTGTTCAATCTGGAGGAAGCCGCGGTGGCGCGCGGCATCGCCCATGTGCGTGGCATCCTGCGCGACCAGGGCTTCGCTCCGGTGCTGAACGGGCGCGGCGGCATCTACCGCCGAGGGACCGCCGAACTTGCCTTCGACAGCCGGCACTTCTAGACAGCCCCGTCAGCCTAGCGGAACCCCATCATGACCGTCCTCGTCACCGGCGCTGCCGGCTTCATCGGGTCCCACGTCGCCCACCTGCTGCTCGACAGGGGCGACGCGGTGATCGGGCTGGACGATCTCAACGACTACTACGACGTGGCGCTCAAGGAAGCCCGCCTCGCCCGTCTGACTGCGCGCAAGGGCTTCACCTTCGTGCGCCAGGATGTCGGCGACAAGGACGCCATGGCCGGGCTTGCCGAGCGCTTCCCGGCGCTGGACCGCATCGTCCATCTGGCCGCCCAAGCGGGCGTGCGCCATTCCCTGACCCACCCCCACGCCTATACCCACGCCAACATAGAGGGCCAGCTCAACGTCCTGGAGCTGGCGCGGCGCCTGCCCAAGCTGCGCCATCTGGCCTACGCCAGTTCGTCCTCGGTCTACGGGGGCAACACCAAGGTACCGTTTGCGGTGGAGGACCGTGTCGACCTGCCGGTCTCGCTTTACGCCGCGACCAAGCGCGCGGGCGAACTGATGGCCCACTGTTACAGCCACCTTTACGGCATTCCAGCGACCGGTCTGCGCTTCTTCACCGTCTATGGCCCCTGGGGCCGGCCCGACATGTCGGCCTACATCTTCACGAAGGCGATCTTCGAGGGCCGTCCGATCACCATCTTCAACCACGGCGACATGAAGCGCGACTTCACCTATGTCGACGACATCGCCGCGGGCGTCGTCGCAGCGCTGGACCGTCCGGCCTCGGGCACGCCGCCACACACCGTCTACAATCTGGGCAACCATCGCAGCGAACCGCTGATGCGCTTCATCGAGTTGCTGGAAAGGGCAGCGGGACGCGAGGCGATCAAGGAATTCGCGCCGATGCAACCCGGCGACGTGAAGGAAACCTACGCCGACATCGCCGCATCCCAGCGCGATCTCGGCTTCGAGCCGGCGATCTCGATCGACGAGGGTCTGCCCCGTTTCGTCGCCTGGTACCGCGAGTATCACGGCGTCTGAGCCTCAGGGGGCGGGAAAGAGCTCCTGCGTCCTGCCCATGAGGCGATAAGCCGCCAGTCCCACATATTCGTGCAGCGCCGTGTTGAGGGTGCGCAGGTTGCCGTCGAGGCCGGTGCGGAAGAGACCTCTGCCCTCGCGTGTGACGCGATAATCAGTGGCATAGGGCACGATATCCCAGCCCGCCGCACGAAAGACCGCGACAGAGCGCGGCATGTGAAAGGCCGAGGTCACCAGCAGCCAGGTCTCCCCCGGCTCCGGGGTGATGAAGCGGTGCAGGTAGATGGCGCTCTCGTAGGTGTTGCGTGCCTCGTTTTCGTAGATCACCCGCTGCGGGTCGAGGCCCATCGCTGCGAAGGCGCGGGCAGCCACATCGGCCTCCGTCAGGCCCGGCGGACCGTTGCCTCCCGAAAAGACGATCTGCGCCTCGGGAAAGGCGCGGGACAACGCGGCCGCCTCGATCATCCGTTCGCCGGCATCGTTGACGGCGATGCGGTCGCGATCGACGCTGACATAGGGATCCTGCCCGCCACCCAGCACGATGATGCCGTCGACACGGGCCAGCGGACCGGGGTCGGGGAAGCGGTTCTCCAGGGGCCGCATCAGCCAGTCGCCCACCGGCAGCAGCGCCAGCACCACCAGGATGGCCGTCGTGACGCCGGCGAGCCACAGACCCAGGCGGCGCGTGCCCGGACAGGCGGCCATCACCCAGCCGCCCACCAGCGCCAGGAGAAGCAGGTGGCCCGGCTGGAGGATGTCCCATACGGCCTTGGAAAGATAAAACATCGGCGCCTTTTGCCGCCATCGGCCATCATCTGTAAAGTCCGCGCCAGCGTCGCAGCACTCCGAAAGAAGCACCACCCCGCATGGCCCACCCGACCCACGGCAAGATCACCCCTGTCATTCTCTCCGGCGGCAGCGGCTCGCGTCTGTGGCCGCTTTCGCGCGCGCTCCACCCCAAGCAGATGCTGCAGCTGATGGGCGAACACTCGCTGATCCAGGAAACCGCATTGCGTCTCCACGATCCCGATCTGTTCGGGCCGCCGATCATCGTGTGCAACGAGGAGCACCGCTTCGTCATCGCCGAGCAGCTGCGCGAGGTCGGCATCACCCCGGCGGCCATCATCCTGGAGCCGGTGGCGCGGAATACCGCCCCCGCCATCGCCGTGGCGGCCGTTATCGCCGGGCCGGACAGCGTCATCCTCTCGGTGCCTTCGGACGGCCATATCGGCGATGCCGCGCGTTACCGCGACAGCGTGCGCGCAGGCCTGCCTGCCGCGGGCGACGAACGCATCGTCACCTTCGGCGTTGCCCCCAGCCGCCCTGAAACCGGCTTCGGCTACATCGAGGAGGGCGAGGCACTGGATCAGCCCCCTGCCCGACGGGTCGCCGCCTTCCACGAAAAGCCCGATGCCGCCCGCGCCCAGACCTACCTGGATTCCGGCAGGCATCTTTGGAACACCAGCCTGTTCCTGGTCCGGGCCGGATTTTTCCTGGAAGAACTCGACCGCCTTACGCCGGGCATCGTGTCCGCCGTGCGCAAGGCAGTGGAACAGGGCAAGGCCGATCTCGACTTCACCCGGCTCGACGCCGAGGCCTTTGCCGCCGCCCCCTCGATCTCGGTCGACCACGCGCTGATGGAAAAGACCGGGCGCGCAGCCGTCCTGCGCCTGGAGACTTCCTGGAGCGATGTCGGCTCCTGGCAGGAGCTGTGGCAGCAGGGCGAAGGCGATGCGGACGGCAACGTGCTGGTCGGCGACGTCATCGCCGAGGATTCCAGCGGCAGCTACCTGCGCAGCGAAGGCCGCCTGATCGCTGCCGTAGGGCTGCGCGACCAGGTCGTCGTGGCGACCCGCGACGTCGTGATGATCATGCCGCGCGAACGCTCCCAGGACGTCAAGCTTCTGGTCGAGCGGGTCGCCGCGGCCGGACGCGACGAACACACGATGCATCCGCTCGTCCATCGGCCCTGGGGCACCTACGAGGGCATCGACGAGGGCACGCGCTATCAGGTCAAGCGCATCGTCGTGAAGCCGGGCGGCCGCCTCTCGCTGCAGCGCCACCAGCGCCGCGCCGAACACTGGATCGTGGTCAGCGGCACCGCCCGTGTCACCATCGATGAGAGGGTCTTCGATCTCCACCCCAACGAATCGACACACGTTCCCCTGGGAGCCGTCCACAGACTGGAAAATCCAGGCAAGGAGCCGCTCTACATGATCGAGGTGCAGTGCGGCGATTATCTGGGCGAGGACGACATCGAACGCCTGGAAGACGTTTACAACCGCGCCTGAGCGCCAGGACGGTCCGGCTGGACAAGAAGCCGCCCGCGTTCACAATGGCCGCCTGGGTTTGCCGGAATGGAGGGATGCCATGATCCGCGGACTGCACCACGCCGCCTATCGCTGCCGTGACTCCGAGGAGACGCGCCGCTTCTACGAGGATTTCCTTGGTCTGACGTTTGCCCATGCCCTGGAGATCGCCACCACGAAATCAGGCCGCAAGGCCAATGTGCTGCACACCTTCTACGAGATGGGTGACGGCTCCTTCATCGCCTTCTTCGAGGAGCCCGAGGCTGCCTTCGACTTCAAGGAACAGCGCGACTTCGATCTGCACATCGCCCTGGAGGTCGACATGGACACGCTCCACGCCATGCTGGCAAAGGGCAGGCAAGCCGGCATCGAGACGCGCGGCGTCTCCGACCACGGCTTCATCCACTCGATCTACTTCCGTGATCCCAACGGCTACGTCATCGAACTGACCGCCAAGACCGGCGAAGGCATGGGCGAGCGCAGCGCCGACGCGATCCTGGCCGACTGGCAGAAGGCCAAGCCCACTTCGGCCTGAAGGCAAGAACGGCGGGAGCCCCGAGGCACCCGCCGTCCCTGTGCGCTCCGATAGCTCAGCCTAGATCTGGCGGTCGATCAGGCGATCTTCGTAGGGATAGCGGCTCATCGCAGCGAGCCCCGTTTCGGTGACCAGGAACTGGTCCTCCAGCTTGACGCCGTCGGCGCCGCCGGGCTCGCCGACATAACTCTCGACGCTGACGACCATGCCCGGCTCCAGCACGCCCTCGCCCGTGTAGCGGTCAAGGTCGCCGGCATGGGCGACGATCGGCTTCTCGCCGTGCATGCCCACGCCGTGGATGATCGAGGGATAACGCTGGTCGTAGAACTTCTCGGGGATCGGCCAGGCCTTCTCGGCGATCTCGCGGAAGGTCATGCCTGGCTTCAGGATGTCGGTGTTGTGCTGGATCTGCTCCAGGCTCATCCGATAGAGGGATTTCTGATAGCCGGTCGGGCGACCCTTGCCGCAGAAAAAGGTGCGCGACATGTCGGCGTAGTAACCGTTGACGCCGATGGTGTCGGTGTCGAGCGCAACCAGATCGCCGGGGCGCACGCTGCGGTCGCAGGCCTCGTTGAACCAGGGATTGGTGCGCGGGCCGGAACTCAGCAGCCGGGTCTCGACGAACTCGCCGCCGCGCGCCAGCACGCCGTGGACCATCTTGGCGAAAAGCTCGTTCTCGGTGATACCGGGACGGATCGCCTCCTCGACATCCGCCACGGCAGCCTCGGTCGCGGCCATGGAAAGGGCCAGGCACTGCGTCTCATCGGCGGTCTTGATACGCCGCGTGTCGAGCAGGTTCTGCAGGCAGTCGACGACCTTCAGGCCTTCGGCCTCCAGCGCCAGGGCGATGTTGTGGAAGCAGCGGTCGAGGCCGATCTTGCCCCCCTTGCCCGCAACCTCCCTGACCAGCCCTGCGATCTCTTCGGCAAACGGCTTCGTTGTCAGATGATCGCGGCCGTTGACCGCGGCGAACACGGTCTTGGAGGGACGCGCTTCGTCGATCGTCTCCAGCCAGGTCGAGATATGGGCGCTGCCGGGATATTCGAAGAGGATCACGTTGCCTTCTGCCGGCACGAAGATGTAGCGCGTGGAATTGCGCAGGAAGTAGCCGAACATGTTGCGCGATCCCGTGGCGTAGCGCTGGTTGTAGGGATCGAAGAGCAGCACGGCGGCCATGCCCTGCTCGGCCATCATGGCGCGCACATTGGCCAGGCGTTCGCCGCGCAGGCGCTTGGGATCGAGCGTCTGGGCGATGCAGTCGGATGCGGCATAGCCCGCCTCGACCGAAACCTCGATGGGGGCTTCGGCTGGGGCGTGGGCCTGTTTGGCGGCGGGGGGTACGCGTCCACCTGCGTTCATGGGAATCTCCTTTGTTATCGGGTTCAGTTGTCGCGGCCGAAGAGCAGACGGCTTTTCTCGCGCGCGCCCTTCAGGCCGGGGCGGTCGGCATAGGCAAAGATCGCCATCAGGCGGTCGCGCTTACCCTCGACCGGCGAGACGCGATGGAGCGCGTAACGACCATGGAAGAGCTGCAGGTCGCCGGGCTTGAGTTCTAGACGGCGCACCTTCTCGCGCTCGCCGTCGAGCACTGCGCTCACCGCCTCGTAACGCTCGTCGTCGGGACGACGCAGCCACGGGCTGTATTCGAAGGCGCCGCCTGCCTCGGGCGCCTGTGCCATCAGGCTGACGGCGAACTCGTTGGAATCGAAATGCCAGGCATGGGTCGCGCCCGGCTCGAGGACGTTGATGACCAGCGCCGCGTAGGGGTCGTCGAATTCGTGGATTTCCTCCACACCCAGGCACATGGCCAGGAACCGCTTCACGCGGGGATCGTGGTAGATGGCGCGCAGCATGGCGTCCTGCGGGATCGCATCGGCCGGTACGAAGGCGTTCTGGCGCGCAAGCGGCCGGCCCAGCGGATGGTTCTCCGGCATCTCGGGATCGGGAGCATGGCCGTAGCAGGTCATGCTGGCGCGGGTGCGGTGGGCGGCGGGCGCCAGGCGGCAGGCCTCCTCGCCCAGGGCCTCCAGCCGCGAAGGATCGACGAAGCCTTCGATCACTGCGCAGCCGTCCTCGCGCAGGCTGGCGCGGACATCGCGGCAGACGGTGCGTTCCAGCACCTCGGGCTCGTCGAGAGGATAACGGGCGAGGTCGACGACCTCCTCCAGGGGCACAAAGGATTGGGCCTTGGCGGTCATTCGGGCTGGCAATGGTTCGTGCATGATGCTCCTGCTTCCTTGTCCTCGTGACGTGACAAGAGGTGCCCATGGAGCCGCTCGGAACAAACCAATCCTTTGTTCCCTTCCATCAATCTGACTAATATCGGATATGAACGACCTGCCGCCGCAGTTCCCCCTGCTCTCCCTGCGCGCCTTCCTCGCCGTTGCGGAAAACGGCAGTGTGTCCGCCGCGGCCGAGGCCCTGGGCGTCACCCAGGGCGCGGTCAGCCATCACATCAAGAAGCTGGAGCAGTGGCTGGGCCATCAATTGTGTTACCGTCGGCCACGCGGCATGGAACTCAGCCCCATGGGCGAGCGGCTGCAGCGGGTGAGCGAGGGCGCCTTCGGCGCGATCGCCGAGGAGGTCGTCCGCATGCGGGGCAGCGGCGGCGACGCCCCCGTGCGCGTGCACACCTATTCGACCTTCGCCGCGCTCTGGCTGGTGCCGCGCCTGGACCATCTGCACGACCGCCATCCCGGCCTGAAGGTGCTGCTGACCACCGACCAGCACGAGGCCGACTTCGCGCGCGACGATCTCGACTGCGCGATCTGCCTTGCAGTCCCCGGCACCATCACGCGGCCTCATGTCGAACTCTTCGGCTCGGAAATCTTTCCGGTCTGCGCGCCCGCACTGCTGGAAGAAGGGCTCGCCATCGAGGCGTTGCTCACCCGCCACCGCCGGATCGAGGTCTATTCCGCGCCCGATGACTGGCCCGACTGGCTCAGGGCCGCCGGCCTGCGGACCCGGCGGCGCGCCAGCGCCGCCCTGCAGGTCGACAGTTATCTGCTGGCGATGGAGGCGGCGATCGCCGGACAGGGCATCGCCATCGCGCGCAGCCCCTTCGTCACCCGCCATCTGGAACGTGGCCTGCTGGCGCGCGCCAGCCCCGTGACGGCCGAACTCGACGCCCGATGGTGCCTGTTCGGCCGCCAGGGCGCATGGGGTCGCGCGGCGGTGCAGCGCTTCGCCGACTGGCTGGGCCGGGAGGCCGCCGGGAGCGTCTGAAGGCTCACGCCCCGTTCGGCAGACCGCTCCGCGTGGGAAAGGCCATCAAAGCGCCCGACGGGCGGTCTGCATACCGAATGCGATGTCCGTTGCCGCGGGCTCTGCGCCGTCTCCAACGCGCGTCCGCTCGGCCAGCACCAGAAGCCCCTCGACCGGACGGCCGGCTTCCATGCGGCAGACAGCGCGGCGCATCTCTACCAACGTGAGCCCGGCAGCTGCCAGCCCGGCTGCGATGTAGCCCTCGCCATGGGCATAACGGTGCCCACGGTTGAGCACGAAGCCGTCACCCTGGCCTCGCTCGACGGAAAAGACGAAGCGACCGCCCGGTTGCAGCGCACAGCGGGCCGCCTGGAACAAGGCGGCAAGGTCGCCGAGATAGACCAGCACATCGGCGGCCACGATCAGGTCGTAGGTGGCGGTCACCCCATCCAGGAAGGCATGGGCTTCATCCACCGCCAGGGCATCGTAGAACCCCTTGCGGCGGGCGACCGCAACCATTCCCTCGGAGAGATCGACGCCTTCGAGCCACGCTGCGGCATCGCGGAAGCGCTCGCCGGCAAGCCCGGTGCCGCAGCCCAGGTCAAGGACACGGGCGAAACGGACGTCGTCGCGGGCGAACTCCGTCACCAGATCGGTCAGCGCCTGAGGCACGGTGTAGGCCAGACGCTCGACGAGGGCGCTGTCGAAATCCTCGGCATGGTCGTCGAAGACACCGGCGACATAGGCCGGAGGCGGCGCATCGGGCATGGCGGCCGCACCGATCAGGGCAAGGCGCAGGATCGCACCGGCGCGGTCCTCGGGATCGAGCACCAGGGCGCGGCTGTAGGCCGCGACGGCGCCATCGCGATCTCCGGCGCCATCGCGCCATTCGCCGAGCAGGAAGTGGCCCGCGGCCCAGTCGGGCGCCAGTTCCAGAGCCTGTTCCAGCAGTTCGATCGCCGCGGCCTCGTCGCCCCGCTCCCGCAGGGCCCGCGCCATCTCCAGCCGACGATCAGCCAGAAGATCTCCCGATGTCATCCCGTGTGCGACCCGGGCCCGCGATACGGGCGGCCCGCCCCGCCGGACAACATGTCCGGCAGCCGTGAGATAGGCAATGCCCGCCTCCCCGGCAAGTGGCAATCACCTGTCCCCGCGTGGCTCAGCGGAACGGACTTTGCAGATTCGGGTCGGCGAGGAACACGGGGTCGGTCAGGCTTTCGAGAAAGGCGACGAGGTCGGCCGCTTCCTCGGGCGTGACAGAAAAGCCCGCCACCAGCGGGTCTGCGATCGGCGATGGCGCGCCATGGAGCGCCGCGCGCCCGCCTGCTGCGTAGTGAGCGATCACCTCCTCCAGAGTCAGGATCGAGCCGTCGTGCATGTACGGGGGGCTCATCGCGACATTGCGCAGGGAGGGCGTGCGGAAGCGGCCCATGTCCGCGGCAAGGTCCGTGTGCTCGATCATGCCCTGGTTGCCTTCGGGCAGCGCGCCCTGGCCGTCCTCGTTGTAGAGGCCGGTGTTGTGGAAGGCCATGTCGGTGAGGTTGGGGCCGCTGTGGCAGGCGCCGCAATGCAGCCGCTCGCTGAAGAACAGCGCCGCACCGCGCCGAGCCGCCGGCGACAGGGCCTCTGTGTCACCCTCCTCGCGGTAGCGGTCATAAGGCGCATTGCCCGAGATCAGCGTGCGCTCGAAAGCGGCAATGGCGCGGGCGGCGTTGTTGAGATCGATGCGGCCGTCGTCCTCCGGGAAGGCGGCGGCAAACATGCCGGGATAGATGGGATCGTGTCGCAGGTAGGAGAGCACCCGCTCCTCCGAGCCGGTCACCGCCATCTCCACCGGATGTTCGCCCAGCAGCGGCACCAGGGCCTGATCCTCCAGACGGGTCAGGTTGGGATCGGCCCAGGTGAGCGTGGTGAAGTAGCCGACGTTGGCGAGCGCCATGCTGTTGCGCGGGTGGAACTGGCCGGTGATGCCGATGGCCGTGCGCCGGTGGTCGGAAAACGCCAGATGGGGATCATGGCAGGTGGCGCAGGCCATGTAGCCCGGGCCGGAGAGGTTGAGCTCGTAGAAAAGCCGCCGTCCCAGCGCGACCTTCTCCACGGTCATCGGATTGTCGGCGGGGACCGGCGGCGGGTCCATCCAGGCCGGCAGATTCCAGACCCAGTCCTCTGCCGTGGCAGGACGGCCCAGGTCGAGCAGCGCCATCGCC
>CALLQH010000203.1 GCA_938014945.1 uncultured bacterium | reverse complement strand
CTTAGGGGTCGATCCCGCGCGGATTGCCACGATCAGCTTCGGCAAGGAGCGTCCCGCTGTCGACGGCCACAACGAGGCCGCCTGGGCGCAGAACCGTCGCGCGGTCCTGACGCCGGGCTGACACAACCCTGGAAAGTTTGTCCTGTTCACATTTCCGCCCGACTTCCGCCCTGCTTCGGCTGCATCGCGGTCTCAGCCTCCCTGCGTCCGGGTGATCGCCCGTGGACCTCGGGGGTCACGGCAGGCGGCGCGGCGGGCATCTTGACCCGCAAGGAGGGGGAATCCATGCATCGTAGATCGTTTCTCGCGCTGGGCCTGGCGTTCGTGGCCAGCGCATGTACCACGCCGTCGCAGGACCAGAACGGTGTCGACGGCACCGGCGGTGCCGATACCGGCAACGGCGGCACGCTCGATGTCGAGGGTCTGGGCGGCACCGGCGACCTGACCGGCAGCGCCATTCCGCAGCCGACCATCGCCTGGCTGTCGCAGAACATCGGCGACACCGTGCTGTTCGACTACGACAGTTCGGCGGTCAACGCCTCTGCCGACCAGATCGTCCGTGAATGGGCGAACTGGATGCGTCAGTTCCCCTCGATCTCCGTGGTGATCCAGGGCCATTGCGACGAACGCGGCACCCGCGAATACAACCTGGCGCTGGGCGACCGCCGCGCCAATGCGGTGCGCAATGTCCTGCTCGCCCTGGGTATTGCGCCCGACCGGGTCGGCACCATCAGCTTCGGCAAGGAACGGCCGGCGGTGAGCGGCCATGACGAGGCCGCCTGGGCGCAGAACCGCCGCGCGGTCCTCACCATCGCCTGACCGATGCCTGCAGGGACGCCCTCCACGACTTGCCCGGACGGGCGTCCCGGCACGGCGCCATGATGGCTCCTGCGCACCCTCCGCTCGACCGCGCCTGGTTCGAATGCGCCATGGCGCGGTTCGGGCCGTTCGAGCCAGCGCCCCGTCTGGCGCTGGCGGTTTCGGGCGGCGCCGACAGCATGGCCCTGGCCTGGCTGGCGATGGCCTGGCTGCGGGAACGCGGCGGGCAGGGCATCGCGCTGATCGTCGATCATGGGCTGCGCCCTGAAGCCTCGGAGGAAGCTGCGACCGTCGCCGGCCGCTGCCGCGCCCTGGGGCTTGAAGCACAGGTTCTGCGCCATGGCGGTCCCGCCCCGGAAAGCGCCGTCGAGGCGAGCGCCCGGGCACTCCGCTACCGCCTGCTGGAAGAGGCCTGCCTGTCTCTCGGCTGCCTCCACCTTCTTGTGGCGCACCATGCCGACGACCAGGCCGAGACCATCGCCATGCGCGCCGACCGCGCCAGCGGGCAGGTGGGGCTCGCGGGGATGTCGGCCTGTCTCGAACGTGCCGGTTACCGATTGTTGCGTCCCCTGCTGGATGTGCCGAAGGCCAGCCTTGTCGCCACGACCCGTTCTGCCGGTCTGCCCTGGGTGGAAGACCCGATGAACCGGGACCCACGCTTCGCACGCGCCCGCCTGCGCCGCCACGGCATCGGCGCCTTGCCGCCTCCGGCCGCCCCGGACCGGCTGGCGCTGGAACAGCGACTGTCGGCGGCCCTGCCGGGTCTGGTTGCGCTCGACGGTTTCGGCATCGCGCGCATGGACCGGCTGGCCTGGCGCCAGCTGGCCGGCGACCTGCGCGCCCCGGCCCTGGCCCGCATCGCCATGACGGTGGGCGCGGGGCGCTACGGCCCGGCCTCGGCGGCGCTCGAAACGCTGGGCCAGCGCCTGGACGGAGAGGTGCCGGCTTCGGCGACGCTGGGCGGCTGCCTGTGGCGTGCCGGCCGTGCCCATGTCACGGTCAGTCGCGAGGTGCGCAATCTGCCTGGAACCCTGGCTCTGGCGCCCCGGGTGCCGATGATCTGGGATGGGCGCTTCCTGGTGGAAGGCGAAGGCAAGGGCCTTTGCGTGCAGCCCCTGGCAGCGCTCGGCCGGGCCGATCTCGCGCTGCTTGCGCCCCTGGCGCGCGCACGCGGGCTCACAGCTTCGGCATCGGCGGCGTTGCCGGCGATTCTCGACCTTGAAGGCTTGGCTGCGGTTCCCCACCTTGGTTATGCGCGCTCGGTGCGGATTCCGCCGGTTTCCGTGATCTTCCGGCCCCGCCATGCTCTCTCGCCGGTGCCGTTTGTCGCACCCGGGGTTTTGGCGGCCGGTGGCGAACAGGGCCATGGCGCGTTGATGTTGGCGTGATAGGATGGCGGTTCACAGCGACCGCCAGGAACGAGGAGCCGCGTGAACAGTATCGGACGCAATCTCGCAATCTGGGTGATCATCGCAGTTCTGCTGATCGTCCTGTTCCAGATGTTCCCCGGGCCCGAGACCGGCGGCACCGTCGAAAAACTCGCCTACTCCGAATTCGTGACGAAGGTGAAGAACGGCGAGGTGACCGACGTCAACATCCAGGGCGAGCGGGTCACCGGCCACATCGTGGGCGGTGCGCAGTTCAGCACCTATGCGCCGGCGGATTCCACGCTGGTTCCGCTGCTGTCCGATCACGATGTCACGATCTCGGCTTCTCCTCCGGAGGACGACACTCCGGCGCTGTTTGCCATCCTGCTCAACTGGTTCCCGATGCTTCTGCTGATCGGCGTCTGGATCTTCTTCATGCGCCAGATGCAGTCGGGCGGCGGCAAGGCCATGGGCTTCGGCCGCTCCAAGGCGCGCCTGCTGACCGAGAAGCAGGGCCGCGTCACCTTCGAGGACGTTGCCGGCATCGACGAAGCCAAGGACGAACTCGAGGAAATCGTCGAGTACCTGAAGAACCCGCAGAAGTTCCAGCGCCTGGGCGGCAAGATCCCCAAGGGCGTGCTGCTGGTCGGCCC
>CALLQH010000202.1 GCA_938014945.1 uncultured bacterium | reverse complement strand
CCGATGTGGCCGACGTGGTGATGGCCGCAGGCGTTGATGCAGCCCGAGATCTTCACCTTCAGCTCGCCGATGTCGTGCTGGCGGTCGAGGTCGGCGAAACGTTCGCTGATCTCCTGGGCGATGGGGATCGAACGGGCGTTGGCGAGGTTGCAGTAGTCGAGCCCGGGGCAGGCGATGATGTCGCTGACCAGCCCGACATTGGCCGTGGCAAGGCCCGCCTCCTCCAGCGCCTGCCAGAGGGCGAACAGATCCTTCCGCGGCACGTCGGGCAGCACCAGGTTCTGCTCGTGGGTGACGCGGATCTCGCCGAAGCCGAAACGCTCGGAGAGGTCGGCGACCGCATCCATCTCGTCGGCGCTGGCGTCGCCCGGAATGCCACCGATGGGTTTGAGCGAAATCGTGACGATGGCGTAACCCGCCTGCTTGTGTTCGGCGACGGCCGTCTTCACCCAGCGGGCGAAGGCGCGGTTCTGGCCGAGCGCCAGGTCGAGCTCGGGCGTCGTGGCGGGCAGGTCGGCATAGGCCGGCGGCTGGAAATAGGCGCGGATGCGGGCGAGCTCTGCGCCGGGCAGGGCAGGCGGGTCCTCGTTCGCCATACGGGCGAACTCCTCCTCGACCAGACGCGTGAACTCTTGCCTGCCGGTCTCGTGGACGAGGATCTTGATGCGCGCCTTGTAGAGATTGTCGCGTCGGCCGAGCTGATTGTAGACGCGCAGCACCGCCTCCAGGTAGGCGAGCAGCTGCGGCACCGGCAGGTAATCGCGCACGACGTAGCCGATCATGGGCGTGCGCCCCTGGCCGCCGCCCACGATCACCTCGAAGCCGGGCTTTCCGTCGGGTCCGGCGACCATGCGCAGGCCGATGTCGTGGACCTTCACGGCGGCGCGGTCGTTGGGCGCGCCGGTGATGGCGATCTTGAACTTGCGCGGCAGGAACGAGAATTCCGGGTGCAGCGTCGACCACTGCCGGATGATTTCGGCATAGACGCGGGGATCGTCGAACTCGTCGGCGGCCACGCCGGCGAACTGGTCGGCCGTGACGTTGCGGATGCAGTTGCCGCTGGTCTGGATGGCGTGCATCTCGACCTCGGCAAGCTCCTCCAGGATATCGGGCACATCCTCGAGGTCGGGCCAGTTGTACTGGATGTTCTGGCGCGTCGTGAAATGGCCGTAGCCCTTGTCATAGGTCCGCGCGATGTGGGCCAGGCGCCGCATCTGCGTTGCCGAGAGCACGCCGTAGGGAATGGCGACGCGCAGCATGTAGGCATGGAGCTGCAGGTAGAGGCCGTTCATCAGGCGCAGCGGCTTGAACTCGTCCTCGGTCAGCGCGCCGGCGACGCGGCGATTCACCTGGTCGCGGAACTGGGCGACCCGTTCGGCGACCAGGGTGTGGTCGAATTCGTCATAGCGGTACATGGCGGTGCTTCCGTGATCGCTGGTTATCGGTGAGCGCGGGCAATGCCCGTGTCGCGGCCGAACTGGGGATGGACGGTGGGCCCGGCGGCGCGGATCTGCTCGCGCTTCTGCGTCGGGCGCGGCCCCTCGGGCGCCAGCGCCACCGGGAAGGCGTAAGGCGCGACCACCAGCCGGTCGGTCACGGAACGCTCGGCCTGGGCCAGCAGGTCGGCCACCGCCGCCTTGCCTTCGACGGGCGCGCCGCAGGCCAGCGCCTCGCTCCAGCGGCCATCGGCCGTGAGGTAGACGACGGCGCCGTCGCGCAGACGGTTCGCGGTGACGATCTGATGGGTGGGAGCCATAAGTTCCTCTCTTGCCGACGGCATGGCCGGAGCCTGCGCGAGCGCCCGCCATGCTGCGGGCATGGGCGCTCACAAACGTTGTCTGTATCGGCGGAGTGCGGGGAACGTAGGGATGGCGGGGGGCAGCCGCAAATGAGGAATATGAGTGCGCGGCCTAGATTTTCTAATGCTACGGATACCCCGGACCACCCGACGGCGAGCCTCACGCCATTGTTATCGTAGACGCCGGTCAGGGGCCCTATCCTTGTCTGCAACCTGTGCGGTCGTTGTCCGGCTGCGCGTTCATCTAGGGAAGGGCACTGGCATGAAGGTTTGGCATGTTGCGGCACCGGCGCTGGCCGGCCTGCTGCTTGGAACCGCACTGACGTTCGCTCCGGCGGCCTCGCAGGCCGATCAGGATACGGCGACCATCGTCCATGAGCGCCAGCAGCTCATGAAGGACTTCGGCAGCGCCATGAAGACCATCGGCGGTTATCTCCAGGGCGGCATGGGCACCACCGAGGATGTCGCGGCGGCAGCCGGCGTCATCGCCGACGGCGCGGCCACCCTTCCCGACCATTTCCCCGCCGGCACCAGCATGGACGATGTCATGGATCCCAAGACCGGCGCCAAGCCGGTGATCTGGGAGCAGTGGGACGAGTTCGTCGCCGATGCGCAGACGCTGCAGGCGCGCGCCACCACGGTGCAGGAACTGGCCATGGCCATGGACGACGCAGCGCTGGGCGATGCCTTCCAGGCTCTGGGCAACGACGGCTGCGGTGGCTGCCACAAGACGTTCCGTGAAAAGCTGGAATAGGCTCGCCGGCGCCGCGCTCGCCGCGGCGTTCCTCTCCCTGCCCGCTGCGGCGCAGGAAGACGCAGGCGCCGAGGATTCCCCCGGCGCCTATGTCTTTCATGCCGCGGGCTGTTTTGGCTGCCATACCGCCAAGGACGGCGAGGCGCTTGCGGGCGGGCGGGCGCTGGAAACACCCTTCGGCATCTTCTACAGCCCCAACATCACGCCCGATGCCGAGCACGGCATCGGCGACTGGTCGCTGGAGGACTTCCGCCGCGCCATGCGCGAGGGCGTCTCGCCCGAGGGCGAGACCTATTACCCCTCCTTCCCTTACGACAACTTCACGCGCATGTCGGATGCCGACATCGCCGCGCTCTACGGCTACCTGATGGCTCAGCCGGCCTCGGCCAACGCACCGCCCGAGCACGACCTTTCCTTCACCTTCGACATGCGCTCCCTGCTGGTGGTCTGGCGCTGGCTCTATTTCGAGCCCGGGCCCCGGCCCGACGACGGCCTCGATCCCCAGCTCGCGCGCGGCCGTTATCTCGCCGATGCGCTGACCCATTGCGGCGCCTGCCACACCCCGCGCACCGCCCTGGGCGGCCCCGACGACGACCTCTATCTGGCGGGCAGCGCGGACGGCGCCGAGGGCGACAAGGTGCCCAACATCACCCCCGACAAGGCGACCGGCATCGGCGACTGGAGCGAGGGCGACCTGCTGTTCCTGCTCAAGGCCGGCATGATGCCCGACGGCGACGTGGTGAGCGGCTCCATGGCCGAGGTCGTCCAGGAATCGACGCGCCACTACAGCGACGAGGACATCGCCGCCCTGATCGCCTGGCTGCGCCACATCCCGGCCATCGACAACAAACCCTGAGCGGCAGGCATGACGCGGGCGGCGGCAGGTTCTAGGCTCGCCGCCTCACCGGACGGAACGCGCCATGGCCATACCCTACGTCTATGAAGACAGCGTCGATTACGGCGTCGCCACGACGATCTCGCCGCTGATCCGCCGCGTGGTGGCCGACAATCCCTCAGGCTTCACCTACCACGGCACCGGCACCTTCATCGTCGGTCATGGCGAGATCGCGGTGATCGACGCAGGCCCGGCCGACGAACGCCATGTCGCGGCGATCCTCAAGGCGACCAAGAACGAGACGATCACGCACCAGCTCGTCACCCACACCCACAGCGACCATTCGCCCGCGGCCGCCATGCTGAAGGAGGCGACCGGCGCGCGGACCTGGGCCTTCGGGCCGCACGGCTCGGGCCGCGCCCAGGGCGACATCATCGTTGAAGAAGGCGGCGACACGGAGTTCCGCCCGGATCACAAGGTGCGCCATGGCGATATCATCGAAGGCGCGGGCTGGACCATGGAATGCGTCTTCACGCCGGGCCACACCTCCAACCACATGTGTTTTGCCCTGCGCGAGGAGAAGGCGCTGTTCAGCGGCGATCACGTCATGGGCTGGTCGACCACCGTGGTTTCCCCGCCCGACGGCGACATGGCCGCCTACATGCGAAGCCTGAAGATGCTTCTGGAGCGCAACGACGCGCGCTACCACCCCACCCACGGCCCGGCGATCACCGATCCCGCTACCCATGTGCGCGAACTGATCGCCCACCGCGAGAACCGCGAGGCGCA
Source organism: uncultured bacterium (assembly GCA_938014945.1). GTDB lineage: Bacteria > Pseudomonadota > Alphaproteobacteria > SP197 > SP197 > CALGGB01. Next base: position 10,691 of record CALLQH010000202.1, on the reverse strand, counting down.
GATCCTGGCCTGTGTCACGGAAGGTGTCGTCACCATCCCCGAGATGGTCGAGCGCATGTACGCCACCGTCGACCGCCGCCTGCATCCGGCGGCACGCCAGAGCGTGCTCTCCCACATCATCCACATGGTCGAAACCGCGCGCCTGGCCTGCGACGGCCCGCCCGCCATGCACAGCGACTACCGGCTGCCGTGATCTTCACCGTATTTCTTATCTGGGCCGACTCGGCCTAGGCTGGCTTGTTATCAATCCTCGCCAGGAATGGAGAATCTTATGGAGATGCAGCGCTTCAAGGATCGCCTAGCCGCAGGTACGTTAACGCGCCGAGATATGAGCAAAGCCCTGGCCGCGGCCGGGCTGGCCGCCGTGACCATGCCCGTGTATCCGCGGCAGGCGCGAGCGGAAGGCGAAACAACGCTTTTCACATGGGCCGGTTACGACATTCCGGAAGTCGCCCAGCCTTACATCGAGAAGTACGACGGTCCGCCAAGCTACGCGATCTTCGGTGAGGAGGAAGAGGCGCTGCAGAAGATGCGGGCGGGCTATACGCCCGATCTGGCTCACCCCTGCAGCTACAGCGTCGGGCGCTGGCGCGACACGGGGCTGTTCAAGCCGATCGACCTGTCCCGCCTGGAGCACTACGGCGACATCTGGGACGACCTCAAGGACCTGCCGACCACCCGTGCCGACGGCGCGACCTGGTTCGTGCCCTGGGATTGGGGCAATTCCTCTGTGCTTTTCCGCACGGACCTGGCGCCCGATTACGCCGGAGCCGAGAACCACAGCTGGAAGATTCTGTTCGACGAGAAATATGCGGGCCGTCTGGCCGTATATGATGCGGTCGATGGCGCAGTGATCGTGGCGGCACTGGTTGCCGGCGTCGCCGACCCCTTCAACATGACCGACGAGGAGATTGCAGTTGTCGAGGAGCTGATGATCAAGCAGCGATCGATGTTGCGATACTACTGGACCGATCAGTCAGCGGTCGAACAGGGCCTGGCCTCGGGCGAACTCATCGCCAGCTATGCCTGGAACTCCTCGGTCGTGACGTTGAAGCAACAGGGCCTTCCCGTGGAATACATGAATCCCAAGGAAGGTATCCTGACCTGGGTATGTGGCCTGATGATGCTGCAGGACGGCCCCGGCGACGAACAGGCCTCCTACGACCTGATCGACGCCATGCTGGCCCCGGAGTCGGGCGCCTGGCTGATCGACAACTATGGCTACGGCTGCTCGAACAAGAAGGCCTTCGACCTCGTCAGCGAAGCCCGCCTTGCGGAACTGGGCATCTCCTCACCCGAAGCGCTGTTCAAACAGGGCGTCTTCTTCGAGCCGATTCCGCCGGAACGACGCGAGAAGTACATCGCGATGTTCGACGACGTGAAGGCCGGAGCCTGATTCAGCCGCTGTCTGTCATCCTCGGGCCCGCTCGGCGCCCGGGGATGACAGCCTCGGATTGGACAGGAACCTCACCTACTCCGCGGCCAGCGCCGGGTAATCGCGCAGCGCGGTTTCGGCGGTGATGATGCCGTCGGCGAGGTCCTGCTCGATGGCGGCGCGGTCGCGTTCGGCCGGATCGCCGTAACCGGCGCCGCCGCCGACGTGGATCGCCAGCACATCGCCCTTCTGCAGCGTCATGGCGTCCTTGGACTTCAGCGCCACCACCTTGCCGCCGCGGGTCAGCTCGCAGCGGCCCATCATGCCGTCCCTGCCGCCGAAGAGGCCGGCGGGCGCGATGCGGAAGCGGTCGGCGTAGAGCGCCAGGGTGACATCGTCCTTCAGCATCTCGTAGGCCCGCGTGAAGCCCAGCCCGCCGCGATGGCGCCCGGCGCCCGCGCTGTCGGGCGTGAGGCCGTAATCGACAACGCGGAAGTAGTCGTACTCCATGTCCAGCGCCTCGACCGGCGTGTTCGAGCAGTTCGAGAGCGGGCTGTCGACGCCGCTGCAGCCGTCGTTCTCCGCGCCCGCGCCGTAACCGCCGCCGAAGACCTCGACATAGACGCGATAACCGTCGGCCGAGAGATGCGAGAGGGCAAAGACCGAGGTGGTGTCGAAGCCGCAGGCGATCACCTTCTCCGGCACGACCTGGGCCAGCGCCTTCATCACCGCGTTGAAGACGCGGTAGGCCGGCTCCATGCGCGCGCGCACCGGAGCGGGCGGCTTCGGGTTGAGGATCGAGCCGTAGGGCGCATCGATCCTGATCGGCCGCTTCATGCCCTCGTTGAAGGGAATGTCGGCGCTGGTCAGCACCGACTTCACGCAGGCAAGGGCCGCCGACATGGTGGAGGAGAAGGGCGAGTTGAGATTGCGCCCGATCTGGTCGCAGGTGCCGTCGAAGCGGATCGAGACCTCGTCGCCCGCGATGGTGACCTGGGTGCGGATGGTGAGCGGGGTATCGGTGATGCCGTCGTCGTCGACCGCGTCCTCGCCCTCGTAGGTGCCGTCGGGCACCTCCAGGATCGCCGCGCGCACGCGCCGCTCGGAATAGTCCATGAGCTCGGCCATGGCCTCCTTCACGGCGGCCACGCCGTACTTGGCGCAAAGCTCCTTCACGCGCAGCCCGCCGATGGCGTTGGCCGCGAACTGGGCATTGAAGTCGCCGATGGTGAGCTGGGGCACGCGGATGTTGGTGGCAACCAGGCGCTCGAAACGGCCGCCGTTCCAGTCCGTCTCCATGTTGTAGCAGGAGGGCGGGATGCGCAGGCCCTCCTGATAGACGTCGGTGGCGTCTGCGTTGAGGCCCGGCGCACCGCCGCCCAGATCCAGGTGATGGGCGACGCTGGCGCCGAATCCCACGACCTCGCCGTCGACGAAGATGGGCGAGAAGATGAAGACGTCGGGCAGATGCTGGCCGCCGTTGAAGGGGTCGTTGGAGATATAGAAATCGCCGGGTTTGAGCGTATCGACCGGATGGAACTCGGCACAGGGCGTGAAGGTCGCCTTCATCGGCCCGAGCTGCATGGGGATGAGTTCGGCCTGGGAGACGACATTGCCGTCGCGGTCCATCAGAGCGGCCGAGCCGTCCTGGGCCTCGCGCAGGATGGTCGAATAGGCGCTGCGGATGAGCTTCACGCCCATTTCGCGCGCCGCGGCGATCAGCCCCTGGCTGATGACGGCGTAGTCGACGGGATCAAGCGCCATGGCGTCCTCCTGTGTCGCGGGAACTCTAGCACTCTCCCGTTGCGGGAAAAGGGCCGTGCGATCCCAGCGCGATTGTGGCTGTTCGTTTTGCTGACAGGCGCTAGCATCCGCCCCAACCGAACAGGGAGCAGACGATGGAATACCGCGACGACGTCTATTTCAATGCCCAGCCCGAGAAGGAGATCCCCTTCACGGAAGAGGAATACGCCAACCGCCTGACGCGCATCCGCAAGGCCATGGCAGCGGCAGGCATCGACTGCCTGTTCCTCTCGAGCCCGGAGAGCATGTACTACGTCTCGGGCTACCGCTGCATGTGGTACCACACCGAGAGTCCGATCGAGTGGTCGGCGACCAACGGCATCGCGGTCCACGTCGATCACGACCACTACATCCACTTCGAGACCGAACGCGAGGCGGTGCTGACGCGCACCTTCACGGTCGACAAGGACACCCGCTACTTCCCCAAGTCGAGCTACCGCGACGGCACTACCTATATCGCCGAGGAGCTCAAAGCCGCCGGCTGGCTGAAGGGCAACATCGGCATCGAGAAGTATGCCATGCGCCCCAACCGCGCCGTCTCCGACCGCTTCCAGGCGGCCTTCGAGGCCGCGGGCGCCAAGGTCATCGACGGCAGCCTGATCCTGCGCGAGGTGCGCTGGGTGAAGTCGCCCGCCGAGATGGCGATGCTGAAGGAAAGCGCGCGCATCGCCACGGTCGGCCTCAAGCGCGCGCTGGAGGTCCTGCGCCCCGGCGTCATGGAGCTGGAGGTCCAGGGCGAGATCACGCTCGCCATGGCCAGGGAAGGCGGCGAGCAGCAGGCCCAGATCATGCCCGTGATCTCGGGCAAGAAATCGGCCGCAACGCATGCCTACACCACCCGGCGCAAGATGCAGGCCGGCGACATCGTCTGCATCGACGTCTGCGGCGTGCACAACCGCTACCACATCAACGGCGCGCGCACCTTCAGCCTGGGCGAGCCGGGCAAGGACGTGCTCGACGTCACCAACCGCTCCGCCGCGGTGATGGACGTGGTGAAGGACTGCCTGCGCCCCAACCTGCCGGTGCGCGAACTCAACGAGAAGGTGAAGGCGCACTACGACAAGGAGGATCTCTGGACCAGCCGCGGCTGGATCGGCGGCTACGAGATGGGCATCGGCTTCCCCAGCGACTGGGTCGGCAACTTCGTCTACGACCCGCTCTCGGAAAAGAACGCCGATGCGGTGTTCGAGCCCAACACGGCGGTCAACCACGAGATCCAGATCTTCCTGCCGCGCCACGTCGGCCAGTTCTTCATGATCGAGTCCTTCCTCTTCGAGAAGGACAAGGTGAGCCTGTGCACCAGCGAGGTGCCCTACACCCTGAACATCGTGTGAGGCGGATGGGGAGTGGCGTTAGCCAACGCCATTCCCCCCTTTCCTCACCCCTGCGCACGCAGGGGTGAGGAGAAGAAACGGATGCTCCCAACCTTGCATCCCGACACCGACCCGGGGAACATCCTCCCCGCAAGGACAGGAGACGCACATGGCCGCAGTGGATGTCGATTATTCGGTGGATGGTTCGGGGCCGCCGCTCTTCATGGTGCACGGCATCGGCGGGCGCCGCTCGGGCTGGGACGGCATCGTCGAGAAGCTGAAGGGCGACTTCACCTGCATCCGCTTCGACCTGCGCGGCCACGGCAAGTCGCCGGTGCCGCCGGTGCCCTATTCGCTCGACGAACTGGTCGAGGACCTTGAGGCGCTGCGCGCAAAGCTCGGCATCGAGAAGGCCCACATCATCGGCCATTCGCTGGGCGGCATGATCGGCCCGGCCTATGCGCGCACCCATCCCGACCGGGTGATGACCCTGGGCCTGCTCTCCACCGCGGCCGGGCGCACCCATGAGGATGCCGCCAAGGTGAAGGGCGTGGTCAGCGCCATGGAGGAGAAGGGCATCCTCAACATCCTCGGCACGCTGGTCGACCGCTGGTTCACAGACGACTTCCTGGCCAACAACAAGGAAGCGGTCGATGCCCGCCTCAAGGAGGTGCTCGACACCCCGCCCGAGGTCTTCCTGGCCGTCTTCCGCGTCTATGCCTCGACCGAGATGGCCGCCTGGCTGCACCAGGTGACCTGCCCCTGCCTGGTGCTGACCGGCGAGTTCGACGGCGGCTGCAACCCCAGGCTCAACCGCTTCATCCACGAGCAGCTTCCCGAAAGCGATCTCGTCATCCTGCCCGACCTCAAGCACAGCATCCTCAAGGAAGCCGCCAGCGAGGTCGCCGACCACGTCAGGCGTTTCATCAAGACGCACGGGTAGCGTCTGCCAACGCCCTTCCCGCACACTGTCATCCTCCGGCTTGACCGGACCATGACACCTGAGGGAGAGCTAAGAGGGACGCGGCCCCCGCTCCCTCAACCCCGGCGCAGGATGAGATTCCGGTTGTCGTCGAGCTCCGCCGCCCAGCCCGTGGGGATGGCGATCGTGGAGGTGCTGTCCTCCATCAGCCAGGGCCCCTCGATACGGTCGCCCGCCTTCATCATGGCGCGCGAACCGGCCTGGCCCTGGTGGGCCTCACCGTGTTCGTACATGCGCCAGGGGATGGGCGGGACGGCAACCTCGTCGCTCTCCTCGACAAGCGCAGGGATGTGGTCGAGCGGCGCCGTGACGCCGAGGCGGAAGCTGACGACCTCGATGGGATTGGCCGCATCGCCGCCGTGCATGAAGACGCGATGGTGCTCGGCCGCGAACATCCGCCGCAGGTCCTCGGCCTGCAAGCTGTCGAGCGTGGCGACATCGATCTCGACACCGACCTCGAAGGCCTGGCCGACGAATCGCATGTCGGCGATGAAGGTGAGCTCGGGCGTGTTGCCGAGACCCATCAGTACGAAACGCTCTACGGCGCGTTTTCTCATGTCCTCGAAAACCTCGCGCACCGCCGCCGGCGTGTCGCCGTCCAGGCGCATCTTGCGCGTCGTCGAATCGAACTGGCGGTAGTCGGCAGCCAGCAGGCCGTAGGCCGAGAGCACACCGGCGTTGGGCGGCACGATGACGGTGGAGACACGCAGGTCCTCGGCGACGCGGCAGGCGTGCAGGGGCCCGGCGCCGCCGAAGGCGACCAGCGCATAGTCGCGCGGGTCCTTGCCGCGTTCGGTGGAGACGATCTGCATGGCGCGCACGATGTTGGCGTCGGCGACGCGGATGGCGGCGTCGGCGATCTCCTCCAGGCTCATGGAAAAGCGTTCGGCGAGCGGCTTGAACACCGCTTCTGAGGCGGCGATGTCGATCTCCATGCGCCCGCCCAGGAAGGCGTCGGGGCGCAGGGTGCGGCGGATGACGTGGGCGTCGGTGATGGTGGCGTCCGTGCCGCCGCGCCCGTAACAGGCGGGGCCCGGATCGGCGCCGGCACTCTGCGGCCCGGCGCGCAGCATGCCGCCCTCGTCGACCCAGATGATCGAGCCGCCGCCCGCACCCACCGTGTTGATGTCGATGATCGGCGTGCGGATCGGCAGGCCGTCGAGGGAGAACTCGGCGGTGAGGTCCGGCTTGCCGTCGGTGACGAGACAGACGTCGGTCGAGGTGCCGCCCATGTCGAAGGTGATGAGGTTGCCGAAGCCCGAGCGCCCGGCCTGGCGCACCGCGCCCATGACACCGGCGGCCGGGCCCGAAAGCAGGGCGGTGATGGCGTTGCGCCGCATGCCCTCGGCCGGCAGGCGCCCGCCGTTCGACTGCATGACCGAGAAGCGGCCCTTGAAGCCGTGGCTGTTGAGGCGATCCTCGAAACGTTCGAGGTAGCGGTTGATGACCGGCTGGACATAGGCCGACAGCGTCGTCGTGGAGGCGCGCTCGTATTCGCGGAACTCGCGGCTGACCGTGGAGGAACAGGCGATCTGCAGGTGCTGGCAGTGGCGCGCGATCAGCGAGGCGAGCGCCTCCTCGTGCTCCGGGTTGGTGTAGGAATTGAGCAGGCAGATCGAGACCGCCTCGTAGTCGCCGGCGTTGAGCGCGGGGATGAGATCGCGCTCGGCGGCGGCAAGATCGATGGGGGCGGCGGCGCTGCCGTCGGCCAGCATGCGCTCCTCGACTTCGAAACAGTCGCGCCGGTGCACGACCGGCTCGGGCTTGGCATAGGTCAGGTCATAGACGCGGCTGCGGCTGTGGCGCTGCAGGAAGAGCACGTCGCGGAAGCCCTTCGTGGTGACGAAGGCGACCTTCGCGCCCTTGCGTTCCAGCACCGCATTGGTCGCGATGGTCGAGCCGTGGGCGAGATCCTCGATCGCGGCGATGTCGAGCCCGGAGGCGAGCAGGGCGTTGAAGGCACCCTCGTCGGGCGCGCGCGGCACCGACGGCACCTTGGTCACCGTGATGCCGTTGGGCCCGATGCCGACCAGATCCGTGAACGTACCGCCAACCTCGACGCCGACCCGCATGATGCTTCTCCCGCTGCCTTGGCCGGGAGCCTAGGTGGGATCGGTGCGGGGTGAAAGGGGCGCTGACTAGTTGGCGTCGGCGCAATAGGCGTCGGCGCGATCGGCCCATGCTTCGTAGACCTGCTCCATCTCCCGCCGCGCGTCCTTTGCCGAACCGTCGTCGGAATCCTGCGCGCACACCGCCGCGAAAAAGTAGAGCTCGAATGCCTGATACCCGGCCAACAGGGCGTCCTCGGGTCCGCCTATGGCCTTCGCCGCATCCAGCATCGGGCAAGCAGAACCATCGTCCCCAAGCTCGAGCAAGGCTCCGACATAGGCGATCACCGCTCCCCGGCCCTCCGCTCCGCGCTCGATCGCCTGCGAGAGATCGTCGCGCGCCTCGGCCTCGCGACCGTCCTGGTGCGCGAAGGCCATGCCGCGCAGGGCAAGGAGCGTCGGGTCGCCGGGGTCGGCCGCCATGGCGGCGCTCAGGTCGACGCGGGCCGGTTCCCACCCCCATACCATGGCGTAGGCGAGTGCACGCTGGCGCAAGAGGTCCGCGTCATCGGGATCGGCTTCCAGCCGGGTATTCAGTTCCTCCCAGGATAGGACCTCCCCATCGCCCCGATGGAGGTCGGGACGCACCTCCGTGTCGTAGATGCGCATCCCAAGACCGTCGTTCCTGTGAATGTCGAAGTCGAAGGCGCAGCGGGTCCTGTAGGGATCGAGACGGCGGGCCTCGTCGTAGGCCTCGGCGGCCGCGTCGAAGTTGCCGGCATAGACCTGCTGCTGCACCTGCCAGAGCAACGCGATCACCGGGTCGTCGGAATAGGGGGCGAGCCCGCCTCTTTCCGCCATGACGGGGTCCGGCCGAAGCGCGAGTGCTCCCATCACCGCCAGTGCCAGGCACCATGCGCGGCTCGTCGCGAATGCAGGACCCATGGCGCTGTTCCGCCTCCGAGCGGCATTGCGGGGAAGGGCAAGTCTGCCATAGTGCGCCGCGTTGCGTGAAGGAGAGAGCCATGCTCAAGGCCAGGCGCCTGTTCCACATCGACGACGGGCCGAAGCTGATCGGCACGACGCTGGGCCATTCGGACTGGGTGATCCTCGACCAGGAGCACGTCAACATGTTCGCGGAAGCGACCATGGACGACGACTGGGGCCATATCGACGTCGAGCGCTGCAAGCGCGAAAGCCCCTACGGCAACACCATCGTCCAGGGCTTCCTGATGATGTCGATGCTGATCCACCTGCACCACGCCATGGGCCTGCCGCCGGAGGGTTCGGGCTTTGCGCTGAACTACGGCATGGACAAGGTGCGCTTCACCTCACCCGTCATCACGGGCTCGCGCGTGCGCGTCGCCGTCGACCTCATCAGGTTCGAGCCCCGGCCCAACGGCATCCTGATGGCCACGCGCGACGTCATGGAGGTCGAGGGCAAGGAGAAGCCCTGCATGGTCGCCGAATGGCTGACCTGGCTCGACCCCTCGACGGCCGACATCATGGACTGAGGGCGGCAGCAGGCTCGTTGCTGCCGGCGCCCTAGCGCCAGATGCCGTCCACCCGGTCGAAGCTGGCTTCGCGCAGGTCGGTCACGCCGGCCGTGAGTTTCTTCTTCTCCACCCGGTCGGACTCCGTCTTGGGGAAACTCTCCACATAGGCCACGTAACGGGGCAGCTTGAAGGGGGCGAGCAGGCGGCGGGCCTCCTCCAGGAAGCGCTGCGGCGTCATCTCGGCCTGGCCGACGCCCTCGGCGAGCTGGAGATACACCTTCACCTCCTCGCCGACCTGGTCGTCGGGCACGCCGACGACCGCGACCTCGGCGATGCCGGGGATGGCGCGCAGGGCGCTTTCGACCTCGCGCACGGCGATGTTTTCGCTGTTGCGCCGGATCATGTCCTTGAGGCGGCCGACCAGGGTGAGGTAGCCGCGCTCGTCGGCGCGGAAGAGATCGCCGGTGCGGAACCAGCCGTCGCGGAAGCTTTCCGCATTGGCGTCCGGCCGGTTCCAGTAGCCGGTGAGCATGCCGGGGCCCCGCACCCACAGCTCGCCGGTCTCGCCCGCGCCCAGAACGTTGAAGTCGGGGTCGCGCACGCTGACCTCGCGGTGGGCGACCGGCCAGCCGACCGAGCCGGAGCCCGTCATGTCGGCGGCCTCATAGGGCATCATCAGCGCCGCCCCGGTTTCGGTCATGCCGAAGGCCTCGCGCGCGACGCAGCCGTAGCGGCGCTCCAGCTCGGGATGGAGGCTGGGCGTCAAACCGAAGATGTGGACGAGCTTCAGCCCCACGGCACGCTCGGCCGCGCTCTCCTCGCGCTTCATCAGCGCCTCGAAGAAGTAGCAGTAGTCGATCTGCAGCTGTGTCATGCGCTCCAGGATGCCGGTGAGGCTGGGGCGCGGCATGATGTGCATGGTCGCCCCGGTGTGGAGCGTCATGGTGAGGAACATCGGGCCGTCGATGTAGAACAGGTTCTGGTTGTAGATCGTGTTCTTCGGGAAGGCCGGAAAGCCCGGCTCCTTGGCCGAGCCGAAGACCTGCCAGTAGCGCTGGGGCAGCATGCAGCCCTTGGGAAAGCCGGTGGTGCCCGAGGTGTAGTTGATGTTGACGATGTCGTCGGCGCTGGTTTCCCAGGCCGGCGCGAAGTCCTCGGATGCGCGCGCCAGCAGGGTATCGAGATCGTCGTGTCCGGTGCACCCGCCCAGGGTCACGATGCGTGCGGGATCGAGGCGGGCGTCGGCATCCTCGATGGCCGCGTAGGTCTCCAGCAGGTCGGCGTGGATCACCAGCAGGTCCGGGCGCGCATCGGCCAGCACGAAGGCAAGCTCGCGCGGCGTGTAGCGGATGTTGACCCAGACGATGGCCGCACCCAGCTTCGCCAGCGCCAGCCACAGGGCAGGCACCGCGGGCAGGTTGGGCGAGACCACCGCCACCCGGTCCCCGCGCCCGATGCCGCGGGCGCGCAGCACGTTGGCCGTGCGGTTGACCAGCCGCCGCAGCCCCTCGAACGACAGCGTCTCGTTCTCGAAGAAGGCAAGCGCCGGCCGCGCGCCCCAGCGCGCCGCCGCATCGTCGACCATCGCCGCCATGCTGACCGGCAGCGGCCGCGCCTCGATGGCGCGCCGCCGCGCGTCCCAGGCCTCGCGGGAAAGGAATTGGGTCATGGTCG
>CALLQH010000201.1 GCA_938014945.1 uncultured bacterium | reverse complement strand
CATGGCCGAGATGGAGCAGCCACAGCCCGAGCCGATGTCGGCCGATGTCGCGCCGGTCGCCCAGAGCCGCGTCGAGACGGAGACCATCCGTGGCGAGGACGGCGAACTGGTCGGCACCGTGACCCGCGTCGTCGTCTCCGAGGAGGTGGCGGTGGACGCCGCGGGCGAGCCCGTTGCCGTGGTTGAGGCGCCTTCGCTGGAGGTCGTCGAGACCGATGTTGCAACTGCGCCGGCTGAGGTCGTCGTCACTGAAACGGAAGTCGTCGCACTGCCCGAGCAGCCTGCCATGGAACCGGCCGCGCCGCCTGCCGAAGAGGTGGTCGTGGCGCAGGTGGAGGCGGAACCCGCCGCCATTGTCGTCGCCGCCGCGCCCGAGCCTGCTGTGCCGGCAGAGGCTGCGCCGGCCGCCGGTCAGTCGCTGGTCGCCATGTCGGAGCGCGATCCCGACGAGACGATCGATGTCGTGGAGTTGCCCGATCAGGTTGTCGTCGTGCCCGAGTACGTCGCCGAGCTTGCGCCCGCCGAAGTGACGCCGCTGGACGGGGCGGCGGCCGATGCCTCCGCTTCCCGGAACAGCGCGGAGATGGCGGCGCCGGCCATGGAAGGCACCGCCACTGGCGGGGAGACCCGCATCGAGCAGCAGACCGTGATCGATAACAGCAGCGGCGAGCTGGTCGGCAGCATCACCCGCACGACCTCGGTCACGACCGTCACCGTACCGCAAAGCGATGCCGGTGCGTCGGGCGAGACCGCCGAAATGACCTTCACGGAAGTTGCCGAGAACCTGGCGGCCTCGTCCGAACCGCAGGCTGCGGTGGCCCCCGTGGTGACCACCGTGCCCGAGACGGTTGCGGTGACCGGCCAGTCCAACGTGACGACGGTGCCTGCCGAGGAACTGGACTTTGGCGATCTGATTTCGGCCTCCGGGCCCGATGCGGGTGCTGCCGGCCAGCCGATCGTGATTGCGTCTGCAGAGCCGGTTGCGCAGACCCAGGCTGTGTTCACCACACAGCCCGGCGCCTCCGTGAACGAGGTCCTGGCGGCGATCATCCGCTTCGGCGATGGCTCCAGTTCGCTGGGCTCGGCGGAGCGCGATATCGTGCGCCAGCTTGTTCAGCTCCATCGCGAGCGGGGCGGCCGCATTCGCCTGGTGGGTCATGCCAGCCGGCCTGCCGGCGGCATGGAGACTGCCCAGCAGGAGCTTGTGAACTTCAACATCTCGCTTGATCGCGCCACCGCGGTCGCCGAGGAACTGATCCGTCAGGGCGTGCCGCGCAACGATGTCATCGTCGAGGCGGCAGGCGATAACCAGGCAGGCTCCGACGCGGCACAGGACCGCCGCGTCGACGTGTTGTTCGGCGCCTGATGTCACCCCTCCGTCTTGGTATCGCCGGCCTTGGAACGGTCGGCGCCGGTGTCGTTGCCCTGCTTGCGGCCAACGGCCCGGTTGTTGCTGCCCGTGCGGGCCGCCCCATCGCCGTCACTGCGGTCAGTGCCCGCGATCCGGGCCGTGATCGCGGCGTCGATCTTTCCGGCATGGCCTGGTGTGACGATCCCCGTGATCTCGCCCTGCGCGACGATGTCGATGTCGTGCTGGAACTGATCGGCGGCGAGGCGGGCGTTGCCCTGGAACTGGTCGAGGCGGCCATTGCCGCGGGCAAGCATGTCGTCACGGCCAACAAGGCCCTGCTCGCCCACCACGGCACCGCCATCGCCCATGCCGCCGACAAGGCCGGCGTCCATGTCGGGTACGAGGCTTCGGTTGCCGGCGGCATCCCGATCATCAAGGCGCTGCGCGAGGGGCTGGCCGCCAACCGCGTGTCGCGTCTCTACGGTATCCTCAACGGCACCTCGAACTACATCCTGACGGAGATGCGCGAGAAGGGTTCGGCCTTTGCCGATGTCCTGGCCGATGCCCAGGAGCTCGGTTATGCCGAGGCCGATCCGACGCTCGATGTCGGTGGCGGCGATGCCGCGCACAAACTGGCCATTCTGGCGAGCATCGCCTTTGGCCGCGCGGTGGACTTCGACAGTGTCCATGTCGAGGGCATCTCGAACATCACGCCCGACGATATCGGCTTTGCCCGCGAGTTCGGCTACCACATCAAGCTGCTGGGCATCGCCCAGGCCGGGCCGAGCGGCATCGAGCAGCGCGTCCACCCCTGCATGGTGCCGCTCTCGGGGCCCATCGCGCACGTCGACGGTGTCTTCAACGCCGTGGTCGTGGAGGGCGATCAGGTCGGCCCCACAACCTATGTCGGGCGTGGCGCCGGTGCCGGGCCGACGGCTTCCGCCGTGGTCGCCGATGTGGTCGACATTGCCCGTGGCGAGCGCCTGCCGCTGTTCAACGTACCCGCCGCCTCCCTGGCGGATCTGCCGTCCGCGCCCATCGAGGGGCGCCATGGCGCCTATTACATTCGCCTGATGGTGGTGGACCGGCCCGGTGTCATTGCCGATGTCTCGGCGATCCTGCGGGACGAGAAGATCTCGGTCGAGAGCCTGTTACAGCGCGGCCGTGATCCGGGCGAGACGGTGCCCGTCGTGCTGACCACGCACGAGACCGAGGAACGCGCCATGCAGACGGCACTTGCCCGCATGGCCAAGCTGGAGGCGGTCGCAGAACCGCCCCAGGTCATTCGTATCGAAGATCTGTGAGCGACGGCCGCTGGGCCGTTCGTGTGGAGGGGATTGATGAGTCTTGATCGGGATCTTGCGCTCGAAGCAGTGCGGGTATCGGAAGCGGCCGCCATCGCGTCGGCCTCGCTCATGGGGCGCGGCGACGAGAAGGCTGCCGACCAGGTCGCCGTGGACGCCATGCGCCGCGGCCTCAACGGGCTGGAGATCGACGGCACCGTCGTGATCGGCGAGGGCGAGCGCGACGAAGCGCCCATGCTCTACATCGGCGAGAAGGTCGGGCGCGGCACCGGGCCGAAGGTCGACATCGCACTCGATCCCCTGGAAGGCACCACGATCTGCGCCACGGGTGGTGCGAACTCGCTTGCCGTGCTGGCGTTTGCCGAGGATGGCGGCTTCCTCCATGCCCCCGATACCTACATGGACAAGATCGCCGTCGGCGCCGGCCTGCCTGATGGTGTGGTCGACCTCGATTTCTCGCCCGAGGAGAACCTCAACCGGCTGGCCGAGGCTCGCGGCCTTTCCGTCGGCGACCTGGTGGTGCTGATCCTCAACCGGCCGCGCCACGAGGACCTGATCGCCGCCGTACGCAAGGCCGGCGCGCGCATCCGCCTGATCTCGGATGGCGACGTTGCGGGCGTCATCGCCACGACCCGGCCCGAGACCGGCATCGACATCTACATGGGCATCGGCGGCGCGCCCGAGGGCGTGCTGGCTGCTGCCGCCCTGCAGTGCACCGGCGGCCAGTTCCAGGGCCGGCTCAATTTCCGCAACGAGGACGAGAAGTCGCGCGCCCGCCGCATGGGCATCGACGATTTCACCAAGAAGTACGCCATGAGCGAGCTGGCCCACGGCGACATCTTCTTTGCCGCGACCGGCGTCACCGATGGCTGGATGCTGCGTGGCGTCCATCGCCGGGGTTCGCGTCTGATGACCGAATCCATCGTCATGCGGTCGCGCACCGGCACGGTCCGCGTCGTCAGCGCCGAACACAACCTGGACCGCAAGACCTTCGATCTCGGCGGCTGATCGGTGTCGGTCACGGCGCTGGGGGTCGAACGCTCGATCGGCGGACGCCGCTGGCGCAACCGCCTGCAGGACGATCGGCAGGCGCTTGCCCTTGCCCAGCGCCTGGACCTGCCCGAGATCGTGGCGCGGGTCCTGGCTGCGCGTGGCGTCGGTGCCGATGAAGCGCCCGATTTCCTGAACCCCACCCTGCGTGCCCTGCTGCCCGATCCATCCTGCATGGCAGGCATGGACGAGGCTGCCTCGCGGCTGGCCGATGCGGTAACGGCGGGCCAGACCATCGGCATCTTCGGCGATTACGATGTCGACGGCGCCACGTCCTCGGCCCTGCTGGTGCGCTTCCTGGGCGCGCTGGGCGTGCCGACGGTGGTGCACATCCCGGACCGCCAGAAGGAAGGCTACGGCCCCAACGCCCCTGCGCTGCTTTCCCTGCGCGAGCGCGGTGCGGCGCTGGTCGTCACGGTCGATTGCGGCATCTCGGCGTTCGAGCCGCTGCGCCTGGCCCACGAGGCGGGCGTGGAGGTCATCGTTTTCGACCATCACACGGCCGAGGCGACGCTTCCCGCGGCGCGCGCCGTGGTCAATCCGAACCGGATCGATGACACCAGCGGCCTGGGTCAGCTTGCCGCGGTGGGCGTTACCTTCATGGCCGTGGTCGCGCTCAACCGCGAACTGCGCCGCCGGGGTTTCTACAACGGCCGCGGCGAGCCCGACCTGATGACCTGGCTCGATCTGGTGGCGCTGGGCACGATCTGCGATTCCGTGCCGTTGACCGGCCTCAACAGGGCTCTTGCCCAGCAGGGTTTCAAGGCCATGGCGGCGCGCGGCAACAGGGGGCTCAGCGCCCTTGCCGACGTCGCCCGCCTGACCGAGCCGCCCGGCGCCTACCACGCCGGTTTCATCCTGGGCCCGCGCATCAATGCCGGCGGGCGCGTGGCCGAGCCGGACCTGGGTGTGCGCCTGCTCACCACCGAGGACGGCGACGTCGCCAGCGGCCTTGCGCTGCGCCTGGATGCGCTCAACGTGGAGCGCCAGGCGATCGAGAAGGGCGTGCTGGAAGCGGCGCTGCGGCAGGCCGAAACGCAGGCCGACAGCCCCTGCATCGTCGTTGCTGATGCCGGCTGGCATCCCGGTGTGATCGGCATCGTGGCAAGCCGTGTCGTCGAGCGGTTCAACCGCCCGGCCTTTGTCGTCGCCCTGGCCGACGGCATCGGCAAGGGCTCGGGCCGCTCGCTGGCCGGGGTTGACCTGGGTGCTGCGGTGACGGCTGCGCGCCAGCAGGGCTTGCTGATCAACGGCGGCGGCCATCCCATGGCAGCCGGCATCACGGTGGAAGAGGGGCGTCTGGTCGAGGTTGCCGCGTTCCTTTGCGCCCGCCTGGAGCAGGCGGTCTCCGAACGGCCCGATCTGCCCGAACTGGGCATCGACGGCGCTTTGGCGGTAGGCGCTGCCGGGGTCGAGCTTCTGGGCCAGATCGAGCGGATCGGTCCTTTCGGCGTCGGCAATGCCGAGCCGCGCTTCGTCGTCTCCGGCGCGCGTGTGGTGCGTGCCGATGTTGTCGGTGCGGACCATGTGCGCTGCATCCTGGGTGGGGGCGACGGTGCGCGCCTCAAGGCCATCGCCTTTCGTGCCGCCGGAGAGCCGCTGGGCATGGCCCTCATGGACCGCAGCGGACGCGAGCTGCATCTGGCCGGCAAGCTGCGCATGGATCGCTGGCAGGGAGCCGAACGGGCCCAGCTCATCATCGAGGATGCCGCCTACGCCTCCGGCCACTGAGCGCCGGTAAGGCGGCGGTAAGCCGGCGTCACTAGAAGCCGGTCTTCCCCTTGATGTCCGGAGATTCCGCCATGTCCGTCCGTTGGTTCCCCGCCGCCCTGGTCGCTGCCGGCATCACGGTGTTTTCCGTGGGCGCGCAGGCCGCCGCTATTCCCGCCGGTGGCGAGCTGGACTTCACCGTCCTGCGCGACGGCGAGGAGATCGGCACCCACGTGCTGCATTTCGATGTCGCAGACAACGGCAACGTCGATGTCGACATTGAAACCGACATCGAGGTTTCCATGATGTTCGTCACGGTCTACCGCTTCGAACACGAAGGCCACGAACACTGGGAGAATGGACGGCTGTTCAGCCTGAAGAGCCGCACCGACGATGACGGTGAGGACCATGACCTGGTCGTGACGGCCGATGAAGACGTGATCCGCGTCGCCGACAACGGCGTCACCGGCGAGCGCCCGGCCGGCCTGCTGCCCGCCAGCCTGTGGAACGACGGCATCGTCGCGCAGCCCACGACAACCCTGCTCAACACGCTCAACGGTTCGGCAATGGCGGTGACCGTCACCCGCGTCGGTGAAGAGGAGGTCGAGGGTGTCTCCGGTCCGGTGAAGGCGACCCATTACGTGCTCGCCGGCGATCTCTCCCGGGAGTTGTGGTACGACCCGATGGGTGTTCTGGTGAAGGTGCGCTTCAGCGCCGATGACGGCTCGAACATCGAATACGTCCTGCGCTGATCTCTTCCTCCGGGGGCGGGAGGCTACGCCATGCGTGTTCTGCTGGTCGAAGACAACCAGAGGCTGGCGGTCATTGTCGCCGAGGCCCTGCGCGGCGCAGGCTTTGCCGTCGATGCCGTCGCCACCGCGGCCGATGCGGAGGCGGCGGCCGGCGTGCTGCAGTACGACGTCATCGTGCTGGACCTGGGTCTGCCCGACCAGGACGGCCTGGATGTGCTCAAGAAGCTGCGGGCCTCGGGGCTTGGCGTGCCGGTACTGATCCTGACCGCCCGCGACGGCCTGGAGGACCGGGTCAACGGCCTCAACCTGGGCGCCGACGACTATGTCCTCAAACCCTTCGACATGCCCGAGCTGATTGCCCGCCTGCACGCCCTGCTGCGCCGCCCCGGCGGCGCGCTGGGCGCCGAGCTTGTGAGCGGCAACCTCCACCTCGACACGATCTCGCGTGAGGCCATGATCGACGGCGCGGTGCTGCCGCTTTCACGCCGCGAACTCAGCGTGCTCGAGCACTTCATGCGCCGTGCCGGGCGCGTCGTGCCCAAGACCTTGCTCGAGGAGTCACTTTACGGCTACGACGACAGCGGTTCGGCCAATTCGGTGGAGGTCGCCGTGCATCGTCTGCGCAAGAAGCTGGTGGAAGCGGGTGCCGAGGTCGGCATCCACACCTTGCGCGGAATCGGCTATCTGCTCACCGAGGAGCGGCCGGACGGCGAAGCCTGATGGCGCGCCACAAACCTTCCCTGTTCGTCAAGCTCGCCCTGCGGCTGACGACGGTCACCGTCGTTCTGGTGGCCGCGCTGCTGGCGATCCTGGTCTGGCGGCTCGACAGCGTGATCGACGGCTTGCGCGACACCTCGCTGACACGCCAGGCCGACGAGATTGCCCGCTACATCGTGACCGACGGCAGCGCAATCCGTGTCGATCTGCCCGAGACCCTGCAGCTTTCCTATGAGCACGCCGCGGTCGGGGAACGTGCGATCTTTGCGGTGATCGGGCCGGAAGGCCGGATCATCGCCAACTCGCCGGGGATCCAGGGTCCGCTTGAGGGGGACCTTCTGGCCTTGCGCCCCGGTGAGGAGGAGTTTTTCGTCACCCTGCGCCGTGAAGGGCGCACCCGGATTTCCGGCGTGGCCATGGCCTACGATGTCGGCGGCCGCACCATCGTCGTGCAGGCGGGGCAGAGCGAAGACCACGGCGATGTGCTGTTCGACACCATCGTCGGCGAGTTCGCCAGCGAGCACGGCTGGATCGTGGTGCTGTTCGTGGCGATCCTCCTGGCGACCACCTTCGCGACCGTGCGGGGTACGCTGCGCCCTGTGCGCGAGGCCTCCGAGCTGGCAACGCGCATCGCCCCGGGGGATCTCGACGCCCGGCTGCCCGAGTCCGATATGCCGAGCGAGGTGCTGCCGCTGATCGAGGCGGTCAACCGCGCCTTCGCACGCCTGCAGAAGGGCATCGAGGTGCAGCGCTCCTTCACGGCCGATGCCGCACACCAGCTGCGCACGCCGCTTGCCATTCTCAATGTCCAGATCGACCGGATCAGCGATCCTGTACTGCGGCGCAGGCTGAAAGGCGATGTCGCGTTGCTGAACCGGATCGTGGCGCAGCTTCTTCATGCCGCACAGGCCGAAACCCTGGTGCTGCCGGTCGACGCCCGCATCGATCTCGTCGAGGTCGCGCGCGAGGTGGCGACCTTCCTGGCGCCGATCGCGGTGGAGGCGGGCGTCACCATCGACCTCCTGGGGGGAGAAAACGGGCCCGTCGAGGTCTACGGCCACAGCGAAGCGATGGGCCACGCCCTGCGCAACCTGGTCGAAAATGCCATCGGACACGCACCTCAGGGCAGTGCCGTGGAAATCGTCATCGAGCGGCCCTCCACGGTGCACGTCATCGATCATGGCCCGGGCATCCCTCCGGAGGATCGCGCGAGCGTCGTGCAACGCTTCTGGCGTGCGGACCAGAGCACCAGCGGTGCCGGCCTGGGACTGGCGATCGTTGCGCAGATCGTAGAGGCGCATGGCGCTTCGCTGGCGGTCGGCGAGGCCCCTGCCGATGCTCAGGGACGCCGCGGCGCGATGTTCAGCATCACCTTGCGTTCGGCATGACACGGCGGTTGTAAGCGCGCGGTAAGGCCCTGACGGCTAGATGCGGCTTCACCATCGGGGTTCCCGCATGCGCTTTCTCACCATCGACCCGGACGATGCCCTGCGCCCTGCAGCCGAAGGCCTGATCGGATCGGTCTATGCCGATACCTACGGCGCCAGGATCACGGCCTTTCCGCGCCGTCTTATCGCGCTCGCTGATGAACATGGCACGCTGCTGTGCGCTGCCGGATTGCGCCTGGGCTGGGCCGACTGCTTCAGCGCCTGCTACCTGGACGGGGCTGTTGACGCGACGATCCTGGAAGCGACCGGGCGCAGGGTGATGCCCGAGAACATCCTGGAAGTGACGACCCTTGCCGCACGCAGCCATGGTCACGGTCTGCGCCTGGTCGAGCGTGTCCGTGAAATCGGCCGCGGCATGGGCATGGAGTGCGGCATCTTTACCGCCACGACGCGGTTGCGCAGCGTGCTGCGCCGCTCGGGCCTGGAGGTCGTCGCGCTGGTGCCGGCACGACGCGAGCGTGTTGCCGATCCGGCGGCATGGGGCAGCTATTACGACTGCGATCCCTGGGTCTGCATGCTGGCCGATACCATCCCGCACCGGCTGCCCGCGCCGGTCGCACAATATCTGCCCGCGGAAGGCCTGCTGCATGCCTAGCGCGCTGGACCGTCTGCTGGACCGGGCGCGCCGCAGCCCCGGCGATGTCGTGGCCACCGGCGCCGATGGCGAGGCCGTCGATGCCGAGGGGCTGGCCGGCCGGGTCGCGGCCCTGGCGGGCATGCTGGGTTCCGGTTCGAGTGTGGTCGGCGTCCTGGCCGAAGACGGACCCGACTGGATGGTCGCGGCGCTGGCCGCGCGTGTCCTGGGCGCCAGCCTTGTGCCGCTGCCGCTGTTCTTCTCCGCCCAGCAGCTCGCCCATGTCGCCAGGGATGCCGGCATCACCGTGATCGCGGCCAGCGCCTCGCAGGTCGCCCGCGCCGCCGAAGCGGGCCTGCCGATTGCCGTCATCGAAAACCGCCAGGATGGTTTCGGCGACCTCAGCGACCAGGGAGGGCGGGTGATCGCCTACACCTCGGGCACCACGGGCCGGCCCAAGGGTGTCGTGCTGGAGGCCAACGCCATCGACATCAAGGCCCTGACGCTGGCCACGGCATGCGGCGCGGGTTCCGGCGATTGTCATTTCTCGGTCCTGCCGGTCAGCCTGCTGCTGGAACTGATCTGTGCGGTCCATGTCGTGCTGCTCTCAGGCGGCCGTGTCGCCTTCGCTCCGCGCTCCAAAAGCGGCTGGAGCCCGGACGTGCCCGCTGCCGCGCTGGCCGCCGCACCGACCGTGACCGTGCTCGTGCCCGCGCTGCTGGGCGCATGGACCGCCACGCTTGAGGCGACGGGGATGCGCGCGCCCGCCTCGCTGCGGTTCGTGGCGGTGGGCGGTGCGCCGGTCGGCGAGGGGCTGGCCGAGCGCGCCTGGAACGTGGGGCTGCCGGTGCATGAAGGCTACGGCCTCACCGAATGCTGCTCGGTCGTTGCCCTGAACCGTCCCGGCGAACGTCGCGGCGGCACCGTCGGCAAGCCGTTGGCCGGGGTCCGCGTCACCCTTGAAGACGGCGAGATCGTCATCGCCGATCCCTCGCTGATGGCGGGTTATCTGGGCGGCGGGCAGGCGCCCGCACGATGGCGCACCGGCGATCTCGGCCACTTCGACGAGGCCGGCAACCTGATCGTCACGGGGCGGCGCGACGATGTGATCGTCACTGCCCTGGGCCGCAATGTCTCGCCCGCCTGGCCGGAAGCGGTGCTGCTTTGCGATCCGGCCATTGCCCATTGTGCGGTGCTCGACGGCGGCGCCTATCCGCGCGCGGTGATCGAACCGGCGCGGGCCGCGGGCAACGTCGACGAACTCGCGGTGCAGCGCTGGGCCGACCTGCCCGAATATGCGCGGCCCCACGACATCGCGGTCGTGGCGCCGGGAAGGTTCCTGGACGCCGGCTGGCTGCGCCCGGACGGCAGCGTCAACCGCCATGCCGTCGCGCGGGCCTTGCCGGGCGCGACCGGCAGCGGCGCGCACCCCTCCTGAAAGGACACCGACCATGAGCTTCTATCGCGATCTGCTCGATGCCACGGCTGCGGAGCGGGCGGAATTCATGACCATCCCCGTGATCGCCCGGGCCTGCAGCGAGGGGGTCGGGCGCGCTGCCTATGTCGATTTCCTGTCGCAGGCCTATCACCATGTGCGCCAGACCTGCCCGCTGCTGGCGTTGGCGGCATCGCATTGCGGCCCCGGCGATGCGGTCTACCGCGAAGCCCTGTTCGACTACATCGCCGAGGAACGCGGCCACGAGGCGTGGATTCTCGAGGATATCGCCGCGCTCGGCGGAGACGCCGATGCCGTACGCCAGGGCGCGCCGCGGCTGCCCTGCCATCTGATGGTCGCCTACGCCCACTATGCGATCGCCTTTGTCAGCCCCTATGCCATGCTCGGCATGGTGCATGTGCTGGAGGGCATGTCCGTCGCCTTGGCCCAGCGCGCCGCGATGTCCATCGCCACGCGCGTCGGCATGGGCGAGGGGGGAGGCGGCTTTCGTTATCTCTCCAGCCATGGCGGGCTCGATGTGGAGCATGTCGCCTTTTTCCGCGAACTGGTCGACGGCATCGACCGGCCGGGCGCGCACGAGGCGGTTCTCGAGACAGCCCGTGTGATCTACCGCCTCTACGGCGACCTCTTCCGCGACATCGCCAGCCGGCACGAGGAGCTTTCCCATGCAGCTTGAGGGCGCGCGAATCGTCCTGACCGGGGCCGGTTCCGGCCTGGGGCTGGCTCTGGCCCGCGAGGCCTCGGCGCGCGGCGCGCGCCTGCTGCTGGTGGGACGCGGCGCAGAGGCGCTGGAGGCTGCCAGGGCCAGTCTGCCGAGCCCCCAGCGCGCCAGCATCTGCGTTGCCGATGTCGTCGATCCCGGCGGCCGCGCGGCGATCATCGACCTTGCCGGGCGCGGGCTGGGCGGTGTCGATATCCTGGTCAACAACGCCGGGGTGCAGAGCGTCGGGGCCCTGGACGGGCACGACGACGATGCCATCGCCGCCATGCTGGGCACGAACCTTGCCGCGCCGCTGGCCCTGACACGCGACCTGCTGCCGATGCTGCGTGCCGCCGCGCCCTCGCGCGTCGTCAACATCGGCTCCATGTTCGGTGACATCGCCTTTCCGCTGTTTGCCGCCTATTCGGCCACCAAGTTCGGCCTGCGCGGCATGTCGGACGCGCTGCGCCGGGAGCTTGCCGACGACGGCATCGGCATCACCCATGTCGCGCCGCGCGCCGTGCGCACCCCTGCCTTTGCCGCCTATGGCGAGCTGGAGGCGCCGTTTGCCATGAAGGTCGATGCGCCCGAGGCCGTCGCCCACGCCATCTGGCGCGCGGTGGAGCGTGACCGCGACCGTCTCTATCCCGGTCTGGCCGAGCAGGTTTTCCGCTTCGTGCATCACCTGGCGCCCGGCATCATCGACAGCGCCCTGGCGCCCCGCCTGCGCAAGGCCCGCGGCCAGACAACTTCTCCTGCTTCTGTCAGGAAACCTGCGCTGCGATCTTGATTTCGCCGTCCCGACCGTCTAGATGACGGCACGCACCGCGACCCCTTCGTCTAGCGGTCAGGACACAACCCTTTCACGGTTGAGACACGGGTTCGATTCCCGTAGGGGTCGCCACTTTTCCGCGTTGCCGTGCCGCTTTTCCCGCGTCAGGCCGCTGGGCGTGCGATCCAACCTCTGCGCTTCTTCGTAATCCCTTCCACACGGTGCTGTCGGGCTCGTGAATTGGTTGTGCGGGACCACCGCATTACCATGCGGGTCGTTTTACGGGGCGTTGAGAGGAAAAACCATGCATTTCAGGATCGGAACGGCGGCGCTGCGCGCCCTGGCGGGCGGCGCGGTGGCGCTGGGGCTGATGGCCGGGGCGGCATCGGCCGAGACCACGGTCAAGCCGGTGCCGACGCAGTACATCGCAGCGCTTGGCGATTCCTCGTCGACGTCGGGCACGGATGCGGCGACCTGGGGGCTGTGGGAGGTCGATCCCGGGCCGCGTGGTGTCTGGATCAGCGACTTTCCCGCGCTGCTCGCCAGCGACGGCATGGCGCCGACCGGCTGGCAGTTCGATCACGATTCCTGGTGGCTGGAAGAACACGGCCTGATCATGGAAACGCCGAGCTTTCCGCTGCCGGCGGGCCGTTACGTGGTTACCGGCGGACGGGAAGTGACCTCGGTGCTCACCGTCGAGGAGCCGGATGCCGAGGGCAACCAGGCCTGGAGCCTGGCCGACGGCGCCACGATCTATGATGTCACCCATCTGCGCTGCCGGGCGGCGGTCTACACGCCCAAGGCCGAGGGCGAGATGTGCACGCCCACGGCGACGCCGGTCGCGGTCTTCCCCATGAGCCCGGGGGTGGAGATGCCGAATGTTCCCGGCTGCAGCCGGCAGGAGTATCAGGTGCTGGTCGTCATCGGCATGGTGGTCGACAGCTGAAGCGCG
>CALLQH010000200.1 GCA_938014945.1 uncultured bacterium | reverse complement strand
GGTCAGTCCGGAGGAACTGGCGGCGCTGGCCGCCTACTGCCGCGAACAGGGCATCCGCTTCATCTCCGACGAGATCTACCACGGCATCACCTACGGCCGCCCCGAAGCGACCGCCATCGCCTTCGACAACGACGCGGTCGTGATCAACAGCTTCTCGAAATACTTCTCGATGACCGGCTGGCGCATCGGCTGGATGGTCGTGCCGGAGGATCTGCTGCGCCCCGTGGAACGCCTGGCGCAGAACCTCTACATCTCCGCGCCGACGCTGTCGCAGCATGCCGCCCTGGCGGCCTTCGACTGCCGCGACGAGCTTGACGGCCACGTCGCCACCTACGCCGCCAACCGCGACCTGCTGCTGCGCGAACTGCCGCGTGCGGGCTTCGATCGGCTGAGCCAGCCGGACGGCGCCTTCTATATCTATGCCGATGTCGCGCACATGACCGCCGACGCCGACGCCTTTTGCCGGGAGATCCTGCAGACCACGGGCGTCGCGATCACGCCGGGCATCGATTTCGATCCGGTGCGCGGCGGCAGGGCTGTGCGCTTTTCCTACGCCGGGGCAACCGCCGACATGGCGGAAGCGGCCCGCCGCCTCGTCCTCTGGCGCGACGGCGGGCGCTGAAGCTTCCTCAAGCCGGAACTAGTTGCCGACGATCTTGTTCCACCAACCCCGGCGCGGCGGACCGGCCGGCTCCTCGGGCTGCGCTTCCGGCGCCGGTTCCGGCTCCTCCGCCGTGGTCTCGGCAGGCGCCTCGGAATCGGCCTCCGGCGTCTTCTCGGCAGGAGTCTCGCTGGCGGCAGGCTCTTGGCTGGCCTTTTCGACAGGCTCCTCGCGGCGCACGGCTGCGGCCGGTTCGGCGGCAAGGTCGACTTCAAGGTCGTCCTCGACCTCGTTCAGCGGATCCTTGCGGCGCTTTGCGGTCGGGCGGGGGTCGTCCTCGCGCGGGGTCGTGTCGGGGATGCCGTCATCGTCGGTCCACACGGCATCGCGGCTGGGGGCGGAACGCTGTGCCTTGGCGGGTTTGGCCTCTGCCGGCTGTTCCTCGTCGGAAGCCGAAGCAGCCTGGCCGCCGGACTCGCCGCCCTCGGCGTTGTCCTCGCCACGGCCGCGCCGGCGCCGTCCGCCCCGGCGGCCACGGCGGCGGCGCTTGCGGCCGCTGCCGTCGTCGTCCTCATTGGACGAGCCGGAGGAGGGAGCGGCGTTCTGCTCGTCCTCGTCGTCGTCCTCGCTGTCGGAATCACTGCGTGCGGCGGCATCATCCTCGGAGCGCTCGTCGCCGCCTTCGCCACGGCCCTTGCGGCGGCGCCGCCGGCGGCGCTTCTTGCGGCCGCCGTCCTCCTCGTCGCCGTCGTCCTCGCTGCTCGGACGGTCACGCTCGGCGGGTTCCTTGCGTTCGGGTTCGCGCTGCTCGACACGCGCAGCCGGCTCGCTGGGAGCGGAGGTCTCGGCGGCCTCGCCATCGCGCTCGCGTGCGGTGATGACCTCGATGCGGAAGTCGGGCGCGATCAGGTCGTCGTTGCGCTCGATGACGGCGGTGAAGTCGTAGCGGTTCTCGACCTCGAGCAGGGCCTGACGCTTCTGGTTGAGCAGATAAAGCGCGATATCGGTCGGCACCAGCACGCGGATGGCGCTGGCGCGGCTCTTGAGGCCTTCGTTCTCGATGCCGCGCAGGACGTGCAGCGTGGTCGATTCCGTGGTGCGGACATGGCCGGTGCCGCTGCACAGCGGGCAGGTCTGCGACAGCGCCTCGGCAAGGCTGGGGCGCAGGCGCTGGCGCGACATCTCCAGCAGGCCGAAGGTGGAGATGCGGCCGATCTGGATGCGCGCGCGATCCAGCTTGATCGCTTCCTTCAGCTTGCGCTCCACCGTGCGCTCGTTGCGGTGCTCGTCCATGTCGATGAAGTCGATGACGATGAGGCCGGCCAGATCGCGCAGGCGCAGCTGGCGGGCGACTTCCTCGGCGGCCTCGATGTTGGTCTTGACCGCCGTCTCCTCGATGTTGCGCTCCTTGGTCGAGCGGCCCGAGTTGACGTCGATGGCGACCAGCGCCTCGGTCTGGTTGAGCACGATGTAGCCGCCCGACTTCAGCTGCACGATCGGGCTGTGCATGGCGTCGAGCTGGCGCTCCACGTCGTACTTGTGGAAGAGGGGGGTGGGCTCCTTGTACATCTGCACGCGGCTGGCGTGGCTCGGCATCAGGAGCTTCATGTAGGACTTGGCCATCCTGTAGCCGTCCTCGCCCTCCACCAGGATTTCGTCGATCTCCTTGGAATAGAGGTCGCGGATGGCCCGCTTGATGATGTTGGCCTCCTCGTAGATCAGCGAGGGCGCCGAGGACTTCAGCGTCTCCTCGCGGATCTCCTCCCACTGCTTGAGCAGGCTGGCAAAGTCGCGCTTGATCTCCGCCTTGGTCCGGCCCTGGCCGGCGGTGCGGATGATCAGGCCCATGCCCTCGGGCACCTCCAGCTCGTTGGCCACTTCCTTGAGGCGGCGGCGCTGGGCGCTGTCGGCGATCTTGCGCGAGATGCCGCCGCCGCGCGGCGTGTTGGGCATCAGCACGCAGTAGCGTCCGGCGATCGACATGTAGGTGGTGAGTGCCGCGCCCTTGTTGCCGCGCTCTTCCTTGACGACCTGGATGAGCAGGATCTGGCGGCGCTTGATGACTTCCTGGATCTTGTAGCCGCGCTTCAGGATCGCGGCATGGCGCGCGGCCTCCTGGCGCTCCTCGGGGTCCTCGTTCTTGGCGGGACGGCGCCCGCGGCCCCGGCCGCGCCCGCGGCCCCGGCGGCGTCCGCCTTCGGAACCTTCCTCGGCTTCGGCCTCGACCTCCGCCTCGGAGCCTTCGTCGGCGTCCGGGTCGGCATCGGCATCGACGATCTCGTCCTCGCCCTCCTCGCCGGGCGCGGCCTCGGCGGCCTCCTCGTCGTCCTGGTCCTCGTGCTCTTCCTCGTCTTCCTTCTGGGCGCGCTCGACCAGGCGGGCCTGCTCGGCCGCCAGTGCCTCGCGGTCCGAGACCGGAATCTGGAAGTAGTCGGGATGGATTTCGCTGAACGCCAGGAAACCGTGGCGGTTGCCGCCGTAGTCGATGAAGGCCGCCTGCAGGGACGGTTCGACCCTGGTGACCTTCGCCAGATAGATGTTGCCCTTGAGTTGGCTCTTTACTGCGGATTCAACGTCAAATTCCTGCAGGTCGCGTCCGTCGGTGACGACGACCCGGGTCTCTTCCCGGTGGCCGGCGTCGATCAGCATACGTCGTGTCATGGATGTTCCAGTCTGGGGCGACGGCGCGCCTGGCGGCGAAGTCTGTGCTTCGCGCCCGCGACGTCGCGGTTGTGCGTGAGACCGGCGGCCGCATCGCGGCGGCAAATTCCTGCGGTCGAGCCGCCGCGAACCGCAATTCTGCGGTTCCGGACCGGGTCTCCGTCAGGGTATTTGCCATCTCGCGCCGGGGGTTCACGGTGATCCTTCCAGGAAGGGGGTGTCTTGTGTCTTGTCGCGGCGCGCCGTTCGTGATTCTATAGCGGCGCGCAATTCCCATAACTTTCAATGGCATAGAGCCACCGATGAAAGCGAAGGTTCAGCGACAGGACTATGATAGTACGCAGATTGCTCGCGCGACAACCATGAGATTGCACAACGTGTTCCGCGCGTTTGCGCTGCTATACCTGCTGCTCGGCCTGCTGGCGGCCGCAATGCCTGCCTCTGCGCAGTCGCCGACGGTCACCGGCGTGCGCGCCGGCGTGAATGCAGACGCCACCCGTTTCGTGCTGGACCTGACCGCGCCCATCGCCTTCGACGTCTTCGTGCTCGACGGTCCCGATCGCGTCGTCATCGACCTCAGCGAGGTCGACTGGGAACTGCCCGCCGACAGCCAGGCCCTGGATGCCGGACTGATCGAGGCCTTCCGATACGGCCTCTACGAGCCCGGCCGCTCGCGCATCGTGCTCGACGTCGGCGGGCCGACCGCGGTGCGCGACGCCTTCCTGCTCGAGCCCTCGGCGAACTTCGGCTATCGCTTCGTGCTCGATCTGGCGCCGCGCAACCCGGGCGAAGTGCAGGAGGCCGCGCTGCTCTCGTCCAACGTGGTAACCGATGCCCCGGTATTCGATGCCAGTACCTGGGACGGACCGCCGCTGCCCGCGCGCAAGCCGG
This sequence comes from uncultured bacterium, assembly GCA_938014945.1. Lineage (GTDB taxonomy): Bacteria > Pseudomonadota > Alphaproteobacteria > SP197 > SP197 > CALGGB01. The sequence continues at coordinate 40,196 of CALLQH010000200.1, read as the reverse complement.
AGTGGGACGACATCGTCATTGTCATCGACGCCGGCCACGGCGGCGTCGATCCCGGCGCCATCGGGGCGAGCGGGGCCTACGAAAAGGACCTGACCCTGGCTGCCGCGCGCGAGCTTGCCCGCCTGCTGGAGGCCCGCGGCGGCTATCATGTCGTGCTGACGCGCGACAGCGATGTGTTCCTGAAGCTCGGCGAACGGGTCGATCTGGCGCGCTCCAACGGCGCCGACCTCTTCATTTCCATTCATGCCGATTCGATTGCCGATTCCTCGGTGCGCGGGGCCGGTGTCTATTCGCTTTCCGAGACGGCTTCGGACGATGAAGCCGCGGCGCTTGCTGCGCGCGAGAACAAGGCCGATCTCATTTCCGGCGTCGACTTCGTCAACGTCGCCTACGACCCGCTGACCACCAACATCCTGATCGATCTGGCCCAGCGCGAGACCAAGAATGCCTCTTCGGAGTTTGCAGGGCTGATTGCCGTGGAGATCGCACAGGCGGTGCGTCTGCGCAGCAATGCCCACCGCTTTGCCGGTTTCCGCGTGCTCAAGGCGCCCGACGTGCCGTCGGTTCTGCTGGAGATGGGCTACCTTTCGAACCCGGAGGAGGAGCGCAATCTGCGCGACCCGGCCTTCCGGGAGAAGTTCATGAGCGCGGTGGTTGACGCGGTCGACGACTACTTCGCCAACCATCCCCAATAGGGGATTGAGGGGATTGCCCGCCCGCATTCCGGCAGCAAGGCTTTGCTGGCAGTAACGCCACCGGGACGCCATATTGCAGGCCTAGAGCATGCCGGGCGGACGGATCGAACCGGCCATCCGTGCGTTGTGCGTGAACCATGCAGAGCCTGACGTGAGCGAAGAAACGCCCCCCAAACCGGTCAAACGCCGCAAGCGCCGCTGGCTCCTGCGCCTGCTGGGCGCCTTTGTCGTGCTCGGACTGATCGGTGTCATCGCGGCGGGCGGTATCGTGGTCTGGGCCTTCAAGCACTACGGCCGCGACCTGCCCGATCATCGCATGCTCGCCGACTACGAGCCGCCGGTGGCGACGCGCGTCTATGCCGGCGACGGCCGCCTGATGGCGGAATTCGCGGTGGAGAATCGTGTCTTCGTGCCGATCGAGGGCATACCCCTGCATGTCCGCGAGGCCTTCATCGCCGCGGAGGATCAGAATTTCTATGAGCACCACGGCATCGATCCCGAAGGCATCATCCGCGCCGCGATCACCAACCTGAAGGCCGTGGGCGGCGGCCAGCGCCTGCAGGGCGCATCGACCATCACCCAGCAGGTTGCCAAGAACTTCCTGCTGACCAACGAGGTCTCCTACGAGCGCAAGATCAAGGAAGCGATCCTTGCCATCCGCATCGAGGAGGCCCTGCCCAAGGACCGCATCCTCGAGCTCTATCTCAACGAGATCTACCTGGGCTACGGCTCCTATGGCGTGGCTGCGGCGGCGCTGAACTACTTCGGCAAGCCGCTCGATCAGCTGACCCTGGCCGAATCCGCCTATCTCGCGGCCCTGCCCAAGGCGCCCAACAACTACCATCCCGTACGCCGCCACGATGCCGCGGTCGCCCGCCGCAACTGGGTGATCCAGCGCATGGTGGCCGAGGGGTTCGTCAGCGTCGAAGAGGGCCTTGCGGCCCAGGCCGAACCTCTGGAGGTCGCCAGCGGGGAATCCCGCGACGATGTCGTGGCCGACTACCCGACCGAGGAAGTCCGACGCCAGATCGTCGAGCTCTACGGCAGCGACGCGCTTTACGAGGGCGGCCTCTATGTCCGCTCCACCATCGATCCGCGCCTGCAGGAAATCGCCCGCCGGGCGCTGCGTGACGGCCTGTCGGCCTATGACCGCCGCCACGGCTATCGCGGCCCCCTTGCCACCATCACGCTGGACGACAACTGGGGCGAGGCCCTGGGCGAAGTGCCGGTGCCTTCCGACCTTGCCCCCTGGAAGGTCGCCGTGGTGCTCGGCATGAACGAGGAAGCCGCCGCCATCGGTTTCCCCGATGGCAGCACCGGCGTCATCCTGCTCGACGACATGACCTGGGCGCGCCGCCAGCTTGAGGACGGCGGCCTGGGTTCCGGCATCAAGGCGCCATCGGATGCGGTGGCGGCCGGCGATGTCATCGTGGTCGAGCCTGCCGCGGCTCCGGAGGGCGGCGCCCCCCAGGATGCCCCGCTCTTTGCCCTGCGCCAGATCCCCGCGGTCTCTGGCGCGATCCTGGCGATGGACCCGCGCAACGGCCGCATCCTCGCCATGGTCGGCGGCTTCAGCTACGACCAGAGCGAGTTCAACCGGGCGACCCAGGCGATGCGCCAGCCCGGTTCGGCCTTCAAGCCCTTCGTCTACATGGCCGCGCTCGACCACGGCTTCACGCCCTCGACCCTGATCGAGGACGCGCCCTTCACCTACGATCCGGGCGACGGCCAGCCGATCTGGAAGCCGGGCAACTACAGCAACGAATTCTATGGACCCACGCCGCTGCGCATGGGCATCGAAAAATCGCGCAACCTGATGACGATCAGGCTCGCCAACATCGTCGGGCCGCAGGTGGTCGACGACTATGCCGTGCGCTTCGGAATCCTTGATCCCGAACTGCCGTTCTACCTGCCCATGGCCCTGGGCGCGGCCGAGACGACCCTGCTGCGCATGACCACGGGTTATGCCGAGATCGTCAACGGCGGCAAGCGCATCGAGCCCTCGCTGATCGAGCGCATCCAGGACCGCGACGGCCTGACCATCTGGCGCCGCGACGAACGCGACTGTTCGACCTGCTGGTCCGATGTCTGGCGCGACGACGCTTCCGTACCCGTGCTGCCGGACCTGCGCGAGCAGATCGTCGATCCGGTGACCGCCTATCAGATGGTCTCCATCCTGGAGGGTGTGGTGCTGCGCGGCACCGGTGCGCGCATCGCCTCCCTGGGCCGCCCGCTGGCGGGCAAGACGGGCACCACGAACGAATACCGCGATGCCTGGTTCATGGGCTTCTCGCCGGATCTGGCGCTGGGCGTCTATGTCGGCTTCGACCAGCCCGAAACCCTGGGCAAGGGCGAAACCGGCTCGTCGGTTGCGGTGCCGATCTGGAAGCAGTTCATGGGCGAGGCCCTGGAAGGCGAGCCGATCATTCCGTTCCGAATCCCGGATGGTGTGCGCCTGGTGCGTGTCGACGGCGACCGCGGCCTGCTGCCCGGCACCGCCACCGACCGCGTGATCGTCGAGGCCTTCAAGCCCGGCACCGAACCCACCGAGGCGGCCAACGGCTATGCGCCACAAGCCGACGACGTGATCGACGGGTCCGCCATCTCCGGCTCGGGCATCTACTGACATCCATACTTATCACTGGGCGGGTTGACGCCGACCCGCCTTTGCGGCCAGTTTCCGCGCCTCACTTCAGCCAGGAGCTTTCCCATGCGTGCCGACGTTGCCGACCTCAAGGTGCAGATCGAAAACGCGCTGGCTCTCGTGCGGAGGCATCTTTGACTGGGATAACGCACTCATAAGGCTCGACGAGGTCGAGCACCTCGCCCAGGACCCCGATCTCTGGAACGATCCGGAGAAGGCCCAGGCCCTGATGCGCGAGCGCACGCGCCTGGTCGATTCCATCGGCGCGGTGCGCGAGATGGAATCGACGCTTTCCGACAACCTGGAACTGATCGAACTGGCCGAGGCCGAGGGCGAGGAGGCCCTTGCCGAGGACGCGGTCAAGGCGCTTCAGGAAGCGGCCAAGAAGGCCGAGGCGGTGCGTGTCGAAAGCCTGCTTTCGGGCGAGGCCGACAGCAACGACTGTTACCTTGAGGTCCACGCAGGCGCCGGCGGCACCGAAAGCCAGGACTGGGCCCAGATGCTGATGCGCATGTACACGCGCTGGGCCGAGCGGCGCGGCTACAAGGTGGAATATCTCGACGAGAGCGCCGGTGAAGAGGCGGGCATCAAGTCGGCGACCGTGAAGCTGGTCGGTCACAATGCCTATGGCTGGGCCAAGACCGAGACGGGTGTGCATCGCCTGGTGCGCATCTCGCCCTTCGATTCGGCGGCGCGGCGCCACACGAGCTTCGCCAGCGTCGGCGTCTCGCCGGTGATCGACGACACCATCGAGGTGGAGGTCGAGGACAAGGACATCCGCGTCGACACCTTCCGGGCGTCCGGCGCCGGCGGCCAGCACATCAACAAGACCGACAGCGCCATCCGCATCACCCACATGCCCACCGGCATCGTCGTGCAGTGCCAGAACGACCGTTCCCAGCACCGCAACCGCGCCACCGCCATGGCCATGCTGAAGTCGCGCCTCTACGAGCGCGAACTGCGCATGCGCGAGGAGAAGGCGCAGGCCGCCGCCGACGCCAAGGGCGACATCGGCTGGGGGCATCAGATCCGCTCCTACGTCCTGCAGCCCTACCGCATGGTCAAGGACCTGCGCACGGAGGTCGAGACGAGCAACACCGAAGCGGTGCTCGACGGCGACATCGACCTCTTCATCAGCGCGGCACTCGCCCAGAACCTGGGCGGCGAGGTCGACGAGGCCGTGCTCTAGCACGCTCCGCGCGGCCGACCCGGCGTGTTATCCTGCCGACGGGTCAGCACGCCGGGGGGCAGCAGATGAGCAGGACCATGGGTACGCGCCGGGCGGCGATGGCCGGCATGATCGGCAATGTGCTGGAATGGTATGACTTTGCCGTCTACGGCTTCTTCGCGGCCACGATCGGCAAGCACTACTTTCCCAGCGACGATCCCACCGTGTCGGTGGTTGCCGCCTTCGGTGTCTTTGCCATCGGCTTTCTGGCACGTCCCATCGGTGCGGTGATCCTGGGCCATCTCGGCGATCTGCTGGGCCGTCGCCGGGTGATGATGATCTCCATCATGATGATGGCGGTGCCGACCTTCCTGATCGGCGTCATGCCGACCTACGACACCCTGGGGGTCATGGCGCCGGTGGTGCTGATCCTGCTGCGCCTCATGCAGGGCGCCTCGGTGGGCGGCGAACTGACGAGTTCCGTCACCTTCATGATCGAGGAGGCCGCTCCCGGCAAGGGCCGCACCCTGGCGGGAAGCTGGTCGTTCTCGGGCGCCATCGGCGGCGTGCTGCTGGGCTCGCTGGTCGGCACGCTGATCACCTCCCTGCTGACGGCCGACCAGGTCGATGCCTGGGGCTGGCGCCTGCCGTTCCTTGCCGGTCTCATCATTGCCGTCACCGGCATGGTGCTGCGCCGCGATCTCAACCGCGCCCCGGGTCAGGAGGCCGAAGAGAAGCTGCACTATGCCAAGGGGCTGGGCGACCTGCCGCTGCTGCGCGCCATCCGCGAGCACCGCGGCGATTTCCTGCGTGCCATCGGCATCACGGCCTTCGATGCCGCCGGTTTCTATATCCTCTTCGTCTACATCACGACCTATCTCTCCGGGGTGACGGGCATGCCCGGCAGCCAGGCCTTCGAGATCGACACGGTCTCCATGGTGGTGCTGGTGGTGCTGATTCCCATCTCGGCCTGGATGGGCGACCGCATCGGCCTTCAGCGCATGTGTCTTGCCAGTTCCGGTGCGGGCATCGTGCTCACCATCCCGCTCTTCATGCTGATGGATCACGGCGACCCCGGGTTGTCGCTGATCGGCGAGCTGTGCTTTGCGGTGATCCTTGCGCCCTTCATCGCCGGCTTCGGCACGCGCATGGCGCTGCTGTTTCCGCGCGAGATCCGCATGAGCGCGTTTTCGGTGAGCTACAATATCGGGCTGGCGGTATTCGGCGGCACGGCGCCGATGCTGGCGAGTTATCTGATCGAGCGCGGCGCGGGCAATCTGTCGCCGGCCTATCTGCTGACCGCAAGCGCCGCCATCTCCTTCCTCTGTCTGCTCTCGGCCCGGCGCTCGCCGTCTTGAACGCGCGGGGCGCAGAGGCCAAAGTCGCCGCCATGAGCAATGACCGCCGCGACTCCCAGGAACACATCCTCTATCTGCTGAAGACCAAGGGCCCGCTGACGGCCCAGGTCCTGGCGGAGAAGCTGGAGATCACGGCCATGGGCGTGCGCCAGCACCTCAAGCGCCTGACCGAGGAGGGCCTTGTCGATCATCACGACGAGCGCTCGGGCGTGGGCCGGCCGGCCCGTCACTGGTCGCTGACCACCCAGGGCCATGGACGCTTCCCCGACAGCCACGGTGAACTGACGGTCGCGCTGCTCGACAGCGTGCGCCGCGTCTTCGGTGCGAAGGGGCTCGACAAGCTGATCGATGCACGCACGCGCGAGACCGCCCGGAACTACCGGGAGCGGCTTGAGGGCAAGGCCGGCATCGAGAAGCGCCTGGCGGCACTCGCCGAACTGCGCAGTGCCGAGGGCTACATGGCCGAATGGCGCAAGGACGAGAGCGGCGACTATCTCTTCATCGAGAACCACTGCCCGGTCTGCGCCGCCGCGCAGATGTGCCAGGGGCTGTGTCGCTCCGAACTGGAGGTCTTCCAGGAGGCCATCGGCAAGGACTGGCTGGTGGAGCGCTGCGAACACCTGCTGGAAGGCGCGCGGCGCTGCTCCTACAGGATTTCGCCGGCGTAGTAGGCGGGAGGAAGACCGGCGCGGCTGCGCGCTTCCTCGTTGAAGGGCGGCTTCACCCGGCCGCGGAAACGCTGCGCGACGATCGCCTTCCAGGTTGCCTCGGGCTGCAGACCGCGCTCGGCGCAGACATGGCGGAACCAGCGCATGCCGGTCGCGACATGGCCGACCTCCTCGCGATAGATCACCTCCAGGATGGCAGCGCTGGCCGTATCGCCCGCCCGGTTCAGCCGTTCGATCATGCCGGGCGTGACATCCAGCCCGCGCGCCTCCAGGACCAGCGGCACCACCGCCAGGCGTGCCAGCAGGTCGTCGCTGGTGTCGATGGCCGCCTGCCACAGGCCGTCGTGGGCCGGAAGGTCACCGTAGGCGGCGTCGAGATCGGCCAGGCGTTCGCTCAGCATGGTGAAATGGCGCGCCTCGTCGGCGCCCACGCTCAGCCAGTCGTCGTAGAAGCCGCGCGGCATGCCTGGAAAGCGCGCAGCAATGTCCCAGGCCAGGTCAATGGCGTTGAACTCGATATGGGCCAGGGCATGGAGCAGGGCGATCCGGCCCGCGTCGGTGCTCAGCGCCCGCCGCCGCGGCATGGCGGACGGGTGGCACAGCTCGGGTCGCTGCGGCCTTGCGGGGCGGTCGGGAACGGCGCCGTGGGAAAGCGCGCAACCGCCCTCTGCCCAGCGCCGCGCGCCTTCCAGCGAGGCTTGGGCCTTGGCCGCGGGGTCGCCGGCGCCCAGCACCGCCGCGGCAAGCCCGGCAAGGCCAGGGGCGGCGTTCACCCCAGTTCTGCGGCTGCCTGGGTCACTGCCTCGACATGGCCGTTGACCTTGACCTTGCGCCAGACCTCGCGAACCACGCCCTTGGCGTCGATCAGGAAGGTGGCGCGCTCGATGCCCATATAGGTGCGACCGTAGTTCTTCTTCTCGACCCACACGCCATAGGCCTCGCAGATCGTGCCGTCCTCGTCGGAGACGAGCTGGAAGGGCAGGTCGTACTTGGCCTTGAAGTTGTCGTGGCGCTTGACGCTGTCGCGCGAGACGCCGACGACCACCGTATTGGCATCGGCAAGGCTCGCAAGGCTGTCGCGGAAGCCGCAGGCCTCCTTGGTGCAGCCCGGCGTATCGTCCTTGGGATAGAAATAGAGCACCACCTTCTTGCCCTTCAGCGAGGACAGCCTGAGGCTGCCGCCGCCGTCGGTGGGCGCGGTGAAGTCGGGGGCCTTGTCGCCGCTCTGGGGTCCGCTCATGTCAGGTCTCCTTGTCGTTGCTTGCCGTGGCCTGGTCCTCGATATGGCGCACGAAGGCGGCGCGTACCACCCCCTGCGCGGCATCGAGCACGCGGGCCAGGTTGCCGAAATCGCCAAGCCCCGTGATGCGCACCATCAGGTCGCGCAGGGGTTGGGGCATGTCCTTTTCGCGCGCGGGCTTTGACATCGCCAGGCGAATGACGCCCTGAACATCCTGCATCAGCCGTCCGGCGGCGATCAGTTCTTCGGCCTCGCGGGCCCCGATCAGACCGGCGTGGGCGCAGGCCTGCAGGGCATCGGTGGAACTGGCCGCCAGCACGTCGGGATGGCGAGCGGCATGCATGAGCTGCAGCCCCTGGGCCAGGAAGTCGAGGTCGATCAGGCCGCCCTGGGCGTACTTCACGTCGAGCCGGTCGAGGGCCGGATGCTCGCGTCCGATGCGCAGGCGCATGTCGCGCATGTCGGTGGCGACGGCGCCGACATCGCGTGGGCGTACCAGCACCGCCTTGACGCCTTCCTTCACGGCGGCGGCAAGCCCGGCCTCGCCATGAACGACACGCATCTTGGTCAGCGCCAGGTGTTCCCAGGTCCAGGCCTCCTCGGCCTGATAGCGCAGGAAGCCGCTCAGTTCGGAGGCCAGCGGCCCGGCATTGCCCGACGGCCGCAAACGCATGTCGATCTCGAACAGGCGTCCGGCGTTGGTCATCGTGGTCAGGGCATTGACGAAGCGCTGGCACAGGCGCGTGTAGTAGAGGCTGGCCGGAAGCGGTCGCGCGCCGTCCGAGGGGCCGGCTTCGTCGTCATGGCGATAGACGAAGACAAGATCGAGGTCGGAGCCGAAGTTGAGCTCGCGCGCGCCGTACTTGCCCAGCGCCAGCACGGCGATGGCGCTGCCGGGAATGCTGCCGTGCTGTTCGGCAAACTCGTGGGCGACACGCGGCAGCAGGGCCTGCAAGACGGCATCGGTCATGGCCGTGAGCCCTGCCGCAGCCGCGTTGGGCGTGATCATGCCGCGCAGCAGGTGGACGCCGATCTGGAACTCCCGGTCGTGTGCCCATCGCCGCACACGATCATAGAGGTCCTCGGCATCGCGCAGGTCGACGAGGTGACGTTCCAGATCGCTCACGACCTCGGGCGTGCTGCCGAGATCGTCGTAGAAGTCGGTGTCGAGGACGTGATCGAGCAGGGTGGGGGTGCGGGCCAGGTGCTCGGCCAGTCGCGGCGTCGTGCCCATGATCTCTGCAACCAGATCGAGCAGTTCGGCATTGCTCTGGAACAGCGAGAACAACTGCACACCGGCGGGAAGGCGGCTGATGAACTCCTGCAGACGCATCATGGCGCCGTCGGGGTGGCTGGTGGCGCCAAAGGCGGCAAGCAGACGGGGCATCAGCTCGGTCAGGATCTGGCGCGCCCGCGGGCTGCGCATCGCCCGCACGCGGCCGTGATGCCAGCCGCGCACGATGGCCGCGACCGCCGCGGGATCGGCAAAGCCCAGGCGCGCCAGGGTGGCGAGCGTATCGGGGTCGTCCTCGGTGCCTGTGAAGACGAGGTTGCCTGCGGCTCCCCCGGCCTCGCCCGAGAGCGGATCGGATTCCTCGAAAAGGTCGGCGTAATGGGCCTCCACCCGCTGCAGGATGCTCGTGAGCTGGCTGGAAAAGGCCGCGACATCGGGGTGGCCGAGAAAACAGGCAATGTGGGCCAGGCCCTCGGGCGTGTCGGGCACGCTGTGGGTCTGGGCGTCATCGATCATCTGCAGGCGATGTTCGATGCGGCGCAGTTCGCCATAGGCGTTGGTGAGGTCGAGCGCGATGAACGGCGCGATGCGCTGGGCATCCGCAAGGGCGCCCAGAGCCTGGCAGGTCGCGCGGGTACGCAGGGAGGCCTCCCGGCCGCCGAAGATGAGCTGCTGGGTCTGGGCGAAGAACTCGATCTCGCGGATGCCGCCGCGGCCCAGTTTCACGTTGTGACCCGCCACGGCAATCTGTGCGCCGCCCTTGTGAGCATGGATCTGGCGCTTGATCGAATGAATGTCCTGGATCGCGGCAAAGTCGAGATGACGACGCCAGATGAAGGGTGTCAGGCGGTCCAGGAAGGCCTCGCCCGCCGCGATGTCGCCGGCCACGGGGCGGGCCTTGATCAGCGCCGCCCGCTCCCAGTTCTGACCCAGGCTCTCGTAGTAGAGCTCGGCGGCATCGACCGACAGGGCAAGCGGCGTGGCGCCGGGATCCGGCCGCAGGCGCAGGTCGGTGCGCAGGGCGTATCCCTGGGGCGTGCGCTCCTCCAGCAGGCGCACCAGGCCGCGCACCATGCGCACGCACACCGCCAGCGGCGCATCGGCATGAAAGCGCTCCTCGTCCCAGAGCACCATGATGTCGACATCGCTGGAGTAGTTGAGTTCGCCGCCGCCAAGCTTGCCCAGGCCCAGCACGACGATCCCGCTCTCGGTTGTCTGCGCGCTGCTCTCGATCTGGCCCGCCGCCGCGGCGCGTTCCAGAAGGTGGCCCAGTGCGGCGTCGATCGCGTGTTCGGCGTAGGCGCTCAGCGTCCCCGTGATTCGCTCCAGGGGCCAGATGCCGGCGATGTCGGCCAGCGCCACAGCCAGGGCGACGCCGTTGCGGGCCTCGCGCAGCGCGGACATCAAGGCCTTCTCGTTGTCGGGGGCCTGCTCGATCAGGGCATGTGCCGCCGCGATGGCGGCCTCCGGGCCTCGGTCCGCCCAGGTCAGCACCCGTTCGGGATGGCGTACCATGCAATGGGAGAGAAACGGGCTGTTGCCGAAAACCGCATCCAGCAGGGCGCTTCCCGTGGGATCCTCCGCCAGCGCCCTGGCTGCATCGCCGTCGTCTGCCGCGGCCAGCCATCGCTCGCGTCCGACGCGAGCGCGATCCCGGTCGAAGGGGGCAGGCAGGGCGACGACGCCATCGAGAGTTGGAAAAGACATGCAGGCCTCTGCAAGGCTGGCCGTTGGGTGGGCAAAACGTCTAGCTTGGACCCGAAGTGGCAGGATAGGCCCAGAGCGTGACACGACGCGGCGCCAAATTCATGGTTCATGTGCTGGGGACGCTGATCGGCGTCACCAGCGTGCTGCTGGCCGGTGCCGCCTGGCGCCTTGCCCAGGGGCCTATCCAGCTGGACACCCTGACCCCCTACATCGAGGCCGCGCTCAACGAGGAAGACACCGGCTACCGCTTTGAGGTCGGTTCGGCCCAGCTGGCCTGGGGCGATTGGCAGCGCGCCTTCGACCTGCGGATCCTGGATGTCGTCGTGGTCCATGACGATGGTTCCCCGGCGTTCGGGGCGGGTGAGGTGCTTCTGGAAATGGCCTTGCCGCCGCTGCTGCGCGGTGAGCTGAGGCCCCGCGCCATCACGGTGATTCGTCCATCGGTGGATGTCGTGCGACACACCGACGGCAGCGTGACGCTGGCCCTGCTTGCGCCATCGGCCGCAGCGTCGGAAGCGGGCAAGGCGCCCGACACGCCCGCCGAAAGCGGAGACGATCTACTCACCGCCTTCCTTGCCGTGCGCGACCAGCCCCCGTTCGAGCGCCTGGATCGGGTTTCGCTGCTGGGGGCGAAGCTGCAGGTGGACGACCGCGTCCTGGGCGTGACCTGGAATGCGCCCGCCGCCGAGCTGGTGCTGCGGCGCCGGGGTGAGGGGCTGGACCTCAGCACCCGGGCGACGCTCCGGTCCGGGCAGCACAAGCTGGATCTGGATATGGTCGCAGTCTATGCGCCTGCTGATGACACGGTTCTGATGTCGGCACATCTGACGGATTTCGCACTTGCCGATCTCTCCTACCTGATGCCCGTGATGCCGCCGCTCGATGGCCTTGCGCTGTCGGTCGACGGCGAACTCTCCCTGGCTCTCGATACCGACCTCCACGTCCGCAGCGGCAGTTTCGCAGTCTCTGCTCCGGGCGGAACGATCGACCTGCCCGAGGTCTTTGAAGCGCCCATCGTGCTTGGCCCGTCGCAGGCGTCCGGGCATATCCGGCCGGGTTTTTCGGGCATCGAGATTTCCGATCTGGCGCTCGGCCTGCCCAGCGGCACGGCAACCGGACAGGTGGTGATCGGCGGCTATGGGCCCGACGACCTCATCGAGGCGCGTCTGGACATCGAGGCCCTTCCGGTCGACGACCTTGGCGCCTACTGGCCGGTACCGCTGGTGACGCGGGCGCGGGACTGGATCGTCACCCATATCCACGACGGCACGGTCACCCAGGGTTCCCTGGCCTTCAGCGCCACCGTGGAACAACTGGCCGAAAGCGCGCTGCCCCTGGCGAACCTGACGATCGATGTCGATGTCGCCGGCGGATCGGTCATCTATCTGGAGGGCATGCCGCCGGTTACGGCGATCGACGCCGCCGTGCGGATCGTGGACGACACGATGCGCATCGATGCCACCACCGGACGGCTCAACGGCCTTGTCGGCCAGCGCGGCGTCGTCACCATGGACACGTTGAGCGGCGACAAGGGCATGCTGATCGGCGCCGAGGCTTCCGGCGATCTGCGGCGCGCCCTGGAGCTGCTTGCCGACGAGAGCCTTGGCTTCTCCGATCTGATCGAAGTCGATCCCGAGGCGGTCAACGGCCACATCGAGGGCAGGCTGGAGATCGTCCTGCCCTTTCTTCTGGGCATGACGCGCAGCGACGTGCAGTTCCGGGTCGCTGCCGAGTTGAGCGATCTGGAGCTGATTCCGGGGCTGCGCGGCTATCGTGTCGATGGCGGCACGGGCACCCTGGTGTTCGACTCGACGGCGGGCGTGTTCGATGGCTCCCTGCGGCTCAACAACGTGCCGTTCGAGATCGCCTACCGGCAGTCCTTCCGTCAGGAGGAGGCGGTGCGTCGCACGGTGGAGATGCGGGGCACCCTGGATGACGGCCAGCGTGAAGCGCTGGGCATTCCCGACTTCATCGCCATGACGGGGCCGGTCGACATCGTGCTCGATCTTGCCCAGACCGATGCCGGCTCGATGATCTGGTCGGCGGTGGCGGACCTCAAAGCCGCTGCCATCGACTATCCCCTGCTCGATATCGACAAGGCCGCCGGTGAACCGGGCCGGGCCGCGCTCCGTCTGGTCGATGACCTTGGCCCGGTGCTGCATCTTGAGGCGCTAAACGTTGCGGTAGGCACCACGGAGATTGCAGGCAGCGGCGCCCTGCGCGCCGCCGACCTGGCGCCGATCCGACTGGACCTTCAGCAACTGGCCTTCGGGCGCAATGCCGTGGCGGGGGCGCTCTCGGTGCGCGAGGACGGCGTCTTCGATGTTACCCTTTCGGGCGGTACGGCTGATCTTGAACCCATGCTGAAGGACATGACGGCATCGATGGGGCCGAGCCTGCCGGCGTTCCATGTCGAAGGTGCGCTCGATACCGTCTGGCTGACCGATAACGATGCGGTGGGCGAGGTGCGCATCGACGGAACGTATCTGGGAGACCGCTGGGAGGCACTTGCGGTGACCGGGCTGCTGACCGATGACGTGCCGACGTCGCTCAACATCTGGCGCTTCAGCCCCGAGGAACGCCGCTTCGAATACAGCGCGGGCAGCGCCGGCGAGGCGATCCGGGCGGTGGGTCTGTTCGACCACGCCGAGGGCGGTACGCTCGACATCCGCGCCAGGATCGACGACAGCAACGACGAGCGCCGCGCCTCCGGCGCCATGCGCGCGACCGACTTCACGCTCACCCAGGCGCCGATCCTGGCCCAGCTGCTGTCCGTTGCATCCATGGGAGGGCTTGCCAACGCGCTGACCGGCGACGGACTGGAGTTCGAGAACGCGCTGATCCCCTTCGAGAAGGTCGGCGACAAGCTGACCATCACCGACGGGCGCGCCTATGGCCCGGGCCTGGGCATCACGATCTTCGGAACGGTCAATCTGGAGTCGAATGCGCTGGATCTGGAAGGCACCATCGTGCCGATCTATTCGCTCAATGCGGCGCTCGGCGAGATCCCCCTGATCGGCGATATCCTGACCGGCTTCGAGGAAGGCGGCGGCCTGTTCGGCTTCACCTACGAGGTCACGGGACCGCGCGAGGATCCCCAGGTCAGCGTCGATCCGCTGTCGCTGCTGACGCCGGGCATCCTGCGCCGTCTGTTCAGCGCGCCGACCGACGACGAGGTCCGTGATCTGACCTTCGAGAGTTCACGCCAGGAAGGCGGGCGCTGACGCGACTGCCCTTGGGCGGCGTCAGACCGCGCGCAGCAGGGCGTGGCGCTTCTTGCCTGCAGAGAGCTTCACCGTGCCGTCGGGGCCGAGATCGGCCTGGGTCACCTTGTGGCCCTCGTCGCCGATGGCGGTGTCGTTGACGCGGGCACCGCCGCCCTTGATGAGGCGGCGCGCCTCGCCGTTGGAGGCCGAAAGGCCGGCCTCGCGCATCGCCTCGTAGAGCAGCACGCCCTCGGCAAGGCGCGCGGCGGCGATCTCCGTCACCGGCAGGGCGTCGCCCGTGGTGCCTTCCTCGAAGGTCTTGCGTGCGGTCTCGGCGGCCTCCTCGGCGGCGGCGCGGCCATGGCACAGAGCGGTCGCCTCGTTGGCGAGGATCTTCTTGGCCTCGTTGATCTCCGCGCCTTCGAGTTTTTCCAGGCGCGCGATCTCGTCGAGCGGCAGATCCGTGAAAAGGCGCAGGAAGCGGCCGACGTCGGCATCCTCCGTGTTGCGCCAGAACTGCCAGTAGTCCCAGGTCGAGCGCATGTCGGCGTTGAGCCACACGGCTCCGGCCGCGGTCTTGCCCATCTTGGCGCCCGAGGCGGTGGTGATGAGCGGCGTCGTCAGGCCGAAGAGCTGGGCATCGGCGACACGGCGGCCGAGATCGACGCCGTTGACGATGTTGCCCCACTGGTCCGAGCCGCCCATCTGCAGGGTGCAGCCGTAGCGCTTGAAGAGTTCCACGAAGTCGTAGGCCTGGAGGATCATGTAGTTGAACTCCAGGAACGACAGCGGCTGCTCTCGCTCCAGGCGCAGCTTCACCGAGTCCATCGAGAGCATGCGGTTGACCGAAAAGTGACGGCCGAAATCGCGCAGGAAGGGGATGTAGGCGAGCGTCGAGAGCCACTCGTCGTTGTTGACCATGACGGCATCGGTCGGGCCGTCGCCGAAGGTCAGGTAGTTCTCGAAACTGGCGCGGATACTGGCCATGTTGGAGGCGATCTGCTCGTCGCTTAGAAGCTGGCGCGCCTCGTCCTTGCCCGAGGGGTCGCCGACCTTCGTGGTGCCGCCGCCCATCAGCACGATGGGCTTGTGACCGCCCTGCTGCATGCGGCGCAGCATCATGATCGAGACCATGTGGCCGACATGCAGGCTGGGCCCTGTGCAGTCGTAGCCAATGTACGCCGTGACCACGCCCTTGCTGGCAGCCTCGTCCAAGGCATCGAGATCGGTGCACTGGTGCATGAAACCGCGCGCGAGGATGTCGCGCAGGAAATCGGACTTGGGCTCGGACATGATCGGGCTCGATTGGCGGTGTTGCCCCGTCGCGCGGGGGCGCGTCCTGTAGCATAGTCGCCCCATCGCGACAACGCGGGGAGACCATGGCGGACGGGCTGAAAACGGCCATCGGACTGATGAGCGGCACCTCGCTGGACGGTGTCGATGCGGCCCTGCTGCGAACCGACGGCGTGACCGTGGAGCGCACCGGCGTGACGCTGGAACTGCCCTACGACGGCGCCACCCGCGCCCTGCTGCGCAGCGTGCTGGGCGGCC
Source organism: uncultured bacterium (assembly GCA_938014945.1). GTDB lineage: Bacteria > Pseudomonadota > Alphaproteobacteria > SP197 > SP197 > CALGGB01. The sequence continues at coordinate 24,725 of CALLQH010000200.1, read as the reverse complement.
GGGGCGATGTGCCCGCGGCGTCGCGCGCGCTGACCCTGTGTCATGCAGAGGCGGTCGCCGGGCTGCTCGACCGTGCAGGGCTATCGGCGGACGATGTCGATGTCATCGGTTTTCACGGCCAGACCATCGCCCACCGGCCGGACGAACACATGACCTGGCAGATCGGCGACGGCGCGCTGCTCGCCGAATGTACCGGCATCGACGTGGTCGACGATTTCCGCAGCCGCGATGTCGCCGCCGGCGGCCAGGGCGCGCCGCTGGTGCCGCTCTATCATGCCGCGCTTGCCGCCATGGCCGACGCGCGTCCGCCGGTGGCAGTGCTCAACGTCGGCGGCGTCGCCAACGTCACCTGGATGGAGGGTGAGCGCATCGTCGCTTTCGACACCGGTCCCGGCGGCGCGTTGCTCGATGACTGGGTGCTCGCGGCGACAGGCGCGCCCTTCGACCGCGACGGCGCCCTGGCGCGGACCGGCACGCCCGATATGGCCCGCGTCGATGCCGCGCTCGCCCATCCCTATTTCGCCAGGCCCGCGCCGAAGTCGCTCGACCGCGATGCCTTCGCCATCGATCTTGAAGGTCTCTCAGCGGAAGACGGCGCAGCGACCCTGGTCGCCTTCACTGCGGCCGCCGTGGCGCGCGGCGTGGCGCACCTGCCCAGCCCTCCGACGCGATGGATCGTCACCGGCGGCGGGCGGCGCAACACTTCGCTGCTGGCGGCGCTGGGCGGCAGGCTGAATGTCGAGGTGGCGGTAGCCGAGGATCTCGGCTGGGACGGCGATGCTCTGGAGGCCGAGGCCTTCGCCTTCCTTGCCGTGCGTTCGCTGTCGGGGCTGCCGCTCAGCCTGCCGGAGACGACCGGTGCAGCGCGGCCGGTGACCGGCGGTGCGCTGCACCGTGCGCTGACCCGCCTCTAGGCTGCAGGCAGGCGCTTGGCGAGGTAGGCGTCGACGTGACCCTGCAGGGTCTCCATCTCGTTTTCGAAGAAGTGACCGGCGCCTTCGATGATCTCGTAGGCGACCTCGTGTTTCTTGCGGTTGAGCCGCTCGACAAGCTTGGTGACGCCCTCGGGCGCGACCACCGTGTCGGCGCTGCCCTGGATGATGAGGCCGTCGCAGGGGCAGGGCTCCAGGAAGGCGAAGTCGTACTTGTCGGCGGGCGGGGAGACGAGCACGAAACCGTCGATCTCCGGGCGTCGCATCAGCGCGTGGGCGCCGATCCAGGCGCCGAAGGAGAAGCCCGCGATCCACACGCCCGAGGCATCCTCGTTGTGCAGTGCCAGCCAGTCGAGCGCGGCGCCGGCGTCTGAGAGTTCGCCTTCGCCCTTGTCCCAGCTTCCCTCGCTGCGGCCGACGCCGCGGAAGTTGAAACGCAGCACCGAGAAACCCGCCTGCGCGAAGCTGCGGTAGAGCGTGTAGGCGACCTTGTTGTTCATGGTCCCGCCGTAGAGCGGGTGGGGATGCAGGACGACGCAGATCGGTGCGCGCGGCTTGGTGCCGTGCTGGTAACGACCTTCCAGCCGTCCGTCGGGTCCGTTGAAGATGATGTCGGGCATATGACCAAAAAATGCGTGGGTGAAGGTTCGTTTAGCGTGTTTCGCAGCGATGCGTTAGCGGTAATACTTGATTCCGGTGGTGGGGCTTTCTATGTGACATGTCACTGGAACAGAGGGAGGTCCGCCGCCCGCCTCGGTTCGCCCACACGTCGCAAGGACGAAGGACTACCGATCATGTGGAAGGCTCTCCGACAGGATATCGATTCCGTCTTCGGACGCGACCCCGCCGTGCGCTCCCGCCTTGAGGTGGTGCTCTGCTATCCGGGTTTCCATGCCCTTCTGTTCTATCGCATGTCGCACTGGCTTTGGCTGCATGACTTCAAGCTCGGCGGACGGTTCGTTTCGCACATCGGCCGTTTCCTTTCGGGCATCGAGATTCATCCCGGCGCCACCATCGGCGACCGCCTCTTCATCGACCACGGCATGGGTGTCGTGATCGGCGAGACCGCCGAGATCGGCGACAACGTCACGCTCTATCACGGCGTCACGCTGGGCGGCACCACCTGGAACAAGGGCAAGCGCCATCCCACCCTGGGCGACAATGTCGTCGTCGGTGCGGGTGCGAAGATCCTCGGCCCCGTCACCGTCGGCGACGGTGCTGCCGTCGGTTCCAACGCGGTGGTCGTGCGCGATGTTCCGCCGGGCCACACGGTCGTCGGCATTCCCGCGCGCGTCGTCGATCACGGCAAGCCCAAGATCGACGAGAGCAAGCCCTTCACACCCTACGGCGCGGCCAAGCCCGACATCCCCGATCCCGTGACCAAGGCGATCAACGGCCTGCTCGAGCACATCGCCAAGCTCGACACGCGCATTGCCGAACTGGAGGCGGGAACCAAGGCCAATACGGACGAGATCGCCGTCGGTGGCCTCGACGACGACGATTGCGACAAGCCCGGCAAGCGCGCGGACTGCTGAGGCATCATGAAACTCGGTTCCAAGGGACGTTACGCCGTCATGGCCATGGTCGACCTCGCCCTGCAGGGCGAGGCGCGGCCTGTGTCCCTGGCCGAAATCGCCGTGCGCCAGGAGATTTCGCTCTCCTACCTGGAGCAGCTCTTCGCCCGCCTGCGCCGGCGCGGCCTGGTGCGCAGCGTGCGCGGCCCCGGCGGCGGTTATCTGCTCGCCCGGCCGGCGGCGGCGATCAGCGTGGTCGAGGTCGTCGATGCGGTCGATGAGTCGATCCGCGTCACCCGCTGCAAGGGCGCCCAGCCCGTCACCGGCTGCATGAGCGACAAGAGCCGCTGCGTCACCCACAGCCTGTGGGCCGATCTCGGCGATCATATCCGCGGTTTCCTGTCGGCGGTTTCGCTGCAGGACGTGTGCGATGGCCGGCGTCCCGGCGAGGATGTTGCCGGCGCGCTTGCCGCCGAGTGATGCGCCGCACGGCGATGGCCGCCCTCGTTTATCTTGATCACAACGCCACCGCGCCGCTGCGGCCCGCCGCGCGCGAGGCCGCGCTGCTGGCGATGGGCCTGGCGGGCAATGCTTCTTCCGTTCATGCGGCAGGACGGCAGGCGCGGGCGCTGATCGAGGATGCCCGCGCGCAGGTCGCCGGGCTCGTGGGTGCGGCCCCGCGCAATGTCGTCTTCACCAGCGGCGGTACGGAAGCCAACACGCTGGCGCTGCTGGGCAGCGGGCGCGAACGCCTGCTGGTCTCTGCGGTCGAGCATCCCTCGGTACTGGCGGTGCGGAGCGATGCCGAGACAATTCCGGTCAATGGCGACGGTGTGATCGATCTCGCGGCGCTGGAAGCCATGCTGGCGCAGGACGAACGCCCGGCGCTGGTGTCGGTGATGGCGGCCAACAACGAGACCGGCGTCATCCAGCCTCTGGCCGAGGTTGTCCGTATCGCCCATGAACATTGTGCGCTGGTTCACTGCGATGCTGTGCAGGCCGCGGGCAGGATGGCGCTTGATGATCTGGGCGCGGACTTCATGACCCTATCGGGACACAAGCTGGGCGGCCTGCAGGGCGCGGGTGCGCTGGTGCTGAGCCCCGGCCGGGACATCGCGGCCGTGCAGCGCGGCGGCGGCCAGGAACTGGGCCGCCGCGCGGGAACCGAGCCGCTGGCCGCCATCGTTTCCTTCGGCGCTGCCGCCGAGGCGGCGATGGGCGACGACATGGACGCGATCAGGGGCCTGCGTGACGATCTGCAGGCGGCGATGCTTGCCGCCGTGCCGGGTGCGCGGGTGATGGGCGGGGATGCCCCGCGCCTTGCCAACACCCTGGCCATCGCCCATCCCGCGGTGGAGGCCGAAACCCTGGTGATGGCCTTTGATCTTGCCGGCATCGCAGTAAGCGCCGGTTCGGCCTGTTCCTCGGGCAAGGTCGGCCCCTCCCATGTCCTGGAGGCGATGGGGCAGGGCGCGCTTGCGCGCAATACCATCCGCATCAGCCTGGGCGCAGGCACCACCGCTGCCGATACCACGCGTTGCGCGGAGGCCTGGCAGGCGCTCGACAGCCGCCTGGGTGCGGGGCGCAGCGCGGCCTGAATCATGAGCAACGACACCGCCAACATACGCACCCCGGTCTATCTCGATTACCACGCCACCACGCCGGTCGATCCGCGCGTGCTGGAGAAGATGCTGCCGTGGTTCACCGAGAAGTTCGGCAATCCCCATTCCAGCAGCCATGCCTTCGGGCGCGAGGCGGCCGAAGCGGTGGAGCATGCCCGCGGTCAGGTCGCAGAGCTGATCGGTGCAGAGGCGCGCGAGATCATCTTCACCAGCGGCGCCACCGAATCGAACAACATGGCGATCAAGGGGGCGGCGCTCTTCGAGAAACGCCATCGCGGCAAGCGCATGCGCGTCGTCACCGTCGCCACCGAGCACAAGTGCGTCATCGAAAGTGTGCGCGCCCTGGAGGACGAGGGCTTCGAGACCGTCTTCCTGCCGGTGGGTGAGGGCGGTCTGGTCGATATGGAGAAACTCGACGCCGCGGTCGACGACAACACGCTGCTGGTTTCCGTGATGGCGGCCAACAACGAGATCGGCGTGCTCCAGCCGATTGCCGAGATCGGCGCCCTGGCGCGCGAACGCGGCGCGCTCTTCCATACCGACGCTGCCCAGGCCGTGGGCAAGGTGCCGGTCGATGTCGAGGCCGACACGATCGACCTGATGAGCATTTCCGGCCACAAGATCTACGGGCCGAAAGGGATCGGCGTGCTTTACGTGCGCCGCCGGCCCCGCGCCCGCATCGAGCCGCTGTTTTCAGGCGGCGGGCAGGAGCGCACCCTGCGTTCAGGCACCCTTGCTCCGCCTCTGGTGGTGGGCATCGGGGAAGCCTGTGCCCTGGCGGGTGCCGAGATGGCGGAGGAGGCCAGGCGGCTTGCCGCCTTGCGCGACCGCCTGCTGCACGGCCTTGAGGAACGGATCGGCGGCGTTCGCCTCAACGGCGATGCCGAGCGGCGCCTGCCGGGCAACCTCAACGTCGCCTTCGAGGGGGTGGATGCCCTCAAGCTGATCGAATTTCTGCCGGATCTGGCGGTTTCGACCGGCTCGGCCTGCACCTCGGCGGTGGTCGAACCCTCCTATGTCCTGCGCGCCATCGGTCTCAGCGATGCACAGGCCGGATCGTCGGTGCGGGCCGGGCTGGGCCGTTTCACGACGCCCCAGGAGATCGATTTTGCCGTCGACCATCTTGCCGAGGCCGTGGGTAGTGTGCGCGGCAGTGGAGACACGGCCTGACTCCGCCTTGGGCGGTATGGCGCCATAGTGGACGCAGGCCCCGGTTTGCGGTTAAAGACCCCGGCCCGGAACGGAGCTTCATATGCCCAAGGTGACTTTCATCGACCGCGACGGAAACCGCATCGAAGTGGATGCCCCGGTCGGTCTCTCCCTGCTTGAAATCGCACGCAAGCACGACATCGACGTGGAAGGCGCCTGCGAGGGTTCGCTGGCCTGCTCGACCTGCCACGTCATCGTCGATGCGGAAGACTTCGAGCGGCTTGAGGAGCCCACCGAGGACGAGGAGGACATGCTCGACCTGGCTTTCGGGCTGACGCGCACCTCGCGGCTGGGCTGTCAGATCATCGTCACCGAGGAGCTCGACGGCCTCACCGTGACCCTGCCCCAGGAAACCCGCAACCAGTTGATGGACTAGGCGGGCGGGAGCCGCCGCCATGGCCACCAAGCGCGACCCGGCGTGGATGACCGGTCCCCTGGGTGGTGTGGTCCTGCGGCCCTGGTTCGACCGCCTGGCGCTGGCCGGGATGGTCAAGGGTTATTTCCCCCTCTCGCGCCTGTGGGCCGCCGCCGAGGCGGCAGGCGACGATGTCGACCAGTTCGCCGCCGAGGTGCCTTTCGCGCCTCTTGCCGGCTGGCGCCGCAGCCGCGCCCAGGCCGCCCTTGCCCACGCCCTGCTGCTGCGCGGTCTTGCCGAAAAGGCCGAAACCGACTGGCGCGACGCCCTGTTCGCGCCGGGCGCCACACGCGATCCCGCCGAGGCGGAAGCCGAGCGTGTGAAGGCGAGCTACCTTTCCATGCGCACCCGCGGGCGTTTCGCCTTCCTGCGGCGGCGCGCGCCGGCCGTACGCTTCGCGCCGGTGGCGCCGCAGCACCTGGAGGCCCGTTTCGGGCGCCAGCGCAGCGATCCCGGCGCGCTGTTCGCACCTGTCGAGCCCGCCATCCGCGGTTCACGCACGATCAGGCGCCACGGCATGGTGGAGCGCTGGCTGCGCTGGCCCTGCGCCTACGACGACATCGGCGGCGAGGGCTGGGCCCATGTCTATGAGCCCGAGGACGGCTTCGACCACACGGTGGTGATGTGCCACGGCCTGGGTATCGAGGCGGACGCCTGGGGCCAGGGGCTGGCCATGGCTCCGGCCTTCGTCAAACGCGGCATTCGCGTCATCGAGCCGGAGGCGCCCTGGCACGGCCGCCGCCGTCCCGTGGGCCTGCAGGCAGGCGAGCCCTTCGTCGCGCGCGGCCCCATGGGCGCCATCGACCTGTTTGCCGCCCATGTGCCCGAGGTCGGCGCCCTGGTCCGCTGGGCGCGCGAGACGGGCAAGGGCAGAGTCGGTATCGGCGGCATCAGCCTGGGGGCGCTCGGCACCCAGCTTGCCATCGCCCACGCGGCAGGCTGGCCTGCCGAGGCGCGGCCCGATGCGGCGCTGTTCATCACCACCACCGACCGGCTGGACGCGGTTGCCTGGGACGGCGGCTTTGCCACGGGCTTCGGCACCGCGCGGGCCTTCACCGGCGTCGGTTGGACCCGCGACATGGTGACCGAATGGCTGCCGCTGACCGCGCCGGTCGGCGACCCCGGCATTGCGCCCGAGCGCATCGTCATGGCGCTGGGCAGCGCGGATACCATCACGCCCTACGACGGGGGCGCGGCATTCGCCCGGCGTTGGGCGATTCCGCCCGAAAACCTCTTCGTTTCCTGGCAGGGCCACTTCTCCGTGCCCCTGGGCATGGCGCGCGATCCGCGGCCGATTGCGCGCTTTGTCGATCTGCTGCGGGCTTGACGCCGCAGCAGGCATCGCCATGTTGCCAGCCATGAACGCACTCGGCCTTCCCGGCGCACCCGGCGCCCACCGTGTCGTCGTCGCCATGTCGGGCGGTGTCGACAGCTCGGTTGTGGCCGGCCTGCTGGCCGAGGCGGGCTTCGACGTCGTCGGCATCACCCTGCAGCTCTACGATCACGGCAGCGCCGTGGCGAAGAGCGGAAGCTGCTGCGCGGGGGCCGATATCCACGATGCCCGCCGCGTCGCGGCCCATCTCGGCATTCCGCACTATGTCCTCGATTACGAAAGCCGCTTCCGCGATGCGGTGATGGACGATTTCGCCGACAGCTATCTTGCGGGCTACACGCCCATTCCCTGTGTGCGCTGCAACCAGACGGTGAAGTTCGCCGATCTGCTGGGCACGGCCCGCGATCTGGGTGCGGCCGCCATGGCGACCGGCCACTATGTGCGCCGTATCGACGGCGATGACGGGCCGGAACTCCATCGCGGCGCCGAGACCGGACGCGACCAGAGCTATTTCCTCTTTGCCACCACGGGCGAACAGCTCGACCTGCTGCGCTTTCCGCTCGGCGACATGACCAAGGACACCGTGCGCGAACACGCCCGGCGCATGGGTCTGGTGGTTTCCGACAAGCCCGACAGCCAGGACATCTGCTTCGTGCCCCAGGGGCGGTATGCCGATGTGGTGGCGAAGATGCGCCCCGGCGCCATCCAGCCCGGTGAGATCGTCGACATGGAGGGCAGGGTGCTGGGCCGTCACGAGGGCATCATCCACTACACGGTGGGCCAGCGCCGCGGTATCGGCATCGCCGGGGAGGAGCCGCTCTTTGTGGTCCGTGTGGAGCCCGGCACGCGCCGTGTCGTCGTCGGCCCGAGCGAGGCGCTCGCCAGCAGCACGCTGACCATGCGCGAGGTCAACTGGATCGGTGCCGCGCCCGCCGTGGGCGAGACGGTCGACTGCACGGTCAAGCTGCGCTCGGCACAGCCGCCGGTCGCCGCCCGGGCGACCATGCAGGAGGCGGGCCGCGCCCGCGTCGACCTTGCCGCGCCGGCAAGGGCCATCGCGCCCGGCCAGGCCTGCGTGATGTACCGGGATGACCGAGTCCTGGGCGGCGGCTGGATCGAACGGCGCGACGCCGTGGAGGCCTCCGCCGCGGCCTGATTGCTCTCAGGATGCGCGGTTGCCTTGACACCCCAAATCGCTCCTCCTATATGCGTGCGACCTCTGTGGCGGGGTAGCTCAGTTGGTAGAGCAAGGGACTCATAAGCCCTGGGTCGCCGGTTCGAGTCCGGCCTCCGCTACCATTCCTACCGACATCGGTATGTGATCAGCCTCCTGGCCGGATGTTCCGGCCGGGAGGCCGATCATGTGCGCGATCTTGCCAACCAGGGTGATCGCGAAGCCACCGCCCGCGGGTTGCATCTCGACTCGCTCGATGAGGCTGCGGAGGAAGTCGATGGCCTCGCCGCAGGCTTTGTGGTTCCTTGCCCACGCTGGTGAAGAACCCGCCACAGACGTTGCAGACGACGCAACGGGTATGGAGATGCCTTGCCCGACGATTGGACCAGAACCGGTGGTGCTGAGCTTGCGTCGGCGCTGACGATGCGCGGTCGGGAAATGACACCTCAGGAATAATCTGCCAATCATGCCGCCATGGGAGACGGGACCAGCGGCACCAACGAACGGCAGGAGAGACCAGACGGCCAGGTTGCTCAGCTCGACCAGGCAGTCTGGCGGCGCTTGCGTGCGGGCACGTCCCGCGCGGCGTTTCTTGATGCCTGGCTGACGCTGCAGTGCCGCACCGTCGGGGGCGTTCTCTGCGGCACCGTGGTCGTGCGCGAGGGCGAGGAGAACCGCTTCGTTCCCGCCGCCGTGTGGCCGCCCGACGCCAAGCTCGATCCCGGTCTGGCATCGGCGACCGAGCTTGCCATGGGCGAGCGGCGCGGTGTGTTGCGCCCGGCCGAGGACGGCAAGGGCGACACCCATGTGGCGCTTCCCTTCGTGGTCGAGGAGCGCCTGATCGGCGCGGTGGCGCTGCGGGTGCGCGCGCGCAGCGACCAGCAGATGCGGGTTGCCATGCGCCAGCTCCAGTGGGGCGCGGGCTGGATCGAGCTGATGGTTCGGCGCGAGAGCCAGGCCGACAGCGAACGGGGCCGCGAAAGGGCGGTCGCGGCCCTCGATGTCATCGCGGTCCTGCTGGAATCGGAAAAGTTCAACGATGCCGCCACGGCTGCGGCCACCATGCTGGCCCACCGGCTCGATTGCGACCGCGTGGCGATCGGCATCCTGCGCGGCCGGCGCTGCAAGGTGGTGGCGCTTTCCCACAGCGCCGACGTGGGCGAGCGCATGCAACTGGTCAGCGGCATCGGCGCGGCCATGGAGGAAGCGCTCGATCAGGGCGCAACCATCCATCGTGCCGCAGACCGCAGCGAGGACGACGAACCCTGGGTGACGCGCGAGCACGGCAATCTGATCCGCCAGCACGGCGCCCTGTCGGTGCTGACCGTGCCGCTGGTCCACGGCGAGCGCGTGGTCGGCGCAATCACGCTGGAGCATCGCGACACCTCGGGCTTCGGCAGCGAGCGGCGCGAGCTGGCCCAGGCGATCGCGGCGGTGATCGGCCCCATCCTGGACGAGAAACATACCAACAGCCGCCTGATCGTGACCAAGCTCGGCCACAGCATTCTGCGCCAGTTCGCGCGTGTCCTGGGCCCGGCCTATCTGGGCCGCAAGCTGGCGCTGATCGTGCTTGCCGGCCTCGTGGCGTTTTTCTGGTTTGTCGAAGAGGACTACGAGGTTGCCGCCGATGCAACGCTGGAGGGCCGTGTGCAGCGGGTCGTGGCGGCACCGTTCGACGGTTACCTCAACGAGCAGAGCGTGCGCCCCGGCGACGTGGTTGCGGCCGGTCAGGTGCTGGCGCGCTTCGATGATCGCGACCTGCAGCTCGAACGGGTGCGTTCGCTGGCCGAAAAGCAGCAGCGCGAGATCGAATATGCCGCGGCCCTGGCCTCGGGCGAGCGCACCGAGGTGCGCGTGCTGCAGGCGCAGATCGCCCAGATCGATGCCCGCATCGGCCTGCTGGAGGAACAGATCGCCCGCACCAGCGTGCTGGCCCCCTTCGACGGCGTCGTCGTATCGGGCGATCACAGCCAGGATGTCGGCGCGGCGATCCAGAGAGGCCAGGAACTGTTCGTGGTGGCCCCGCTCGACGGCTACCGCGTGGTGTTGATGGTGGACGAACGCGACATCTCCGAGATCGTGCCCGGCCAGCAGGGTGCGGTGCGTTTCGCATCGATGCCCGACACGCCGCTGGGCCTGGCGGTCGATCAGATCCTGCCGGTTGCCCATGCCGCCGAGGGCGTGAACCGCTTCCGCGTCGAGGCTGCACTCGACGGCACGGCGCGCGACGAGGCCGGCCAGCCGCTGCTGCCGGGCATGGAGGGCGTCGGCCGTATCGAGGTGGGGCAGCGCCGCCTGATCTGGATCTGGACGCACAGCGCGGTGGAGTGGCTGCGGCTGGCTGTCTGGCGCTGGCTGCCCTGAGGCCGGGGCCGTGTCGCAGTCGTCCTTCTTCAGCCCGGTCTGGCCGCGCATCGAGAACCTGACCCCGGCGATCCGGCCGCATGTCCGTCTGCACCGGCACCACTTTCGCGGCGAGCTCTGGTACGTCCTGGAAGACCGGGCGAACAACAAGTTCTTCCGCTTCAGCCCGGCGGCCCACGCCCTGATCGGCCTGATGGACGGGGAGCGCACGGTTCGCGAGATCTATGACCAGGCCTCCGAACGTCTGGGCGAGGATCTTCCCAGCCAGGACGAGGTCGTTTCGCTGCTGGCCCAGCTTCACGGCGCCAACGTCCTGACGACCGATGCCCTGCCGGACCTTCAGGAAATCTCCGTGCGGCGCGACACGATGCGGCGACGCAAGCTGATGCAGTCCATGCGCAATCCCCTGGGCGTGCGCATCCCCCTGTTCGACCCCGATCGCTTCCTATCGATCACCATGCCCCTGGTACGGCCTCTGTTCAGCTGGGTCGGTTTTGCGCTGTGGCTGATCCTGGTGCTCGTCGGCATCGGCACGGCCGCCATCCACTGGCAGGGGGTGACGCACGGCGTGATCGATCGCGTGCTGTCGGGCGAGGGCCTACTTCTGCTGGCGATCGCCTATCCCCTCGTCAAGGCGCTGCACGAGCTGGGCCATGGCTACGCCGTGAAGAACTGGGGCGGCGAGGTCCACGAGCTGGGCGTCATGCTGCTGGTCTTCATGCCGGTGCCCTATGTCGATGCCTCGGCGTCGACCGCCTACCAGGAGAAGCGGCGACGGATGGTGGTGGGCGGTGCCGGCATCATGGTTGAACTCGGCCTGGCGAGCCTGGCGATGATCGCCTGGGCCGCCATGGAGCCCGGCGTGCTGCGCGCCCTGATGTTCAACATCATGCTGATCGGCGGCGTCTCGACCCTGCTGTTCAACGGCAACCCGCTGATCCGCTTCGACGGCTACTACGTCTTTGCGGACCTGATCGAAGTTCCCAATCTGGCGACACGCGCCAACCGTTATCTGGGCTACCTGGTGCGGCGTTACCTTTTCGGCTTCCGCCATGCGACCTCTCCCGCGACAGCGCCGGGAGAACCCGCCTGGTTCGTCGCCTATGCGGTGGCTTCCTTCTGCTACCGCGTCTTCATCATGGTCGGCATCGCGCTGTTCGTTTCGGGCAAGTTCTTCTTCATCGGCATCGCTCTGGCGATCTGGAGCATCGTGCTCATGATCGGCCTGCCCATCGGCAAGGCCATCAGCTACCTGATCGGCTCACCCGAACTGGAGGGAGCGCGGCCCCGCGCACTGGCCATGAGCGCGGTGCTTGCGGCCCTGGTGATCGTGCCCCTCGTTGCCGTGCCCATCCCGAATGGCACCGTCGCACAGGGTGTCGTCTGGGCGCCCAGCGACGTGCGCGTTGTCGCGGATGCGAGCGGTTTCGTCGCCGATGTGAGCGTGGCGACAGGCGCGCGCGTGGCGGCTGGCGATGTCCTCGTCGTCATGCAGGATCCGCTGGTGGTGGCGCGCCTGGACGTCATCCGCGCCGAGTACAACGAGGCTGAAGTCCGGCTGGCGGCAAGCGAGATCACCAATCCCGTCCAGGCAGAGGTTGCGCGCGAACAGTTGAGCCTGGCCTCCGCCGAGCTCGACCGGATGGACGAGCGGCTGGCGTCCCTGAGCATCCTCAGCCCGGCGAACGGCCGCTTCCACGTCGCCGAAGGGCTCGATCTGCCGGGGCGTTACCTGCGCAAGGGCGATCTTGTCGGATATGTCGTCGGCACGGACAACTGGATCGTGCGCGTGGCGGTGACCCAGCGCGACATCGATCTGGTGCAGCGCGAGACGGAAGGAATCTCGCTGCGTTTCTCCAGCGATTTGCTGACGCCTTACAAGGCACGGCTGGTCGGCGCCACACCGCGCGCCACGGTCGAACTGCCCAGCGCCGCGCTGACCAGTTCCGGCGGCGGAGCGGTGCCCGCGAACCCGGCCGACGGCAGCGGGCTCATGGCCCTGGAGAGCGTCTTCCTGCTCGACCTGGCGGTGGAGGGGCCGCTCCCCGAGGTGTTTTTCGGCGAGCGGGTGCTGGCCCGCTTCGATCATGGCCGAGAGACCGTGGCGGAACAGCTCTACCGTGTCGCGCGACAGGTCTTCCTGCGGCGCTTCGACCTCTAGGCGGGCGCGCCCATGGCATCGCGGCATCGCGAAATCGTCGAGCGTTTCTATCCCCTGCGCGTTGAGCCGGGGCAGGAGGGCTGGCTCGATCGTCAGGCCCGCCTCCTGGTTGCTGCCGCATGGCCGCTCGCGGCGCCGCTTGCGGCCGCCTGGCTGCGCCATCGCATGCGGTTGCGGCGCAGGAAGGACGGCGGCGACCTTCGGCAGGTGGCGCGGGAGCTGCGCCGCCGGTCGCGGCTCAAGGGGGCAGGGAGCGTCTATCCCCAGGCTGTGCAGGCCGCCCTGGCGGAGCTCGGCCTGGACGATGTCACGGCCCGGCAGGCGGGAGCCGCGGCGCTGGCGCTGTGCCATGGCTGGCTGCTGGAGGTTCCCGACAGGCAGGTGCGGCGCGCGGCGGTCGATGCCGCAGCGATCGCGTTGGCCATAGGCGGACGCGGGGTGCACCTGATGGTCGCCGAGCCGGCCGATGTCGAGGCGGCACGGCTGCGTCTGGAGCCACATTTCCATGCCTTCGGTCTCGTCCTTGCCGGCATCGGAGAGGGGGACGACCCGCAGGCCCGGCGGCAGGCCTATGGTGCCGATACCACTGTGGTGAGCGCCCGCCAGGCGATCTACGACTTCCTGAACGACCGGCTGATGCTGGCCGACGACATGGCGGACCTGCGCCTTGCAACCCTGCCGTTGCGCCAGGAGGCGGATCGGCAGGGGCCCCTGATGCGCGGGCTGCCCGCCACGATCATCGAGGATGCCGACCTCGTGCTGCTGGACGCAGGACGTGTGCCGGTATCGGTATCGGGTGCCGGTGAGAGCGCCTTCGATGCGCCGGCGGTGCGCCAGGCGCTCGCCCTTGCGGCGGAGCTGGAGGAAACGCACGAGTTCCAGATGACCGAGGCGGGCCGGTCGCTGACCCTGACCGACGCCGGCCGTGCCAGGCTGGCGGAGCGTTGCCAGCCGCTCGGCTCCTTCTGGCAAAGTCCGCGACGGCGCGAGCAGCTCGTGGTGATGGCGCTGAGCGCCCAGCGGCTTGTGCTGCGCGACCGGGACTACGTGGTCGAGGAAGGACGGCTGCACCTTGTCGACCCGTCGACCGGGCAGCCGTCGGCCGGACGCTCCTGGGGCAACGGCCTTCAGCAGATGGTCGAGGGCAAGGAAGGCCTGCCGCTCAGCCGTCCGCAGGTCACCCTGGCGCAGCTCACGGTCCAGGCATTCTTCCGGCGTTATCTGGTCATGGGCGGCGTGATGCCGGGCCTGGCCGGCTCGGCCGGCGAGTTGCGCCGGACCTATGGGTGCCGCACCGGCCGCTTCGGCAGGCCGTGCGGCGTGCGCCTCGACCTGAGGGTCGTGCGCGATGTCGATGCGCAGATCCGGCAGCTTGAGCCGCTGGTCGCGGAAGGCTGGCGCGTGGCCGTGCGCAGCCCGGCGCTGGCGCAAAACCTGGAGGAAGAACTGGGGGAGGGCAGTGTTTTGCTGCTCGACCGCTCCTTCCTGCCTTCCGCAGCGGAGCGGATGGTCGTCGCGGAAATCTGCGAATCGCGCCGGCAGGAGCGGTTCCTTGCCGGGGGGCGGGGGGCGTTGCGGATGATTCTGTCGCTCGAGGACCCCGCCCTGCGGAACCGGGCCGCCGTAGCCCTGCTTGCCCGATACTGGCCGATGATGCCTGGGCGGGGAGGCCTGGCGTGGCTGGCGGCGCGGTGGGCCGGACGCCAGCTCGAGCGACGCGATGCGCGGTTGCGGCGTGCACAAGCCGAGGTTGAGGCCAAGCGGCGAAAGACACTGGCATTTTCCGGGCGGGGAATCTGACTCGGTGCGTGATGGCGGTGAATGTAATTTAATGTTTACATTATTTGCGTGGCCACGGTTATTTGACTGATGGTTTTTACATTGCGGTTGTAGGACTTTTGCGGGGAACTAACGTTGACTCGACCCTGAAACCAGCCAAGAATTAAAACGAGCGTGCGCTGTGTGTTGCCGGTGGGAAAGGCAACGCACCAGGGGGTTGAGGGGCATCGTTATGGCATTTCCGTTTGAGCCCGGCCGTATGGCCGGCCGAGCGAGCATGCGTCGCATGTCCAGACGCGACCGGTTCCGGCGCTTCTTGGGTTACAGGGACGAAACGGCAGAGAAGGCCGCAGGGGCGGCTCCGCGGGCTTCCCGGCCCTTCCATCTGGAGGCTCTCGAGCCCCGGATGCTGATGTCGGCCGACCCGATCTTTGCGCACACGCTGGGTGACGGCGGCGACTATACATTGCAGGTTGATTTCGACGCCGATGCCGATGTCTACAACCTGCTGCTGGTCGATGATTCCACCGGCATCAATCTGGTCAGCCGATCCATCGAGGACATCACCCAGGTCAACATCACGGGTTCGGCGCAGGACGACCATCTGACGGTCGACCTGCTGTTCCGCCCCGTCGATCCCATCTCGATCAACTTCGACGGCGGCGACGGCACCGACAGCCTGACCTTCACCGGACCGCGCTTCGACACGGTCAACTACGATATCGGGACACCCGGCAGCGGCACCATCGAACAGATCGCCGGTGCCGACACCCACACCCGCACCTTCAGCAATGTCGAGACGATCATCGACCTGACCTCGGCAGAAGCGCGGGTCGTGACCGACGACGTGGCCGGCCGCGATGCCCTGATCACGGTGCGCGACAATGCCGATGCCAACGACGGCGTCTCACGCATCGAACTGGGCACCGGTGGTTCCTTCACGGCGCTCGAGTTCGCCTCGCCCACCCAGAGCCTTCATGTCGATGCCGGCGACGGCGACGATGTCGTGCGCATCGTCGGGCTGGATCAGCGGCTGGTCGATGCCGCCAACGAGATCGACGAAACGACGGGCAATCCGTTCGTTGCGATCTCGGTGGACGGCGGCGCCGATACCGATGTCCTGGAAGGTCCGTTCAAGGATGTGACCTGGTACATCACGGGGACCGATGTCGGGCATGTGGACGGCATCGGCTTCTCGGGCTTCGAGACCCTGCGCGGTGCCGACAACAACGCCGACACCTTCTTCTTCGAGGGCAGTCACGGCACCTTCACGGGCCCCGGCGGCATCCCGCTGCCCGATATCCCGGGCCGCTGGACCGGCGCCATCGACGGCGGCGCGGGCGGCCAGGACAGCATCTCGGTGGAACTCACGGTCTTCACGGATGCGGCCTCGAGCCCCTCCGGCACGACCTCGATTCACGGCGCCACGTTCAACTATGCCGGCATGGAGCCGGTGATCACCGTCGGTGGCACGATCTTCGACGACGATCTGACCCTGCAGCAGGTCTCGGGGTCGACCTTCGGCCTGTTCAACGGCGATGGTTCGCTGTTCGGCTCCACCTTCACGGGCGGCAGCGGCGCGCTGGTCGTGAACATGGGCTTCGGCAACGACGTGTTCCGCATCGGCGACGGCGCCGATCAGTGGAACGCAGGGCTTGTCGTCCACGGCGACGGCGGCGGTGATTTCATCGAGGTTCTCAAGAGCCTCAGCACCGATGGCGGCGATGTCTGGTTCGATGCGGAGGCGATCGTCGTCGGCTCCGGCGCCGTGCTCTCGACGCTCCAGACCTCCGTCGCGGCCACGCCCCAGCACGGCAGCGTGCGCCTCAGCGGCGGCGGCAGTGCGGTCGATGGAACGCGCTTTGCGGGGATGTTCTCGGGCGGTAATCCGTTCGACGATCCCGACCTAGCCTTCGATGGCGCAGGCATCGCGATCGGCGGCGGCGCCCAGATCCTGGCAAGCGACGGCAGCGCGACGCCCGGCGGCGCCGTCATCATCGAGACCGATGCGGGGTTTGCGCTCGATGCGCTGGCCTTCACGCCGGTGTTCAACGAGAAGGTCGCAGCCTCGCTGATCGAGATCGGCGACGCCGTCATCCGGGGCGGCACGGTCGACATCACGGCCCAGGCCGATTCCACGAAGGCGATCGAGATCGAGATCGATGTCGATGCGCTGCTCGGCCTGCCGGACGGCGAGACCGAGGACGATGATGTTCCGCTGGTGGTCGGTGGCGTGCAGATGCTGGCCTCCGAGCTCAACGCCGCGGTCCAGGCGCTGTTCGACGACCTGCCCGTGCTTGGCGCGCTGACGAAGAAGATTCCCGTCCACTTCATGCGTTCGGATGCGCTGGCCGAAATTCGTATCGAGACCGGCGCCAACATCCAGTCGGACGCGGAGATGAACATCTCCGCCATCGCCACGGCCGGCCTCAGCTTCACCAATCCCGGCCTCAACATCGGCTTTACCTTCGGCGAGTCCGACGGGCAGGCCAACACGCTGATCAAGTCCGGCGCCACCCTAGTTGCGGGCGGCGACGTGAAGATCGAGGCCAAGACGACCAACGATCTCGATGTCGCCACGGACATCGCCTCGGGTCTGGTGGTCACCAACAAGAACAAGACGACGACCGATTCCAGCGGCAACAAGCTGCCCAAGGGCTTCAAGCGCGTGAAGGGCCCGGCGCTGGCCTTTACCCTGGGCGATGCCACGACCGTCGCCGACGTCGATGTCGCCAACGGCGCTCTTGTCACCGGCGCCAACGTCCTCATCCAGGCCGAGACCTCGACCACGCACGCGGTCTCCTCGAGCGCGAAGATCCTTCAGCCGCAGGCCAACATGGGCGAGGCGGTCGGCGTCACCCTGGCCTTCCTCGACAACACCGCCAGTGCGACGGTCGGCGGCCACATCACGGCCACGAACGACGTTACGGTCGATGCCCATGCGGTCAACGCCGAGACCGACCTCGGGTCCAAGGCCAGCACCAAGGAAAAGCCGCCCAGCAGCGAGACGGCGCAGGAAAATGCCGAGGCCAAGATGGCCGGCAAGCAGAGCAAGCTGCAGAAGGCGCTCGATAGCTGGGGCGGCCCGGGCAAGTTCGGGCTGTCGGCGGCGGTCATCATCTCGGAGAACACGCTCCAGGCGCATGCCGTCATCGACGACGGTGCGGTGATCACGGCCGGTGGCAAGCTCGCAGTCACCTCATATACCGAGGACAACTTCCGCACGGTGGCGATCGGCGGCTCCAAGGCGGGCGCGGCGTTCAGCCTGGCCGGCGGCATCAACATTTCCCAGTTCGACAATCTTTCGGAAGCCTATATCGGCGCGGCCACGATCAACGTGGGCTCGCTGCAGGTCCAGGCCGATGCGATCATCCCCAACCAGGTCGACTTCCTCGACGAGATCCCGGCATTCCTCGGCGCGATGTCGGACCTCAACGCCGCGCTCGGGGGCATGCCCTCGCTGAGCGACGGCGCAGGATCCACGCTCGGCGCGCTGGACCCCAACGATCCCGACAAGGCCAAGGACACTGCCGACGAGACGGCCGCGACCTTCCAGGCCTACTGGGACGAATCCCTCGGTCCGGCCTTCACCGCTGTCGGCTCGGCGGCTACGCCGTTTCTGGGCTATGCGAACCCGGCAGGCGGTCTGCCCGACAAGGTGGCGACCAGCTATGCCGCCGCAAGCGCCAAGGCCGGCAGCGAGTCCGGCGGTTCGTCGGGCGGCGGGACCTCCGGTGGCACCGAAGGCGAGCTTGCGCTTTCGGGCGCGGTCAACGTCCTGCTGATCGGCAACACCGCGCGCGCCTCGGTGGGCGAGGGGGCGGCCATCACGGTCGGCAGCACCGCCACGATCCGCGCCGAAGCCAAGGTCGAGACGGTCGACATCGTCGGCCCGCCCAACATCAAGTCGCTGTTCACCGGCAACACCAAGAGCGACGGCAGCGCTGTCGGCGGCTCCTTCAGTTACGTCGGCAAGACCAACACCGCCGAAGCGTTCATCGACGACAACGTAAAGCTCACCGTGGGCACCGACCTCAAGGTCGAGGCCGAGACGCGCCAGTTCGTGATGAACCTCACGGACGCGGGCGCCAAGGCCGAGGATGTCGGCTTCGCCGGCAGCATTTCGATCAACGAGCACGTCAACAGCGCGCTCGCCTACATCGAGAACGGCGCCGATATCGACGCCGGCACGATCACGGTCGACGCCAGCCACAGCGCCACCACGCTGGCCCTGGGCGTGGCTTTTGCGAATGGCGGCGACGTCGGCATCGGCGCCAGTGTCGGCGTCAACGACATTCACAACACGACCCGGGCCTTCATCGGCGATCTGAACGATGCCGACACCGTGGCCGCGCCCGGCTGGGATGCGGGCGTGGACGCCGGCGACATCGCGGTGACCGCGGATTCGCTCAACCTGGCGGTTTCGGTCGCGGTTGCGGCGTCCAAGCCCAGCAGCGGCGGCAGCGGTGAGACAACGGACGCCGGCGATGCCTCCACACAGGGCGTTCAGCCTGCGCCGAATCCCACTGCGCCTGCGGATGCGGCTTCGGCGGCGGCCGGCGGCACAGCCGGCATCGGCATTTCCGGCGCCGTCAGCATCAACCTCATCGACCAGTTCACGGAAGCCTTCATCTCCGGCACGCCGGTCACCGCGAGCGGCGACGTGCTGGTCAGTGCTTCCACCTCGGGCCCCGTGGTGGCGGTCACCATTCCGATCACGGCGATCACCGGCGGCAGCAGTTCGGGCACCGGCGGCGGAGCGCTGGCCGGCGCCTTCAGTGCCAGCATCTTCGACCGCACGACCCGGGCCTTCATCGACGACACGCAGATGTCGGTGGTCGGCAATGTCACGGTCGACGCGTCCACGAGCTCGGAATCCGTCGACGTCAGCGCCGGCGGCGCCGGCGGCAAGACGACGACGGCGAGTGTCGCCGGCTCGGTCAACGCCAACATCTATACCGACGTGACGGACGCCTACATCGGCGCCGGCGCCGTCGTCGATGCCGGCGGTGATGTGACGGTCGAGGCCACCGACCACATGGTGACCGTGAACGTGGCGGGTGCGGTTGCCGTGGGTGGCAAGGTCGGCGTCGGCGCGGCGGTCGACATCGGTGTCTACAACGACACGGTCACGGCCCACATCGACGGCGAGGTCACGGCCGGCAGCGACGTCATCGTGCACGCGGCCAACGACGCGGTCATCGTTTCCGTGGCGGCCAGCGTGGGTATCTCGACCGAGGCCCTGGGCCTGGCCGGGTCCGTCGGCGCCAACATCGTCAACAGCACCGTGGAAGCCTATGTCTCGGGTGACGTCGATGCCGGGCACAGTGTCGGCATCACGGCCAACGACAAGCTGATCGCTGTCGGCATCACCGGTTCGTTCGCCAAGAGCAAGGTCGGCATCGGCATTTCGCCGGGCACCCTCGTCGTCGATCATCAGGTTCGCGCCTATGTCGCCGACGGCGCTTCCATCGATGTCGATGGTTTCGGGCCGGCGATCGAGGTGCTGGGCGGCTCCCCGACCCGGGGTCTGGCAATCGGCGCCTCGGTCGACGACAAGCTCTTCATCGTCGCCGTGGGTGGCGCGGGCGGCGACCAGGTCGGCCTTGCCGCCTCGGTCGGCACCACGGTCCTGACGGGTGAGGTCGAAGCCTTTATCGGCGCCGGCGCGCGCATCAACGCCGATCCGGACGATCCGCTGGCGGCCGAGGTCGCGCCGGGGGCATCAAGCCTCCAGACGGTGAACGTCGATGCCCGCCACAGCACCCTGCTGATCAACGCCACGGGCGGCTTTGCGCAGGGCTCCAGCGCGGGCCTGGGCGCCGCGGTCGGCGTGCAGACGGTCGACCGCGACGTGCGTGCCTACATCGGCAGCGGCGCCGAGGTGGAATCCCGCGGCAGCGTCTTCGTGGGCGCCTACACCAACGATGCCCTGATCAATCTGGCCGTGGCCGGCGCCACATCCAGCACCTTCGCCGGTGCGGGTTCGGCCGCCGTAAGCGTGCTCAACCGCACCACGGAGGCCTACATCGACGGCAGGGTCGAGACCCTGGGCAGCGTCGGCGTCCTGGCCGACAGCCATCTGCTGGCCGGCGTCATCGCGGGCGCGGCGGCGCTGGGCACCGGTTCGACCGGCATCGGCGCATCGGCCGCGCCGCTCGTGGTGATCGACACCACCACCGCCACGATCCGGGGCAGCGCGAACATTACCGCTGATGCCGCGACGGGTTTCGTGCAGAACATGGGCGACGGCACGTCGCGCACGGTGCGTGGCGTCGATGTCGCAGCGCGCGGCTCGATCTTCGGCAACACCGCGGCGATTGCCGGCGCGACCGGCTCAACGGTGGCCGGTGCGGGCTCGTTCTCGGGCACCTTCCTCTACGGGCCGACCGAGGCGATCACCGGCGACAATCCCATCGCCATGTTCGATCCCGAGGATCCGCAGGCCAGCGGCAACGCCGGTCTCTTCAAGGCCGCCATCGAGGACGGCGCCACGGTCACGACCGACGGCAACGTCACGGTCCGGGCGACCAGCTTCTCGGAGATCGCGGCCATCACGGGCTCGATCGCGGTTTCCAGCGGCGCCGGCGCGGTCGGCGTTTCGGCGTCCGCCATTGCGCGCAAGAGCGTCACCACCGCCTACATCGGCGATGCCGATGTCGTGGCGATCGCTTCGGCCGGCACGACCAGTCTGCCGGACGACGGCGGCACCCGCACGATCCGGGGCGTCGATGTCAGCGCCGATTCCGACCTGATCGTCGTCGGTGTCACGGTTGCGGGCAGCGTCGCCAGTTCCTTCTCGGGCGCCGGCGCGGCGACCGTGGTGGTCAGCGACGACACCACCCGCGCCTTCATCGACGACGGCGCGGTGGTGACGACCGACGGCAACGTCACCCTGTCGGCCGATGCCGATACCATCCTGGTCGCCGGTTCCGGCGGCGTCGGCGTCAGCAGTTCGGTGGGCATCGGTGCTTCCGCCACCGTGCTGGTCAATCTGGCGACAACCGAGGCCTTCATCGCCGATGGCGCCAGCGTCACGGCGCGGGCCCTGCGCGGTAGCTCGAGCGTGCCCGACGACAATTCCGGCAGCCGCAGCGTCCTTGGTGTCGATCTCTATGCGGACTCCTTCTACGTCGTCACCGGCGTCACGGTGGCCGGCAGCGGCGGCAGCGCCTTTGCCGGCGCGGGTGCGCTCACGACAGTGGTCCAGACCGACACAACGCGCGCCTACATCGGCGCCGATTTCGATGACCTGTCGATCGCCGGCAGCGTGGTCAACACCGGCGGCAACGTGACGCTGGAAGCCGACAGCGACGCGGTCATCGTGCCCGTCACAGGCTCGCTCGCGATCTCGGGCGGTGCCGGCTTCGGCGCCTCGATCACGACGCTCACCCGTGTCAGCGATGTGGCGGCCTTCATCGGCGCCGGCGCCGACGTTGACGCCGACAGCAGCGGAGCCACCACCATTCCCCTGGGTTCGGGCGACCGCACGATCCGGGGCGTCGACGTCCTGGCGACCGCCTCGCCGGTTTTGGCAGGCGTGGCCATCAGCGGCGCGGTCGGCGGCTCCGTGGGTATCTCCGGCTCCGTGGTTGTCGTCACCGGCACCGAGCGGGTGAAGGCCGGCATCGGCGATGCCGACGTCACGACCGCAGGCAATGTCACGATCCTTGCGGATACGCGCAGCGGGCGCGACAGCCTGGAGGACATCACCTTCGAGGGCGATGTCAGCCTGCCGGTCGTCAGCGAAGCCCTGATCATTGCGGGCGCGGGCGCCCTGGGCGCCGACGGCGGCGCTGTCGGCCTGGGTCTGTCGGTCTCCACCATCGTCTATGACGCCGAGGTCGATGCCTTCATCGGCAACGGCGCGACCGTGACCGCGACCTCCCTGGCCGGCGGCACGGACCGGCCCATCGACCAGATCACCAGCCGCAGCGTGCGCGGCATCGATGTCCAGGCCCAGTCCGGCGCCTTCGTCACCAACTCCGTGATCGCGGGCGGCGGTTCGGGCACTGCGGGCATCGGCGGCGCCATCGCGACCACGGTCGCCATCGAGAAGACGCGGGCCGAGATCAGCGGCGCCGTGATCGTGACCGACGGCAACGTCACGGTGCAGGCCGACAGCCTCGCCACTCTGGAGACCCTGGGCGGCGGCATCGGCATCGGCGGCTCGGCCGTGGGTATCGGCGCTTCGGCGGCGACCACGGTCCACACCGACGAAACGAAGGCCTCGATCGACGGCGGCGCGGCCGTCACCGCGCGCGGCGTGCGCGGCTCGACCAGCATGGTGGTCGGCGAAACCAACAGCAGCGGCGACGAGCTCATCACCGGCGTCCGCGGCGTTGCCGTGGTTGCCGATTCCAACGAGATCGTCATCACCGCGGGCATCGGCGCCGGCGGCTCGGGCACCGTGGGCATCGCAGGTTCGGCGGCCGTCAACGTGCTCAACGAGACCACCCACGCCTGGGTCGGCGACGCGACCATCAACCCCGTGAACACCGGAGCGGCCAGCGGCCAGTCTCTCTATGTCACGGCCGACGATGATTCGGTGGCCTTCGCGGGTGGCGGCGCCTTCGCGGGTGCTGGCGCGGTCGGCCTCAGCGCCGGTGCTGCGGCGAGCGTCACGACCAAGGACACGCAGGCCTGGGTCGACGGCACGGTCAACGTCAACGACGACGTGGAAGTCCGGGCCTTCTCCACGGACCAGGCGATTGCCGTTTCCGGCAGCGTCGCCGGTTCGCCCTACTTCAGCCTCGGCGGCGCGGCCAGCGTCATCACGGTCGCCAACATCACCAAGGCGGGCATCGGCGCCAATGCCGTCATCACGGCCGGCGACAGCGTGCTGGTGAGCGCGCTCGACCAGACCAATACCGACATGTTCGCAGGCGCGGCCGCCGGCGCCATTGCCGCTGTGGGCGGTTCGGGTGCCGCGACCGTCGTCGACAAGCAGACGGAGGCCTATATCGCGGGCGGCGCTCAGGTCACCGCCAATGCCGGCGGTCCGGGCGACGGCGTCGAGGCGCACACCGGCGAATTCTCGGTCAGCTTCGCAAGTGAACCCGAGGGCGACAACGAGGTCAGCGCGAGCCAGGTCGGCGCCGTCGGTGACAACGTCTCCGACGATGGCTTCGACAAGGAGCGCAGCGCATCGGCGACCGAGCGCACCGTTCACGGCGTCGCGGTGTCGGCGATCTCGACCGACAGTGTCGAAACGCTCAGCGTCAACGGCGCGGTCGGCGGCGGTGCCCTGGCCTTCGGCGGCACGGCCAATGTCATCTCGAACCAGACCCGCGCCTATATCGGCAGCGGCGCGACGGTCGACACGCGGGTCGGCCCGCTCTCGGGTGGCTCGGTGCTGGTCGCGGCAGGTAGCGACTCCTATGCGCTGAATGTGATGGCCGCGGTTGCGGTCGGTGGCGCCGCGGGCGCTCCGGGTGCCAGCGTTGCG
Source organism: uncultured bacterium (assembly GCA_938014945.1). GTDB lineage: Bacteria > Pseudomonadota > Alphaproteobacteria > SP197 > SP197 > CALGGB01. Next base: position 774 of record CALLQH010000200.1, on the reverse strand, counting down.
GTCTTCGACAACGTCACCGAGGCCTATATCCGCGGCGCGACCGTGAGTGCGGCCGGCGACATCGAGGTTCGCGCCGATGCGGTGGACGATGCCCTGGGCATCACCGTTGCGCTCGCCGCCTCGACCGGCGGCTCGGGCGTGGGCGTTTCGGTCAACACGATCGTGGTGGATTCGGAGGCGCGCGCCTTCATCGACGGCGCGGCCGATGTCCTGGCCGACGGCAACGTGATTGTCACCGCCAACCTTGATACCGACATTGATGTGGTTGCCGGCGCCGTCGGCGTCGCGCTTGATGCCGGCGCCGGTGCGGGCGCCAACGTCGTCGTCGTGAACAAGACCACCGAGGCCTATATCGGCGGTTCGGCCATGGTCGACGGCCGCGGCCTGGGCGGCACGGTCAATGCGCTCAGCGGCGCGATGAGCGGCAGCGACGACATCTACGACAACGGCGATGCCTTCGGCACCACGGCGATGCGCGGTGTGGTCGTCGAGGCGCAGAGCCGTGAGGACCTGCTCAGCGTCGGCGCGGCCGCGGGCGTCGGTGCCGCCGGTCTGGCGGGCGCGATCAGCGTCGCTGTGATCGATTCCGACACCACCGCGCTTGTCACCGGCACGGCGCAGGTCAACAGCCGCGCGAGCGGCGTATCGGCGAGCCAGGATGTTGCGGTCACCGCGGCAAACACGCTCGAATTCAATGTCGGTGCGGGTGCGCTGGCGGTTGGCCTGGGCGGCGGCGCTGCGGGCGCCCTGGGTGTGGGCATCGTGCGCAACGAC
>CALLQH010000199.1 GCA_938014945.1 uncultured bacterium | reverse complement strand
CAGCCGCCTGGCGCGAAAGTACGAGGGCACGGGCCTGGGCCTGCCGCTTGCCAAGTCCTTCACGGAACGCATGGGCGGCAGCATGGTGATTGCCAGCACGCCGGGGCAGGGCACGACGATCACGCTCACCCTGCCTCTGGCCGGGGTCTGAACCTCTCCAGCCGCGTGACAAGCGCCCCGTTCCGTCCTACATGCCAGTGACGGAATCGCCAGGGGAAGCCGCAGATGTCAGAGCGTTACGATGCAGTCGTGATCGGGGCCGGGATCATCGGCGCCAGCGTCGCCAGGGAGCTTGCGGCCAAGGGTTTCAAGACCCTTTCGGTCGACCGGCTGCCCGCCGCCAGCTACGGCTCCACGGCCAATTCCTGCGCCATCATCCGGCCCTACTACTCTACCGTCCACGGCTCGGGCGTGGCCTACGAGAGCCATTTCTACTGGAAGGACTGGGAGAACTTCTGCGGCGTCACCGACGAACGCGGCATGGCGAAGTACAACAACTGCGGCTGCATCGTCGTCAAGAACCCGCACAACGGCTTCCTGAAGAACATCCTCAAGGTGATGGACCAGATCGGCTGCCCCTATGAGGAGCTGACGCCTGCCGAGCTGAAGAAGCGCATTCCGCCGGTCTCCACCGCCTCCTTCGACCACCCCCGCACCACCGACGATCCGAAGTTCGGCGAACCCCAGGACCACGAGATCGCCGGTGCGGTGTTCTTCCCCCGCGGCGGCTACATCTCCGATCCCCAGCTTGCCGGCCACAACGTCCAGCGCGCCGCCGAGAAGCGCGGCGCCAGCTTCCGCTTCAACACCCGTGTCACCGCGATCAACCGCTCGGGCGACCGGGTCACCGGCGTTACGCTGGACGACGGCTCGGTGGTCGAGGCGTCCATCGTCGTCAACGTCGCCGGGCCGCATTCCTCGAAGGTGAACGAGATGGCGGGCCTCGCCGGCACCATGCGCATCACGACGCGCGCCCTGCGCCACGAGGTTGCCCATGTGCCCGCGCCTGAGGGTTTCGACATCGAGAAGCAGGGCACTGTCTTCTCCGACAGCGAGATCGGCGCCTACGCCCGCCCCGAAACCGGCAACCACATGCTGATCGGCAGCGAGGATCCGGCCTGCGACGAGAAGGAATGGGTCGACCCGGACGATTACCTCACCGAGTTCACCGGCATGTGGACGACGCTCGTCATGCGCCAGGCCCAGCGTTTCCCCGGCGTGAAGATCCCCAACCGCACCCGCGGCGCGGTCGATCTCTACGACGTCACGGAGGACTGGGGCCCGATCTACGACAAGTCGGACCTCAAGGGCTTCTATCTGGCGATCGGCACCAGCGGGAACCAGTTCAAGAACGCCCCCATCGCCGGCGAGATCATGGCCGAGATCATCGAGGCCTGCGAGAACGGCCGCGACCAGGATGCCGATCCCGTGCCGTTCCGCCTGAAGAACATCGGCCTCGACATCAACACCGGCTTCTTCTCGCGCAACCGCGAGATCAACAAGGACAGCTCCTTCTCGGTGCTGGGGTAGTCGAAACCACCCCTCTCCCACGGTGGGGAGAGGGGCATGCCCGCCGTGAGAATTGAGAACGAGGAAGAGGTCAGGACCATGAAGTCGCATGTGCGTGTCGCCGTCATCGGCGGCGGTGTCGTCGGGTGCAGCGTGCTCTACCACCTCACCAAGGGCGGCTGGTCCGACATCGCGCTGATCGAGCGCTCGGAACTGACCTCCGGCTCCACCTGGCACGCCGCGGGCGGTTTCCACACGCTGAACGCCGATCCCAACATGGCCGCCCTGCAGGGCTACACCATCCGCCTCTACCGCGAGCTGGAGAAGATCACCGGCCAGTCCTGCGGCCTGCACCACGTCGGCGGGCTGACCATCGCTACCACGCCGGACCGCCTCGACTTCCTCAAGGCCGAACGCGCCAAGCACCGCCACATGGGCCTGCAGACCGAGATCGTCGGTCCCGAGGAGATCAGGAAGCTCAGCCCCATCACCAACACCGACGGAGTGCTGGGCGCGCTCTACGATCCCCTCGACGGCCACCTCGATCCCTCCGGCACGACGCACGCCTACGCCAAGGCGGCGCGCATGGCCGGTGCGGAGATCTACCTGCGCAACCCCGTGCTGGACCTCGCCCAGCGGCCCGACGGCCACTGGGACGTCGTCACCGAGCAGGGCACCATCACCGCCGAATACGTCGTCAACTGCGGCGGCCTGTGGGCACGCGAGATCGGCGCCATGGCGGGCGTCTACGTCCCGGCCCATCCGCTGGAGCACCAGTACCTCGTCACCGACGACATCCCGGAGGTCTACGAGCGGGGCGAGGAACTGCCCCATGTCATGGACCCGGCGGGCGAGAGCTATCTGCGCCAGGAGGGCAGGGGCCTGGTCATCGGCATGTACGAGCAGGCCTGCGAGCACTGGGCGGTCGACGGCACGCCCTGGGACTTCGGCCACGAGCTGCTGCCTGACAAGATCGAACGCGTCTCCGACAAGCTCGACGTCGCCTTCAAGCGCTACCCCGTGCTGGCGCGCGCCGGCATCAAGCGCATCATCAACGGCCCCTTCACCTTCGCGCCGGACGGCAACCCGCTGATGGGCCCGGTGCCCGGCCTCAAGGGCTTCTGGTCCTGCTGCGCGGTCATGGCGGGCTTCAGCCAGGGCGGCGGCGTCGGCCTTGCGCTTGCCGAATGGATGATCGAGGGCGAACCCAGCCGCGACATCTTCGCCATGGATGTCGCCCGCTACGGCGACTGGACGACACCCGCCTTCACCCGCGCCAAGACGCGCGAGAACTACCAGCGCCGCTTCGCCATCTCCTATCCCAACGAGGAACTGCCCGCCGCGCGCCCGTTCCACACCACGCCCGCCTACGCCATCTGGGACGAGCAGCGTGCCGTCTTCGGTTCCGGCTTCGGCCTGGAACACGTCAACTACTTCGCGCCCGAGGGCGAGCCGCGCGAGGAGAAACCCTCCTTCCGCCGCTCCAACGCCTTCGACGCCGTGGGCGGCGAATGCCGCAACGTGCGCGAGAACGTCGGCATCAACGAGATCCACAACTTCTCGAAGTTCCTGGTCGAGGGGCCGGATGCGGAGGTCTGGCTGAGCAGGATCATGGCGGGGCGCATCCCCGCCCAGGGCCGCATGGCGCTCGCACCCATGCTCAACAAGCAGGGCCGCCTGATCGGTGACTTCACGATCACCAAGCTCGGCCCGGAGACCTTCCGTCTCAACGCCAGCTACGCCGCCCAGTCCTATCACTACCGCTGGTTCCTGGAGCACCTGCCCGAGAAGGGTGTTTCCGTGCGCAACATCTCGCTCGACCAGATCGGCTTCCAGATCGCGGGGCCCAAGGCGCGCGACCTGCTGGCGCGCACCACGCGCAGCGACGTCTCCAACGAGGCGCTGCCCTTCCTTGCCGCCCGGCGGATCAACGTCGGGCTGACCGATGCCCTGGTCTGCCGCGTCACCTACACCGGCGATCTCGGCTACGAGATCTACGTTGCCCCGCGCGAGCAGCGCGCGCTTTACATGGCGCTCGCCGAGGCGGGTGCGGACCTCGGTCTCAAGCCCTTCGGCATGCGCGCGATGATGAGCCTGCGCCTGGAGAAGCCCTTCGGTTCCTGGATGCGCGAGTACCGCCCGGATTACACCCCGGCCGAGACGGGTCTCGACCGTTTCATCGCCTTCAAGCGCAACGACTTCATCGGCCGCGACGCCGCGCTCGAGGCGCGCGACGAAGGCCCGAAGCGGCGCCTGGCGACCTTCGTGGTCGACGCCAACGAGGCCGATTGCGTCGCCGACGAGCCGATCTGGCACAAGGGCGAGGTCATCGGCTTCGTCACCTCCGGCGGCTACGCCCACTGGGCCGGCAAGTCGGTCGCCCTGGGCTTCCTGCCCGCAGGCATGGGCGAGGAGGGAGCGACCTTCGAGATCGAGATCCTGGGCGAGATGCGGAAGGCCACGGTCGTCACGCGCTCGCTCTTCGATCCCGACGGCGAGCGCATGCGCACCTGACGATCCTGCTTGCGCGGGCGGCCGAACGGGATCAACGATAGCGTCTCTTTGGCCCCCAGACGGGTTGTGGCGCAATGAACCATGCGGTCGTGCCGTCGCTTGCCCTCGATGCCGGACGCTTCAGCGAACGCGCCGAGGATTCCTTCACCCTGCCTGCCCGGTGGTACTGGGATCCGGCGATCTATCGTGCCGAGCACGAGGCGATCTTCTACCGCTCCTGGTGGTATGTCGGGCATCGCAGCGAGCTGGCCGCGGCCGGTGACTACCTCACGGCCGACATCGTCGATCAGAGGGTGTTTGCCATACGCGGCAGCGACGGCGAGCTGCGCGCTTT
>CALLQH010000198.1 GCA_938014945.1 uncultured bacterium | reverse complement strand
GAACGTGCGCCTGCTCGACCACCTGTTCGACTTCGAGGAGATCCGCGTCCATTCCCGACGTCCCGAAAGCCAGAAGGCGTTTGCCGAGAAGCTGACCGCCGACCTCGGCAAGCCGGTCACCGCCGTCGACAACTGGCAGGACTGCCTGGAGGGCGCCGACATCATGGTCGAGGCCTCGCGCCTGGATACGCCGACCGAACTCTTCAAGACGTCATGGGTGAAGCCCGGCGCACTGGTCATCCCCTACGGCACCGTCAGTTCCGTGGAGGACGACCTCACCGACATCATGACCAAGATCGTGGTCGACGACTGGGGCCAGTGCCTGATCGGACCCTTCGGCTGCCTGCGCCGCCACATCGATTCCGGGCGGGTGACCAAGGAGTCGATCCACGGCGAACTTGGCAAGATCTGCGCTGGCCTGCTGCCCGGCCGCGAGAGCGACGAGGAGACCATCCTGCTGTGGCACCGGGGCCTCTCGACCTCCGACATCGCTCTCGCGCACGCCATGCTGATGAAGGCCGACCGTTTGGGCATCGGCCACACCCTGCCCTATGCGTGAGGCCCGGTCGCCGCGTCGTTAGTTCTTGCGGGCCAGGGTCAGGCCGTCGCCCACCGGCAGGATGACGCAGGTGACGCGCTCGTCCTTGCCGACCTTGGCGTTGAGCGCGCGGATCGCCACCGTGTCCTCGCTCTGGTCGCTCTCGTCGATGACGGAACCGCCCCAGAGCACGTTGTCGATCATGATGAGGCCGCCGGGGCGCAGCAGGGTGAGGCAGCGCTCGTAATAGGCATCGTAGTTGCTCTTGTCGGCATCGATGAAGGCGATGTCGTATGTTCCCGTGCCGCCATCGGCAATCAACCTGTCGAGGGTTTCCGTGGCAGGCGCCAGATGAAGATCGATCCGGGCGTCGACACCGGCTTCCTTCCAGTAACGCCGCGCGATGGCGGTCCACTCCTCGCTGACATCGCAGGCCACCAGCCTGCCGTCCTCGGGCAGCGCGCGCGCCACCGACAACGCGCTGTAACCCGTGAAGACGCCGACCTCGATGGCCTTGCGGGCGCCGACCAGGCGCGTCAGCAGGGCCATGAACTGGCCCTGCTCCGGGGCGATCTGCATGCGCCCCCATTCCAGCTTCCCGGTCTCCTCACGCAGGCGCGCCAGGATGTCGTCGTCGCGCAGCGTGGTGGCCACGACATAGTCGTAGAGGGCGTCGTCCAGCCCGATGGTCTTGCGTCGCATGATCAATCCTCCGTGGGTCAGTGCATCCAGGTGCGATAGCTCGCCCCGGCGGGATTGAGCTCGAGAATGCGATGGTTGTTGGTGTCGGCCAGCAGCAGGCGTCCCTCGCCCGCGACGGCAATGCCCGCAGGCTCGCCCAGCGGCAGACAGACGGGATCCTGACAGACGAGGCCCGGCTCGATGTCGCTGACCTGGCGGCTGTCGAGATCAAGCAGGCGCACCGCGCGGTTGTAGCTGTCGGCGACGACGAGACCGGCCTCGCTCCAGGCCAGGCCCAGCGCGTGCTGCAATCGGGCGTCCTCGAACGCTCCGTTCTTGTGACCGAAGTCGAAGAGGCCGGCCCCGACCAGGGTCGTCACGACACCGCGCTCCAGATCGAGCATGCGGGCGGCCGAGATCTCGCTGTCGGCAAAGAAGAGGCGCCGCCCTGCCCTGTCGAGCGCGAGGCCGCTAGGCTGAGCGAGTGCTGCGGCCTGCAGCGCCTCGCCGTCCACCAGGGCCTCCGCGCCGTTGCCCGCCAGACGCTCCACCGTGCCGGCGGCAAGGTCGATGACGCCAAGCTGATGGGTGCCGGCATTGGCGACGTAGAGGCGGCCATCCTCGATCTCCAGGTCCCAGGGCGAGGCGAGTGCGGTGTCGCGTGCGGTCGCGGGGCCGCCCAGCACAGCGCCACGACGGCCGATACCGGCCAGCGTCATCACCCGGCCACTCGCCCGGTCGATGGCGCGCACTGCGTGGTTGCCCGTGTCGGCGACATAGATGGTTGCAGCATCGGCGATCAGGCCCTGGGGGTCGCGGAAGCTCGCTTCACCTGCCGTACCGTCGGCAAAACCGGCCAGCCCGCTGCCGTAGGTTGCCGTGACGGCGCCGTTCTCGTCGGCAACCACGATGCGATGGTGGCCGGCATCGGCGATGACCCAGCCGCCGCCCGGCAGGCGCTTGATCTTGCCCGGGAAGGCGAGCGTGCCCTCCGGAGCAGGCGGGGTTTCGACCAGCAGCGGAACCGGATCGAGCACGCGCCGCTCGCGCGCCTGGGCCACCAGATCGCCCACCGCCTCGATCAGGCGGTCGGGGTCCGGCTCGCCGGAGAACTGGCCGATGACGTAACCCTCGGGATCGAGGAAGACCAGGGTGGGCCAGGCGCGCACCGCGTACTCGCGCCACAGGGTCATGTTGGGATCGTGGACCACCGGGTGGGCGATGCCGTAACGCGCGATCGCTGCGGCGACGTTCTCGGGATCACGCTCGGCAAAGAACTTCGGCGAATGGACGCCGATGACGGCGACCTCGTCGGGGAATGCCTGCTCGACGCGGTGCAGCGAGGGCAGGACATGCATGCAGTTGATGCAGCAGAAGGTCCAGAAATCCAGGATCACGATGCGCCCGCGCAGGTCGGCCAGGCTGAGCGGGGCTGCCACGTTGAACCAGGTCATCGCGGGCCGCGCGATCTCGGGCGCGCGCACAGGCGCATCGTTACGTTCGCTCAAGCCGTTCACTCCCGCATCATCGTGTTCACGACGGGATATGGTTGGGCGCGGCGCCCGAACCAACCCCGGCGTTTCAGTCCTCGCGCGCGATGGCGGGATCGCCGCTGACCACACCGTCGCTCGACAGCATGATCGCCAGCGGCCGGGTGGTGCGGAACTGCGCCATCACGATCATGGCGATCAGCGTGATCGGGACCGACAGGAACATGCCGATGACACCCCAGATGCTGCCCCAGACCGCCAGAGACAGGATGATCACCAGTGGCGAGAGGTTGAGCGAACGCCCCATCAGGCGCGGCTCCACGACATTGCCCGTGATGACCTGCGTGGCCCCCAGGCAGATGAACACGATCAGGAAGGGCGTCAGGCTGTCGGGGAACTGGACCAGCGCAAGGACCGTGGGAAAGATGATGCCCAGGATCGAACCGATCGTGGGAATGAAGTTCAGCAGGAAGATCACCACCGCCCAGAACGCGGCAAAGTCCAGGCCGACGCTGCGCATCACGATATAGGATATGCCACCCGTGGCGACCGAGAGGATGGCCTTCACCCAGATGTAGGTGCGTACATCGGTGTTGATGCGCCGCAGGGTGGCGCGGACCTTCTCGCGCTTGGCGGGATCGGTGACGATGGCATCAAGCTTGGTGGCGAAACTCTGCTGCTCGAACAGCAGGAAGAGGACATAGACCAGGATGATGCCGACATTGCCTGCGAAGGCGGTGAGCGAACTGGCAATGGTGCCGGCGGTACGACCCAGGTCGATCTGCGAGGCGATCTGTTCCACGGTGGGAATGTGATAACCGGTCAGCGCCACCAGCCGGTCGGCCAGCCCCTCCAGATTGGCCTGATAGGTCGGCGCCACGGCGACGACCTGGCTGACATTGTTGCTGGTGAGATCGATCAGTGCCGAAAGCATCGCCACGAAGGTGAGCACGGCAAAGACCGTGGCAAGCCATCCCGGCATGCGCACGCCCCAGGTGCCGACGCGGCCGTAGAAACCCGCCAGGGTAGCGATCAGGTACCAGAACACAATCGCGACCACGAAGGGCAGCAACAGCGCCTTGCCGACGATCAGTAGATAGAAGGTCAAGGTGGCGATCGCGGCATAGATGACGAAATTCAGCGGCGCCATGACTCCCCGGCTCCCGTGCCTGTCGGCGGCATCATCGGGCCATTGCACGCCGGGGACAACGCCTTCCGGTGCAGACCGGTCAGGTGGCGTCGGATTCGGGACACTGGTGTGAGTTGCCGAACGTCCAGCCTTGGAACACTGTTGACATCAGGGCCACTGCGAAAACAATGGTCCTAATGGACGCCACGATCCGGTTACCGGTTGGCGTCCGGGGTAATCTATGGCGAATGAACGCCATAAGGGAGGAGATAAGAAGTTATGTCCCAACATCCGTATTATCAGACGCTGCAGGAGCAGCTCGTCGAGGGCCGTCTGGACCGTCGCGAATTCGTTCGCTTCGCGTCCCTGCTCGGTGTCTCCGCGGCCAGCGCCTATGCCTTTGCCGGCAAGATCACCGGTGAGGACTTCGTGCCCCGCGCCCAGGCGCAGGACATGCCCATGGGCGGCACGCTGCGCATCTCCATGCGCTGCACGGTCATCAAGGACCCGCACACCTTCTCGTGGGTCATCGACTCCAACATCGTGCGCCAGGTCTGCGGCTATCTGACCCGCACCGGCACCGACAACGTCACCCGTCCTGATCTTCTCGAGGGCTGGGAAGCCAGCGAGGATCTCTCGACCTGGACGCTGAAGGTTCGCCAGGGCGTCAACTGGCATGACGGCCGCGCCTTCACCGCCGAGGATGTCGCCTGGAACCTCAATCGTGTGCTCGATCCCGCGACCGGCTCGTCGGTCCTGGGCCTGATGCAGGGCTACATGATGAACGACGACGCCACGGGCCTGTGGGATGAGAACGCCATCCAGGTCGTCGACGATCACACGGTGGTGCTGAACACCCGTTCGCCCAACGTCGCGATCCCCGAGCATCTCTTCCACTATCCGCTGCTGATCCTGGATCCGGCCGAAGGCGGCACCTTCGGCGTCGGCTCCAACGGCACCGGCGCCTTCAAGCTGACCGAGTATGTGGTCGGCGAGAAGGGCGTGCTCGAGAACGCCCGCAACGACACCTGGTACGGTGAAGGCCCCTACGTCGATGTGCTTGAGTTCATCGACCTGGGTGACGATCCCTCTGCCGCCATCGGTGCGCTGGCCTCCAAGCAGGTCCATGCCATCGACGAGGGCGACATCGTCCAGCTCGACGCCTTCAAGGCCATGCCCCATGTCGAGATCATCCCGGCCAACACGGCCCAGACCGCGGTCGCCCGCGGCCAGGCCGACTCCGAGATGTTCAGCGATCCCCGTATCCGCAAGGCCATGCGCCTGGCGGTCGATACGCCTTCGATCCTGGAAGCCTCGCACCGCGGCCTGGGTGCTCCCGGCGAGCATCACCACGTCTCGCCGATCCACCCGGACTATGCCGAGCTTACCTTCATGGCCCGCGACGTCGATGCGGCCCGTGCCCTGCTCGCCGAAGCCGGCCATCCCGATGGCATCGATCTGGAGATCGCGTGCAAGAAGGACCCGGCCTGGGAGCTGCTCTCCGTGCAGGCCATGGTCGAGCAGTGGAAAGACGCCGGCATCCGCGTTGCGATCAACGTGATGCCGTCGGACCAGTTCTGGGAGGTCTGGGACAAGGTGCCGTTCGGCTACACCTCGTGGACCCATCGTCCGCTGGGCTTCATGGTTCTGGGTCTGGCCTATCGTTCGGGCGTGCCCTGGAACGAGTCGCACTACAACAACCCTGAGTTCGACGCCAAGCTCACCCAGGCCGAAGGCATCCTCGACGTCGAGGAGCGCCGTCTGGTCATGGCCGAGCTGGAGCAGATCATGCAGGAAGACGGCCCGATCGTGCAGCCGGTGTGGCGAGCGATCTACTGTGCCGCCGATACCCGGGTGCAGGGCTACCAGATGCATCCGACGTCCTACATCTTCGGCGAGACGCTGGCGCTCGACGCCTGATCCCGACGCAGACCGGACTTATGGGGAGGGAGCCTTCGGGCTCCCTCCTTTCTTTTTGGGCGCCGGGATGTGGCGGAAGACATCAAGATTGATGACGCCCTCCAGATCGATCTCCACGCCTTCGGCCTCCAGCAGGTCGCGCTGCAGATCGACGCCCTCGGGCGTGCGGCCGCCGCCGCGGCTGATGCGCCCGGCGGCATTGACCACCCGCCACCAGGGCACCCTGGGATCGTTCAGGCTGGAGAGCGCATAACCCACACGGCGCGCCCAGCGCGGGTGGCCGGCTTCCCTGGCGATATCGCCATAGGTCATCACCCGGCCGCGCGGGATCGCCCGGATCACCGCGTAATAGGCCTCGTATTCGGGGCTCGCCATGGCGTGTCCGGGATCAGCCGATGCTCTGCAGGAAGGGGAAGGTCGAGAGCAGCCAGAAGGCAAAATCGGAGAGATAGCCGGTCAGCATGGCAATGCCCATCAGCACCAGCACCGCGCCCGCCGCGATCTGGATGCGCCTTCCGAAGCGGCCCAGGCGCTTGCTGTGGCGCAGGAACGCTCCGGTGAAGGCCGCGGCAGCGACAAACGGTATGCCCAGGCCCACCGAATACACCGCCAGCAGCAGGATGCCGCCACCCACCGTGCTGTTGACCGCCGCCACCGCCAGGATGCTCGCCAGCACCGGGCCGATGCAGGGCGTCCAGCCGAAGGCGAATGCCGCGCCCAGGACATAGGCGCCGACCGGACGGCCGCCGGGAAGGTTGAGATGGAAGCGCAGATCGCGCTGCAGCGGCGTCAGCCGCAGGGCCCCCATCATGATCAGGCCAAAGGCGATGACGACGATGCCGGCGGCAATGTTGAGCTCGTAACGCCATTTGAGCAGCAGGTCGCCGGCCGCCGTGGCGCTGGCGCCGAACAGGATGAAGACCGTGGAAAAACCCGCCACGAAAAGCAGGGCAAGGCCGATCGCCGCCCATCGGGTGGCGCGGCTGGCCTTCCCCTGCAGTTCGGTCAGTGACTCACCGGCGATGTAGGAGATGTAGGCCGGTACCAGCGGCAGGACGCAGGGCGAGAGGAACGACACCACGCCGGCCGCCAGAGCAGCCAGGATTCCAACGCCGGAAACGTCCATGCTCAGGGTTCCAGCTGCGCCTGCTGGGCGACACCCAGGCGGGCGTCACGGGCCTGCTGCGCCAGCGGCAGGATCGCCGCCAGCGCCTCCGGGCTGTCCCATTCGGCGGTGCCGACAAGCTGGCCCACCACCTCGCCGCGATAATCCACCAGCAGCGTCGTGGGCAGGCCGAAGACACGCAGGGCACGCGACACCGACATGCTGGGATCGTGGTAGATGTCGAGGTTATCCGCGCCGATCTGCTCGTAGAAATCGGCAATCTGCTGAGGATCGCCGCGGTCCAGCGACATGGTCATCACCACCAGGTCGTCGCTGCCGTATTCCGCGGCCAGACGGTCGAGCGAAGGCATTTCCTCGCGGCAGGGCGGGCACCAGGTGGCCCAGAAATTGACCAGCGTCACCCGGCCCGTC
>CALLQH010000197.1 GCA_938014945.1 uncultured bacterium | reverse complement strand
CAGCTCCCACTTGTGGCCCCAGGGATCCTCATGGGGCTTGAAGGTCATGAAGCGGCGGAACTTCTTCAGCGACAGGGCCTGGCGCCAGGTGAACGGATTGGCATAGAGCGAAAAGCCGAACTGCAATCCCTCGTAGGGCACCGAGAGGATGAGATTGCGTGCCCCGGCATCGTGGAAGCAGCGCAGCACCTGCCCGGCCTCGTCCCAGTGCAGGTGCTCCAGGGTCTCGCAGCAAAGGATGGTGTCGAAGCCCGCGATGGCCGCGGGATCGAGCTTGGTCAGGTCAGCCTCGATATGGGGTCGCTTCGGCTTCTCGAAGGGCGGATCGAAGAGGTCGAGCGTCGTCACCTCGTAGCCCGCGTTGTCGAGGAGTGCCGTGACGAAGCCCAGGTAAGGCCCCACCTCCAGCAGCCGTTCGACCTGCAGGCCGCCCAGCAGGTTGAGCTGCATCCACTGCTGCACGATGCGCTTTTCGGAATGATAGCTGTGCCACTCGGCAAGGCGGCGGGCCTTGTCGTCCATGGCCTCGCGGCTGGCGGGCGTGATGATGTCGCGCTTCATGGCCGCGAACCTACCCAACCCTTAGGCCCACCACAAACCTTCAGCAGAGCGGCGGTCGGCCGATGCCCGGCACCGCCGCCTCATAGGCCGCGGCAGCGCGCAGGACGGTGGTTTCGGCGTGGCGCGCGGCGACCAGATGCAGGCCGATGGGCAGGCCGCCCGCCGTCAGGCCGCAGGGCACCGAGATCGCCGGCAGGCGCGTGAAGTTGAAGGGGAACAGGGTGCCGGTCCAGGCCAGCTCCGTGCGCTTTCCGTCGTTGGGATCGTCGATGCCCACGGCAAAGGGCGGCACCGCGGTCGTCGCGGTGAGCAGAAGGTCGTGATCGCAGAAGAAGGACGCCATCACCCCGCCCAGGCGGCGCTGTTCCATCTCGGCATACTTCACGTCCATGCCGGAATGGCGGTCGGCATCGGCGGCGTCCTTGCGCAGCACGCCCTCGAGAAGCTGGCGGCGCGAGGCCGGCACGGCATCGACGATGGCGCGCGCGGCCATGCGCACCAGCACGTAATAGGGCTCGATGGGGTTGCCGATGGCAGGGGTCGCTTCCTCCACGCTTGCACCGAGATTCCGGAAGACGTCGGCGGCGGCACGCACTGCCGCTTCCACCTCCGGATCGAGCCGGACGTGGCCGAGCCCCGGCGACAGGGCGATACGCAGCCCCTTCACCCCCTCACTCAGGTTGGCTGCATAGTCCGTGCCGGTCTCGGGCAGGCTTTCCCAGTCGCGCGGATCGGGATGGGCAAGGGCATTGAGGCCAAGCGCCAGATCCCCCACGGAACGCGCCATGGGGCCGACATGGCTCCAGGTGCCGCAGACCATGGGCGGATGCAAGGGCACCCTGCCCCAGGTCGGCTTCAGCCCCGCGATGCCGCAGAAGCTCGCGGGGATGCGGATCGAGCCGCCCTCGTCGCCGCCCAGGGCAAGAGCCGCCATGCCGGTCGCCACCGCAACGCCGCTGCCGCCGGAAGAGCCGCCGGGCGTCAGCTCCGGGTTCCAGGGATTGCGCGTGATGCCGGTGAGCGGATTGTCGCAGACACCCTTCCAGCCGTGTTCGGCGGTGTTCGTCTTGCCGGTGATGACGGCGCCGGCCTTGCGCAGGTTCGCCACCGAGGGTGCATCCTCGCTCACCGGATCGGGGTCGGAAGTCGCCGAGCCATAACGCAGGGGCATGCCCGCGACCGGGATCAGGTCCTTCACCGCCACGGGGACGCCGTCGAGCGGCCCCAGCGCCGCAGCCTGGCGCCAGCGCCTCTCCGAGGCCGCCGCCTCGGCCCGCGCGGACTCGACCGCGACATGGGCCATGGCGTTCAGGCGGCCGTCGAGCCGCTCGATCTGTGCCAGGCATGCCTCCAGCACATCGACCGGAGAGAGCTCTCCGCTTGCGAATCGCGTGGCCAGCTGGCCCACGCCGAGAAAAGCGAGTTCGTTGGTCATGTGCCCGCCGCGCTGCCGTGTCCTGCTCCGCCTGGTGCCTCCCACGGTCCGGGCGCCAGACGCACCTCGATCATGCCGCGCACCGCGTTGGTGAGGAAGAGCCGTTCGGCCTGCGCGAGATCGGCCGGACGCAGCACCGCCTCACGCGCGCCGTAGGCCTCAATAACGTGGCCGCGCATGATGCCCGGGAGCAGCCCGCACGCGGCCGGTGGCGTCAGCAGGCGGCCGCCTGACAGGGCAAAGACGTTGGTGATCGCGCCTTCGCAGACCTCGCCGTCCTGATTGAGCAGAAGGGCATCGAGCACGCTGCCGTCCCCGGGCAGTGCCGCACGGGCGGCGTCATAGACGGCCCGCCGTGTCGTCTTGTGACGCAGGAGCACGTCATCGGCCGACACCCGCTGTGAGGCGACAACAACCGCCGGCATCCCGGCAGGCGGGGGCGGAAGGGCTGCGCCGGTAACATGGAAAGCGCCATCGGGATCGAGCTGCAGGCGTATCCGCCGGGGCGCGACAAGCCCGACAGCCGCCGCGCGCAACGCTGTTTCCACCTCTTCCACGGGGCAGACAAGGCCGAGGGTCTCCGCGCTTGCCGCCAGCCGGTGAAGATGGCGTGCGAGAAACCGGATGCCGGCACCATCGGCATACATCGTCTCGATCAGTCCCAGAGGATCGCCCGTCATGCCATGCCCATCTCCAGAAAGCGCGCCTTCAGCAGGCATTCGGCATATTCGTCTTCGGCGACGGAATCGAACACGATGCCGCTGCCCACACCCATGCGCGCCCTGCCCCGGCCTTCAAGTTCGATGGTGCGGATGGGCACGTTGAAGCACATCTCCCGCTGCGGCGTCACATAACCCAGGGCGCCCGTATAGAAGCCGCGCGGCTCCCTCTCGAGCTCCGCGATGATCTCCATCGCGCGAATCTTGGGCGCGCCCGTCACCGAACCGCAGGGAAAGAGGTGCTGGAGGACCGCAAGCAGGGAAAGATCGGGGTCGATACGGCCGGTCACGGTCGAAGTCATCTGGTGCAGGGTCTGGAAGGTCTCGATCTCGAAGGCGCGCGGCACGGCAACGCTGCCGATGGCCGCCAGGCGCCCGATGTCGTTACGGATGAGATCGAGGATCATCAGGTTCTCGGCGCGGCTCTTGGGATCGCGCCGCAGCGTCTCGGCAAGTTCGGCGTCTTCCGAGGGGGTGGCGCCGCGCCGGATGGTGCCCTTCATCGGCCGGGCCTCGATCAGGTCGCCCTGCTTGCGGAAGAAAAGCTCCGGCGAGAGACAGGCCAGCCGGCAATCGGGCAGGTCGACAACGGCGCCGTAGGCCACCCTCTGGTTGGGCGCCAGCCGGGCGTAGAGCGACCAGGGATCGCCCGACCAGGGAAAGCGCAGGGGGAAGGTGAAGTTCGCCTGATAGATGTCGCCCGCCAGGATGTAGTCGTGGAGGCGGGCGATCGTGGCGCGATAGCCCCCGGCATCCTCGCCGCCGCTGAACCGCGTCACCGGTTCGCCATGCGGGCGGGCGCGGGCGGCGAGCAGCGCCTCGGCCTCCTGCGAGGTAAGCAGGCGATGGGAGGCAAAC
>CALLQH010000196.1 GCA_938014945.1 uncultured bacterium | reverse complement strand
GCGCAGGGCGCGATCCTCGTCGTCCTCGGCCTCCTCGCGCGGACGCGGGCGCAGGGGGATTTCCTTCAGCAAACCGCCCACGCCCATGCCCATGATGTCGCGGGGCGTGACCGCAAGGCCCGCGACAAGGCGCTGGAGCACCCAGTCGAAACCGTTGAGGCGCGGCGAGCGGGCGCAGCCCGGCAGGCCCAGCACCGGCGTTGCGCCGATGCGCGCCAGCAGCAGCAGGTTGCCGGGATCGACCGGCATGCCCAGGTGCTCCACCGTGCCGCCCGCGCTCTCGACGGCGGCGGGGATGACATCCCGCCGGTCGGCAATGGCGGAGGCGCCATAAACCAGCACCATGTCGTGGTCTCGGGCGAGAGAGCCGAGCAGGGGGGCGAGCTCTTCCGTGCGGTGGGCGGTGCGGTGTTCCACGGCCAGTTCCGCACCGACGTCGCGCAGTCGTTCGGCGAGTACGGCGGCGGTCTTGTCGAGCACCTTGTCCTTGATCGCGCCGGTCGTCGTCATCACCAGGGCGATGCGGCAGGGGCGGAAGGGAGCGACGCCGATGGCGCCGTTGGAGGCGCGCGCTGCGGCAAGGCAGCGTTCCACCAGGGCGCGGGGCACCGCGTAGGGGATGATCTTCACCGTGGCGACCATCTGCCCGGCCGCCACCGCATCCCAGGCGGGCACCGTGGCGACAGTGATCGCCTCGTCGACCAGATTGACGGCATCGATCGCGGCGATGTCGAGCGTGGTGACGCCCGATTCCAACGCATGGAGGTTGGAACGTCCGGTAAAGGGACGGCGCACGTCGATGCCGGGGCCGGCAAGGGCGTCGGCGATCAGGCGAGCCGCCTCGTCCTCGTGGACATCGTCGGCCTCCAGGCGGGCGGCGACGATGGTTTCGATACCCTCGGCCTGGAGGGCGACGATGTGTTCGGCGGCCAGATTCAGGCCCTTCTTTAGGGTGCGCTCGCCGCAGCGGGTGCTGTGGACGAGGATGGCGCCTTCGGCCTCAAGAACGGGAACCTCGCCGAAGATCATGGCAACTTGCCGTGATGGGCCGCCACGACCTCCGCCATGATCGAAAGGGCGATCTCCTGGGGCGTGCGCGCACCGATGTCGAGGCCCACGGGGCCGTGGATACGGCCGATCTCTTCCGCCGTGAATCCCTCGGCGGTGAGGCGGCCGACGCGCTTGCCATGGGTCTTCTTGCTGCCCAGGCAGCCGATGTAGAAGACCGGCGCCCGCAGGGCGAAGTGCAGGGCGGGGTCGTCGATCTTGGGATCGTGGGTCAGGGTGACGACGGCGGTGCGGTGGTCGGGCGCCAGGGTGGCGAGCGCGTCGTCGGGCCAGTCGCCCAGCATGGTGACACCCGGGAAACGCTCGGCCTCGGTATAGGCGCGGCGCGGATCGATGATGGTGACGTCGTAACCCACCACGGCGGCGTAACGCGCCAAGGGCTCGGCGATGTGAACGGCACCGACGACGATCAGGCGCAGCGGAGGATTGAAGACGTTGATGAAGACCTCGCGCCCCTCGACCGTGACGGTGGCCGAGCGGTCGGCGGCGAAAGCCTCGTCGATGTGGCGGGCAAGCGCGCTGTCCTTCTCCTCGCCCCAGGCAATGAGGTGCTCCTCGCCACTTTCGAGATCGGTGACCAGCGCCACGGCGCGCTTGGCGGCACGCGCGGCATTAAGCGCCTTGAGAGTGTCGAGCTTCACGACAGCTTCTCGACGAAAACCTGGACCGTGCCGCCGCAGGTGAGGCCCACTTCCCAGGCGCGCTCGTTGGAGACGGAGAACTCCAGGCGGCGGTGCTGGCCGTCCTTGATGGCGGCATGGGCTTCGCCGATGACCGCGCCCTCGATGCAGCCGCCGGAGACGGAACCGCGGAAGGTGCCGTCGTCGCGCACGATAAGCTGGCTGCCGACGGGGCGGGGGCTGGAACCCCAGGTCGCGATGACGGTGGCCATGGCCACGCTCCGGCCATCCTCGCGCCAGCTCTGGGCGAGGCCGAGCAGGTCCTCGTTCATGCTGCTGTCCGCCATTTCCGCATCTCCCGTTCCGACAAGGTGCTGTCGCGCCCCAGCAGTTCGGCGAGATCGGCAAGGCTCTTCAGGTTATGGGCCGAGCGGAACTCGTCGACATGGGGCAGCATGGTGCGCACCCCCCATGATCTGGGCTCGAAGCCTTCATAGCGCAACAGCGGGTTGAGCCAAACCAGGCGGCGGCAGGACATGTGCAGGCGCGCCATCTCGTGGCCGAGTTCGCCGGTGGCG
>CALLQH010000195.1 GCA_938014945.1 uncultured bacterium | reverse complement strand
CTGGACACGAACACCGCGGCCTCGGGGACGTAGCCCTTGGCCATGGCCACCGCCAGGCACAGGCCGCGCGCCTTGAAGGAGCCGGTCGGCAGACGCCCCTCGTCCTTGATCAGCGCCCTGCCCGGCCTGGCGCCCAGGCCCGCGGACGAACGCTCCAGCGGGATCAAGGGCGTCATCACCTCGCCCAGCGAAACCCGGTGGGCCGGATCGGCGACGGGCAGGAAGGGCGCATATCGCCAGAAGCCGGGATCCGGCGAGGCCGCGATATCGGCCTTTGTCACGCCGGCGGCCAGCCGTTCGAGATCGTAGCGCACCAGCAGCGGACGGCCGGCGGCCGACAGGCCGTGCACCTGTCCGGCTTCGTAGCGCTCGCCGGTGAGCGAACATTCGAGGTGACTGACGAAGGTCTGGGTCATGGCGTTCTCCCGAAGCGGGGCACCCTTGCGCCGGGCGCGGGCCATGGCAAGCCCGCCGTTGCTGACTCGAGGCCGCCCGCCGTGCTATCAGCCGCGCCCATGCTCACCATCAACGCCATCACCGTCCGCCTCGGCGGCAAGGTCATCCTCGATCGCGCCAGTGCGACGATCCCGACGCGCGCCCGTGTCGGCTTCATCGGTCGCAACGGCGCCGGCAAGTCGACGCTGATGAAGGTCATCGCCGGCGTCAACGAGCCCGACGAGGGCACCATCGAGACGCCGCGCGACGCCACCATGGGTTATGTCGCACAGGAAGCCCCCGGCGGCCCCGACTCGCCCTTCGAGCGGGTGCTGGCCTGCGATACGGAGCGCGCCGCCCTGCTTGCGGAGTCCGAACGCACCAAGGACCCGCACCGCATCGGCGAGATCCACGAGCGCCTCAACGCCATCGAGGCCCATGCCGCCCCGGCGCGTGCTGCGCGCATCCTGGCGGGCCTGGGCTTCGACGAGGCCGACCAGCACCGCCCCCTCAACGACTTCTCGGGCGGCTGGCGCATGCGCGTGGCGCTGGCGGGCCTGCTGTTCGCGGGCCCCGAACTGCTGCTGCTGGACGAACCGAGCAACCATCTGGATCTCGAAGCCGCGATCTGGCTGGAGAACTTCCTCAAGACCTATCGCGGCACCCTGCTGGTGATCAGCCACGAGCGCGACCTGCTCAACAACGTGGTCGACCACATCCTGCATCTGGAAGGCGGCAAGACGACGCTCTACCCCGGCGGCTACGACGATTTCGAGCGCCAGCGGAGCGAGCGGCTGGCCCAGGCCGAATCGATGCGCGCCAAGCAGGACGCCCAGCGCGCCCACCTGCAGGCCTATGTCGACCGCTGGCGCTACAAGGCCCACACCGCCCGCCAGGCACAGAGCCGCATGAAGGCGCTGGCCCGCATGCAGCCCATCGCCGCGGCGGTGGAGGACAGCTCCATGGAGTTCCACTTTCCGAACCCCAGCGAGCTGCGCCCGCCGCTGATCACGCTCGACAAGGCTTCCGTGGGTTATGCCGCCGACAAGCCGATCCTTTCGCTGCTCAATCTTCGCATCGACCCCGACGACCGCATTGCCCTGCTGGGGCGCAACGGCAACGGCAAGACGACGCTGGCGCGCCTGCTCTCGGGCCGGCTGGAGCCGATGGAAGGCAGCATGGCGGCCTCCTCGAAGATGCGCGTGGGTTACTTCGCCCAGCACCAGGTGGAGGAACTGGACGCCGAGGACACGCCGGTCCAGC
This sequence comes from uncultured bacterium, assembly GCA_938014945.1. Lineage (GTDB taxonomy): Bacteria > Pseudomonadota > Alphaproteobacteria > SP197 > SP197 > CALGGB01. The sequence goes on along the minus strand of CALLQH010000195.1, from coordinate 1,219 downwards.
ACATGACGCGCCTGATGCCCGACGCCAAGCCCGGCCATGTCCGCGCCCAGCTCGGCCGCTTCGGCTTCTCGGGCGAGAAGGCCGAGCTCGCCGTGCGTCATCTCTCGGGAGGCGAGCGCGCGCGTCTGGCCCTGGCGCTGATCACGCGCGAGGCGCCGCACATGCTGATCCTGGACGAGCCGACCAACCATCTCGACGTCGATGCGCGCGAGGCCCTGGTGCAGGCGCTCAACGACTACGAGGGCGCCGTGATCGTGGTCTCCCATGACCGCCACATGCTGGAGCTGACCGCCGACCGACTGGTGCTGGTCCACGAGGGCCGGGCGACCGATTTCAACGGCACGCTCGACGACTACCGCGACCTGGTGCTGGGCCGTGGGGCGGCCAACGACGACAAGCCCCAGGGCAAGGGCGCGGCCAAGCAGGGCAGCAAGCAGAACCGCAAGGACGAGCGCCGCGCGGCCGCCGAGGCGCGCGAGAAGACCGCCACCCTGCGCAAGGCCGTGCAGAAGGCCGAGGCCGAGGTGACACGCCTCACCGACCGCATCAGCGACATCGACAAGGCGCTGTTCGACCCCAAGGCCTACAAGGGACCGGAAAAGGACGCTACGGTAACCGAGCTGATGAAACGGCGCGCCGAATGCGAACGCGATCTCGGTGAGGCCGAGGCGCGCTGGCTGAAGGCCACCGAGGCGCTCGAGGGCGCCCAGGCGGCGGGAGCGGCCTGAACCCGGAAGGACGCCGATGCCCAAGGATCTGCAGTTTTCCGTGCGCTACGATGCGGCCCAGGACCGCATGCAGCTGCTCGCGGCCTTTCCCGACGGCACCGAGGTGCGCGCCTGGATGACCCGGCGCCTGGTCAAGAACCTGCTCGGCATGTCCGGCCAGGTCGCAGAAAAGATGGTGCCCCAGCAGGTGGTCGAGCCGGAGGCCAAGAAGGAAGTGGCGCAGTTCCAGCGCGAGGCTGCCGTGCAGCAGGCCAACTTCCGCAAGGGCTTCCAGCGCGGCACGCCCCACCCGGAACTGGGCGAGGAACTGCGCCTGATCACCGAGATCCGCATCCAGCCCAAGGAAGGCGGCGGCGTGCACATGCGGCTGGCGCTCGACAACGGCAAGACCGTCGCCTGGCTGATCCCCAGCGAGACCTACTGGGGCCTGATGCACCTGATCGAACGCCAGACCGTGCGCGCCGAGTGGGATTTCGTCGCAAAGGCCCCCG
>CALLQH010000194.1 GCA_938014945.1 uncultured bacterium | reverse complement strand
CGGCAAGGCCCAGGCCATGGTCGGAGACATCGCCGATATCGCCGATCTCAAGGCACAGATCGCCAGGGCGGGCGCCATCGACATCCTGGTCAACAATGCCGGCATCGACCGGCCCGGCACCATCGAGGAGATCGACGAGGCCGGCTTCGACCAGATGTTTGCCATCCATGTGAAGGGGGCGTTCTTTGCCACCCAGGCCGTGGTGCCCGGCATGAAGGAACGGCGCCGGGGAAAGATCGTCAACGTCTCCTCGATCTGGGGCATGACCGGCTTCACCAGTCATTCCCACTATTGCGGCGCCAAGGCCGCGCTGCTGGGCCTGACCAAGGCATGGGCCAAGGAACTGGCGCCCTTCAACATCAACGTCAACGCGCTCGCACCCGGCGGCGTGTGGACCGAGATGGAGCTTGCCCAGCGCGGTCCCGAAGGCATCCGCGAGGCCGAGGCGCGTGTGCCGCTGGGGCGCTGGTCGCAGCCCGAGGAGCAATCCGAAAGCGTGCTCTTCCTGGTGAGCGAGCGCTCGAGCTTCATCACCGGCCAGTGCATCAGCGCCAACGGCGGCAGCACCATCGTCGGCTTCTAGGCTCTAGGACGGGACACGGCGGGGCGGTTACCATGGCCGCCCTCTCCCCAAGCCGGAAACCGACCTGTCATGCCCGATGTTGCCCTGCTGGAAGCCGATGAACCCGCCGCCGTGGTCGTTCACAACGGCGATGCGGATTCGCCGATCTTCCTGACCTGCGATCACGCGGGCAAACGCATCCCTCGGAAACTGGGCGACCTGGGCCTGCCCGCGGCGGAACTGGAGCGGCACATCGCCTGGGACATCGGCGCGCTGGCGGTTTCGAAGCTGCTGTCGCAGGCCCTGGATGCGCCGCTGGTGGAACAGGTCTATTCGCGCCTGGTCGTCGACTGCAACAGGCCGACCCGCTCGCCCACCTTCATCGCGCCCTTGAGCGAAAGCACGGAGATTCCCGGCAACCTGAACCTGTCGGCAGACGAGATCGCAGCGCGCGAACGCGAGATCCACCGGCCCTACCACGCCCGGATCACGGCGATGCTCGATGCCCGCAAGGCGGCGGGCAAACCCACGGTGCTGATCGCCATGCACAGCTTCACGCCGGTCTACAAGGGTGTGGCGCGGCCATGGCAGATCGGCCTGCTCTACAACCGCGACGCCCGCATGGCGACGATCCTGCACGAACTGCTGGCGGGTACTGGCCTGACCGTGGGCGACAACGAGCCCTATGCCATCACCGATGATTCCGACTACGGCATTCCGGTCCACGGCGAGCAGCGCGGCCTGCCGCACATCGAGATCGAGATACGCCAGGACCTGATCGGCGAAGCAGCCGGGCAGAGGGAGTGGGCAGAGCGGCTGGCGCCGATGTTCCAGGAAGCGGCCACGCGCGTGCTGGGCTGAGGGTTCAGGTCGCGCCGGTGCGCGATTCCGGCAGGGTCTGACCGCCGTCGACGGCGATCGCCTGGCCGGTGATGTAGGCCGATTCCTCGCCCGCCAGGAACAGCGCCAGATTGGCGATATCGCGCGTGGTGCCCAGACGCCCCATGGGCACGGCGGCCTCCATGATGCGGATGTGGCGCTCGCCCAGGGTTTCCTCGAGACCTGCGGTCAGCACGTTGCCGGGCTGGATGGCGTTGACCGTGATGCCCTCGGCGGCGACCTCGATGGCCACCGTGCGCAGGAAACCCTCCATGCCCGCCTTGCTTGCCGAGTAATGCGCCATGCCGGGGTTGCCGACCAGCGGCCCGGTGATCGAAGAGGTCAGCACCACGCGGCCCCAGCCCGCCTTGCGCATCGCAGGCAGGCAGGCCTGTACCGACAGGAAGGTGCTGGTGAGGTTGACCGCCAGCACCCGCTGCCATTCGGCAAGGCTCATCGCCTCGATGCGGGTCTCGGGAAAGATGCCCGCGTTGTGGCAGAGGATGTCGAGGCGGCCGAAGCGTGAAAGCGCCAGTTCGGCCATGGCGGCGGAGGTTTCGGGAAGCGCGATGTCGCCTTCGAGAAAGGCGGCATCCCTGCCCAGCGTTTTGGCGGCTGGCTCGCCGCTGGCACGGTCACGGCCGACGATGACCAGCCGCGCCCCCTCCTCCGCGAAACGTTCGGCGATGCCAAAGCCGATGCCCCGGCTGCCGCCGGTGACGATGGCGACCCTGCCTTCAAGCCGCCCCGCCATGGCTTTAGGGCTTGGCCATGATGCCGCCATCGACCAGCAGCTCGGTACCGGTGATGTAGCTCGCCTTGTCCGACAGCAGGAAGAGGCAGGCGTTGGCCATGTCCTTGACCGTACCGACACGGCCGACGGGCACCCAGTCGGCGATGGCGTCGAGCACTTCCGGCTTGTCGTCCCAGCGCGCCTGCATGGGCGTGTGGCAGGCGCCGGGCAGGATGCTGTTGGAGCGGATGCCCTGCTTGCCGAACTGGACGGCAACCGACTTCGAGAGACGCACCACAGCAGCCTTGGAGGCGCCATAGGCATCCTGCGGGCGGTTGTCGCCGCGCAGGGCGTCGGTGGAGGCGAAATGGACCATGGCGCCGCCGCCGTTCTTCAGCATCTCGGGCACGCAGTGACGGATGGTGAGCGCGAAGGATTTCACGTTGATCGCCATCACCCGGTCCCACACGTCCATGTCCATCTCGGTGCAGGACTTGTCCTTGTCGAACCACAGCACGCCGGTGGTGTTGACGAGATAGTCGAGGCGGCCATGAGCCGCGACCGTGTCGGCCACGGCCTTCTTGACGAAGGCCTCGTCGGTGACGTCGCCCTGGTGGTAGGTGCCGCTGCCGGGTTCGCTGGGAAAATCGGGCTTTTCCTTGAGATCGACCAGGCTGACATGGGCGCCTTCGTGAATGAGATCCCGCGCGATCTGCAGACCCATGCCGCCGCCGGCACCGGCAACCAGCGCAACCTTACCCTTGAAGCTCATCCTCGACGTCTCCTCTTGGCGCGTTTCCCGCGCCCGTTTCGTGAAAGGGGGCGGCTCCGCTCAGTCGCGGTGGCCGAAGCTGACGATGCGGTAGCGCATCAGCAGATACATGATGGTGAAGGTGACCAGCACGACGCCGTTGACCAGCGCGGCCAGCGCGAACAGTTCCGCGCCCAGGCCGAAGCGCAGGGAACCCCAGGCGATGGTCGGCAGCGTGGGGATGGCGCCCAGGTTATAGAACGAGATCTCGAGATTGTTGAACGCCAGGATGAAGCTGATGATGAAGGCGCCCAGCATGGCCGGCCAGATGATCGGCAGGGTGACTTCCCAGAAGCAGCGCAGCGGTTTGGCGCCGAAGACCATGGCGGCATCGTCCAGCCGCCAGTCGTAACGCGCCATCTGGGCGATCATGATGAGGAAGGCGAACGAGGTGCCGTGCACCGCGTTGGCGATCATCGCCGAGCCCATGTTGCCCGGCAGGCCCAGGACCTGACGGTTGAACAGCAGGCTGGAGATGCCGACCAGCAGGTCGGCGACGAACAGCGGGCAGAGGTAGATCACCGCGATCAGGCCGCGCCAGCGCGAGCGGTATTTCAGGATGCTCATGCTGCCCATGGTCGCCACCACGGTGCAGAGGATGGCGCTGCCCAGGCCAAGCAGGACGCTGTTCCACAGGGCTTCGTGATAGGTGCTGGATTCGGCAAGCTGGAAGTAGGCATCCAGCGTGAAATCGGGCGGAAACGGCCAGATCAGGTCCTTGTTGAAGGACGTGTAGATGACATAGACGATCGGCGCGTAGAGGAAGAGATAGAGCAGGGTCAGCAACAGGCCCGACCCGCCCTTGTAGGCCGCCACAGCGACACGCGAACCGGCGGCCATCTCAGTGGCCCCCGCCGGTGAAACCGCTGCGCTGCAGGTTCACCGTGCGCCACATCAGCAGGATGACGAGCGAGGAAACGGCAAACAGCAGCACGCCCATGGCCGAGCCGAGCGCCCAGGTGCCGGTTTCGCCGAACTGCAGGCCCAGGACCTGGCCGAACGAAGCGGCATTGGGGCCGCCCAGGAAGCGCGGCGTGATGGACTCGGCCATGCTGGGGATGAAGACCAGCACCAGGCCGATCACCGTGCCCATCCAGTTCAGCGGCCAGGTGATCTCGATGAAGGCGCGCCAGGGCTTGGCGCCGTTGATCTTGGCCACCTCCAGCAGCTCGAAATCGAAGTTGAGCAGCGAGAGATAGACCGCCGTCACCATGAACGGGATGAAGAGATAGGTGACACCGATGCCGACCGCCGTCTGGGTGTACATGATGAAGTCGATCGGCTGCAGGCCGTAGTTCATCAGGCCGAGATTGATGACGCCCACCGGCCCCATCACACCCTGGATGCCGGTGACGCGCAGGATGATGCCGGTAAAGAAGGGCGCGGCGAGCGCCAGCACCAGCAGCAGGCGATAGCGGTCGCCGTGTTTGGCGATGAAGTAGGCGACCGGCCAGGCATAGACGAGGCTCGCCAGCGAGACGACCACGGCGGTGGTGAAGGACCGCAGCAGGAAGGTCATGTAGGTCGTGGTGCCGAAGAGCGTGGCGTAGTTGTCGAGATTCCAGTCGGGTATCAGCGTGTAGCTCTCGGTGCGCCAGAAGCTGAAGACGATGATCGACAGGATCGGCAGCAACAGGAAGACCACCACGAAGATGGCGCCGGGCAGCGCCATCAGCAGGAAACGGCCCTCGGGACCCAGGCGGCGGCGGGCCATGGCGGCCTACGCGCCCGCAGCGGGGAAGCAGGCCCCCGCCTCGGCGGCCCAGACGACCTCAAGGCGATCCTTGCGCTGGAAGCCCATGGTCTCGGAACCCTCGCTGATCATCAGCTCGGCGCCATTATCGAGCGTCACCAGATAATCGGCGGTGGAGCCCTTGAAGATGATGTCACGCAGGGTGCCGGGGATGCGGTTTTCGCCCGGTGCGGCCCCGCCCGGCGCCACGACGCGCATCTTTTCCAGCTTGATGAAACAGTCGACCCGGCTGCCCACGGCAGCACCCGCGGGCGCGCGCACGGAAACGCTGACACCGTTCCAGTCGAGCGTCGCGCGCTCGCCCTCGACAGCCGTCAGCGTGCCTTTGAGGACATTGGAGTGGCCGACGAAGCCGGCGACGAACCGGCTGGTGGGGTGGGTGTAGACCTCGAGCTTCGGCGCCACCTGCTCGAACCGGCCGTGGTTCATCACCGCGATCCGGTCGCTCATGGTGAGCGCCTCTTCCTGGTTGTGGGTGACGTAGATGAAGGGAATGTCGAGCTCCACCTGATAGCGGCGGACCTCCACCTCCATCTCCTTGCGCAGTTCGCGGTCGAGATTGGCAAGCGGCTCGTCGAGCAGCAGCAGGGCCGGGCGCGAGATGAGGCCGCGCGCCAGCGCCACGCGCTGCTGCTGGCCGCCCGAAAGCTGGTGGGGATAACGGTCGGCAAGACCCTCGAGGCGCAGCAGGCCCAGGGCCCACTTCAGGCGCTCGTCCTGCTCGGCCTTGCTGGCACCCTGCATGCGCAGCGGGAAAACCACGTTCTCGCCGACGCGCTTGTGCGGGAAGAGCAGGAAATTCTGGAAGACCATGCCGACGCCGCGCGCATAGGGCGGCAGCGACGTGACATCCTGGCCGTTGATGAAGACGCCGCCCTCGTCGGGCACTTCCAGGCCCGCGATGATGCGCAGCATGGTCGTCTTGCCCGAGCCGGAGGGCCCGAGCAGCGCGAAGAACTCACCCTGATTGACGGTCAGCGAAATGCTGTCGGCGGCGGTGACGTTGCCGAACCGCTTGGTGACGTTCCTGAGTTCGAGGACGGGCTGGGACATGGGCGGGCGCGCGCCTTGTTACCTGGCGGACAAGAAGGGACCCGGCCCGCTTGCGCGGGCCGGGCCGTTCATCATGCGGCGATCAGGCCGCCTCAACCTCGGACCAGACGCGCTCCCACTTCTCCGGCGAGGAGGGCTGGTCGAACATGTGCAGACCGCGCAACTCGACCGTGCGGTCCATCAGCAGCAGCGAGACCTCCTCGGGCGGCAGGAATTCCCGCACGTCGTAGCAGGGCGCGACGCCGATCTTGGCGACACGGGTCATGCTTTCGTTGCTGATGTAGTGATTCACCCAGTGGTGGCACAGCTCGACCGCCTCGCTGTCGGTCGTGCCCGACGAGAGCTGCCAGCTGTCGATCCAGCCCAGACCGCCTTCCTTGGGCTGCAGCATGTGGGCGACCTGGAAGTCGATCTCGCCGGCCTCGTAGGCGCGGGTCAGGCGGCGATAGATTTCCGAGAACTCCGGCGAGGCCCAGACCAGACCCGGACGCATCAGCTTCTGCAGCGAGTCGTAGTCCTGGTAGCGGGTGACGAGCAGGCCCTTCTGCTTGATCAGCAGTTCCTTGGCGCGCTCCAGTTCCTCGTCGGTCAGGTGGTAGGGGTTGAAGGACTCATCGCCGTCCGGGCGCGGCCCATCGACCGTGCCGAGCTGGGTGGCCGCCAGGATGCCGGCCATGGCGATGTTCTCCTCGAAGCGGGCGCCGGTCGCCAGGTGACCGGCGTACTTCTCGTCGAACATGATATTGAGGCTCTCACGATCCTCGGGCGCGATGTGCTCGAGGTTCATCGTGATGCCGTAACTGCCCCAGCAGTTGTTGGCGCCGATGCGCACGCCGCCCGGCTTGTCGAGCAGCAGGTTGTAGGCAGGCGGCGCGAAATCGGGGAACAGATTGGCAAGGTTCGGCAGCAGCTCCTCGTTCATCGGCTGGATCAGGCCGTCCCGGTAGTAGAGACGCGGCCAGAAGCCGTCGGCCATGACCAGATCGAAGTCGGCGGTGCCGCCGGCCTTCATCTTGTTGAACGCCTCGGAATTGCCGTCGAAGAAGGCCGGCGAGACGCGGACATCGTACTTGGCCTCGAACTCGTTGACCGTGTCGGCAATGTTGTAGTCCTGCCAGATCAACATGCGGATGTTCATCGTGGCCGCTTCCGCATTGCGGATATGCGGCGCGGCAAGCGTGGTGGCCGCGGCGGCAGCGCCTGCGGCACTCGCCTTGAGCAGGGAACGGCGCGAAACGCCCGTGTTGCGGGCCTTCGACGAACGCGACTTCGGTGACTCTTTCGACATGCTCTCCCCCTGGGATTGTGCTCCGGCACAGGCCGGCGTTGCCCCACCGCTTCACACCACGACCCCGGCAAGGGGCCGCAACGGCGTGCGGAGAGGAATTATTGACTCGTTTCCCGAGGCAGAACAATGATCGGTTTTCGATATCGAAAATCGCCCGCACGCGGCATGCGGGTCACGGGGACACTGGGGATGGCCAAACCGCCGCGTGGATCGCGCCCGCTGGGCGACAGGGTGCGCCAGTTGCGCGCCGACCGCGCCATGACCCTGGCGCAGCTGGCCGAACACAGCGGCATCTCGGTCTCCACGCTCTCCAAGCTGGAGAACGGCCACACCGGTTTGAGCCTGGACAACGTCATCCGCCTATCGGCGGCCTTCGGCATGCCGGTCTCGATCCTGATCAACGAGACGGGGCCGGCCGGCGGCAGCTATTCGGTGGCGCGCGCGAGCGACCCCTTCTCCCACGGCGTCGACCAGCTCGAATTCAAGGTTCTGCACGACGATCTGCCCGGCCAGCGCAACATCTTCTGGCAGGTCCGGGTGAAGTCCCACACGCTGGAGGACTTCGGCCCGCTGCATTCCCATCCCGGCGAGGAATTCTTCTATGTCCTTTCCGGCGAGATCGAACTGCACCTGGAAGGCGAGGACGCCATTGCGCTGAAGGCCGGCGACAGCGTGCAGTTCGACAGCACCATCGGCCACGCCTACATCTCGCGCAGCCGCCAGGACGCGCTGATCCTGATGTCGAACACGATCACCGACCTGAAGCCGGCCGGCTATCGCGATGTTGCCTCGAGCAACCACAAACGCAGCCAGAACAAGGCGGGCAGGACCATCCCCGCCGCCTCCAGCAGCCGCAAGGCAGCGCCCTCGAGCCACAGCAAGAGCAGGAAGAAGCAACCATGACGCCCAGCGACGTGCGCACCAACGAAGACGCCCGCAAGCTGATCGAGGCCCGCGACACCGATCATGTGGTGATCGGCGTGCCGGACCTGCAGGGCTTCCTGCGCGGCAAGTACATCTCCAAGGCCAAGGCGCTGGGGGCGCTGGAAAAGGGCTTCTCCCTGCCCGGCGTCGTCTATGCCCTGGATGCGACCGACGTCATCCTCGACGTGCCGGGCCTGTCGGACGACGGCGTCGGCTTTGCCGACGGCAACGTGCGGATCATTCCGCAGACCTGCCGCGAGATCCCCTGGGAACCGCCGCACCGCGCGCTTTTCTTCATGGGCCAGTTCGAGGACGAGTTTGCCGCCTATTGCCCGCGCGCGGTCTATCGCCGGGTGGCGCAGCGCTGCGCCGACATGGGCTTCCGCCCGTTCCATTCCTGCGAGCTGGAATTCACCCTGTTCGACGAGACCGCGCAGTCGGCCCATGCCAAGGGCTACAAGAACCTGCAGCTGAGCTCCCCGCACAAGGCCTATGAACTGCTGCTGCGCCAGGAGGTCCGTTCCGAGTTCCACAACGGCCTGATGGACATGTGCCGGACCATGCGCCTGGACGTGGAGTCCGTGCACGAGGAGATGGGGCCGGGCTTCATGGAGGCCGCACTCACCTACGACGAGGGCGTTGCCGCCGCCGACAAGGCGGTGATCTTCAAGACCTTCGCCAAGGCCTATGCCCAGCGCCAGGGCAAGCTGATCACCTTCATGGCGCGCTGGTCTGGCGAGGCCGACGGCCAGAGCGGCCACATCCACATCAGCCTGCGCGACACCGACGGCAAGCCGGTGTTCCACGATCCCGCCGGCGAGCGGAACACCAGCGCGACCATGCGCCATTTCCTGGGCGGCATGCAGGCGCTGATGCCCGAACTCCTGCTGATGCTGGGACCCAACGTCAATTCCTTCAAACGCTACATCCCGGGCATCTTCTCGCCCATCGCCGCGACCTGGGGCTTCGAGAACCGCACCTGCGCCCTGCGCGTGGTGCCCTCCTCCCCCTATGCCCAGCGCATCGAGTGCCGCACGCCAGGTGCGGACGCCAATCCCTATCTCTCCATGGCCTGCCTGCTGGGCGCGGGCCTGTGGGGCATCGAGCACAAGATCGAGCCGACGGCGGAATCCAGGGGCAATGTCTACACCCAGGAGATTCCCGAAGAGCTCGCCTTCCCGCCCACCTTCAGCGCGGCGATCGAGCGTTTTGCCGCCTCGAAACCCGCCCGCGAACTTTTCGGCGACACCTTCGTCGACTTTTTTGCCCAGTCGCGCGCCAGCCAGGAGGCGAGCTTCCGCGGCATCGTGACGGACGCCGAGCTGGAGCGCTTCTTCGAGTTCATCTGAACGGCGGCACCCCCGGTGCGTTATGATGGCGGGGCACCGGGGGAACCGCCTTGAAACCAACCATCAAGCATTGCCTGCTGGCGCTGGCCGCCATCGTTGCGTTTTCGGGCGCCGCACAGGCCCAGGACGACGGCGCCGAGGCGCCCGACACGGTGATCGCGACCCAGGCCGATGCCGGCAGCGATGCCGCCATTGCCCGGCGCCTGCAGGCGATCCTCGCCGAGATCGACGGCATGGAGGCGGTGGACGTGACGGTGGCCGACGGCGTCGTGCGCCTTTCGGGCAGCGTCGTCAGCCCGGAGCTTGCCCAAAGCGCCGCCGCCATCGCGCGGCGCATCGAAGGCGTGGTGGTGGTCGAGAACGCCATCGAGGGCGAAACCGCGGTGCTGCCCCGCCTGCAGCCCGTGATGGAGCGGCTGACCGGCAGGCTGAACGACTTTGTGCGTTTTCTGCCGCTGCTCGCCCTGGGTCTTCTGGTCTTTGCGCTCTTCTGGATCGCAGGCGGCATCGTGATGCGCCGCGAGCGCATGTTCGAGCGGCTTTCGCCCAATCCCTTCATCGCCGACATGTGGCGCCAGGCCGTGTTCCTGGGCTTCGTGCTGACCGGCGGGCTGATCGCCGCCGACATCATGGGCGCGACGGCGCTGATCGGCAGTCTGCTGGGTGCAGCGGGCCTGGTGGGTCTGGCCATCGGCTTTGCGGTGCGCGACACCATCGAGAACTACATCGCCACCATCCTGCTCTCCCTGCGCCAACCCTTCGCCGCCATGGACATGGTCGCCATCGACGGCACGGAGGGCACGGTCGCCCGCCTCTCCTCACGCGCCACGATCCTGATCACCGCTGACGGCAACCATGTGCGCATTCCCAACGCCACGGTCTTCAAGGCGGTGATCCTGAACTACACCCGCAATCCCGAGCGACGGCTGGAGTTCAAGGTAGGCGTCGATCCCGACTGCGACCTCGCACGCGCGGTCGCCGTGGCCCAGGACACGCTGGGCGGCATGGAAGGCATCCTCGCCGATCCGGCGCCGATGGCGCTGATCGACGAACTGGGCGATTTCGCGGTCACGCTCACCGTTTCGGCTTGGGTCGACCAGAACCGCAACGACTTCCTGAAGGCGCGCAGCGAAGCGATCCGCAGGGTGAAGGAGGCGTTCGATGCCGCCGGCATCGCCATGCCGGTGCCGACCTACAGCCTGCTCGGCAAGGAGCCGGAAGCGCACCCGGCCGCAAGCGCGCCCGCACCGGCGGCCGCCAGCGAAGCCATCGACACACGGCCCGACCGGGTGATGGAGGAAAAGGCGGAGGAAGAACGCAAGGGCGCCGACAACCTGCTCAGCGAGAACGCCGCGCAGGAATGAGGCGCTAGAGCTTCAGCGCGGCCAGGAACGCGTCCTGCGGGATTTCCACGTTGCCGAACTGACGCATGCGCTTCTTGCCCTTCTTCTGCTTCTCCAGAAGCTTGCGCTTGCGGGTGATGTCGCCGCCGTAGCACTTGGCGAGCACGTCCTTGCGCATGGCCGAGATGGTCTCGCGCGCCACGATGCGTCCGCCGATGGCGGCCTGGATCGGGATCTTGAAGAGCTGACGCGGGATGACATCCTTCAGCTTCTCGCAGACCGCGCGGCCCCTGCCCTCGGCGCGGCTCTTCTCGACGATCTGGGAGAGGCCGTCGACGATCTCGCCGTTGATCAGGATGTCGAGCTTCACCAGCTCGCCCGCGGTGTAACCCTCCAGGTGATAGTCGAAGCTGGCGTAGCCGCGCGTCACCGACTTCAGGCGGTCGTAGAAGTCGAACACCACCTCGGCCAGCGGCAGGCGGTAGACGGCCATGGCACGGCTGCCGACATATGTGAGTTCCACCTGCTCGCCGCGCTTGTCGGTGCACAGCTGCAGCACCGCGCCCAGGTATTCGTCGGGCACCAGGATGGTGGCGCGGATCCACGGCTCCTCGATCGACTCGATGTGCGTGGGATCGGGCATGTCGGCCGGGTTGTGCAGCTCGAAGCTGTTTCCGTCACGCTTGTTGATCTTGTAGACGACGCTGGGCGCGGTCGCGAGCAGGTCGAGATCGAACTCGCGCTCCAGCCGCTCCTGGATGATCTCCAGGTGCAGCAGGCCGAGGAAGCCGCAGCGGAAACCCAGGCCCAGGGCCACCGAACTTTCCGGCTCGAAGTGGAAGCTGGCGTCGTTAAGGCGCAGCTTGCCGAGGCTGTCGCGCAGGTCGTTGTAGTCGTTGGCGTCGGTCGGATAGAGGCCGCAGAAGACCACCGGCACGCTGGGCTTGAAGCCCGGCAGCGCTTCGGGCGTGCGGTTGCGCTCGTCGGTGATGGTATCGCCGACGCGGCACTCCGCGATGTCCTTGATGGCGGCGGTGAAGAAGCCGATTTCGCCCGGGCCGAGCTCGTCCACCAGCACGGCCTTGGGTGTGAGGATGCCGACGCGGTCGATGTCGCGCACCGCGCCGGTGCCCATGATGCGGATCTTCTGGCCCTTGCGGATGCGACCATCGACGACGCGCATCAGGATGACCACGCCCAGATAGGGATCGTACCAGGAATCAACCAGCAGGGCCTTCAGCGGGGCATCGTCGCCCGCGCTCTTCGGGGGCGGCAGCTTGTCCACGATCGCCTGGAGCACCAGGCCGACGTTCTCGCCGGTCTTGGCCGAGACGCCGATGGCATCCTCGGCGTCGATGCCGATGGATTCCTCGATCGCCTCGCGCGCCATCTTCATGTCGGCGGCCGGCAGGTCGATCTTGTTGACCACCGGCAGGATTTCGAGATCCGCCTCCACCGCCATGTAGGCATTGGCGACGGTCTGAGCCTCCACGCCCTGGGTCGAGTCGACCACCAGGATCGCGCCCTCGCAGGCGCGCAGGGATCGGCTGACCTCATAGGTGAAGTCGACGTGGCCCGGCGTGTCGATCAGGTTGATGAGATAGGTCTCGCCGTTGGCCGCGACAAAGTTCAGGCGCACCGCCTGGGCCTTGATCGTGATGCCGCGCTCTCGCTCGATATCCATGGCGTCGAGCACCTGGCCGCGCATCTCGCGCGCATCCAACCCGCCGCACATCTCGATCAGGCGGTCGGCCAGGGTCGACTTGCCGTGGTCGATGTGCGCGACGATGGCGATGTTGCGGATATGGTCGAGCGGAGTCATGGGTGGTTCGGGTCCAAAGGGAGGCGGAACATAAGGGCGAGCCCCGCCTGAGCGCAACTGTGGCCCCCCAGGCGGGATTCTCAAACAACATTGCCTTCAACATCGCCCCGGCGGGCGATGCTCGGCGCAGCCTCAGGCGCGCAGCACGCCGCCGGTGTGCTTCTCGACCGCGGCGACGACCTTGGCCGCCAGGGCCTCGATCTCCTCGTCGGTCATGGTGCGCGCGACCGGCTGGATGGTGACCGAGACGGCGAGCGACTTCTTGCCCTCGCCCAGGCGCTCGCCCTGATAGACGTCGAACAGGCCGATTTCCGTGATGAGCTGGCGGTCCGCGCCTTTCACCGCGCGCAGCACCTTCTCGGCAGCGACATCGGCATCGAGCACGAAGGCGAAATCGCGCCGCACGGGCTGATAGGGCGAAAGCTCCAGCTTGGGCCGGGCCACGGTCTTCGCCTTGGGCTCGGGCACGTCCTCGAGCAGGATCTCGAAGCCGATCACCGGACCGTCGGCATCCATGGCATCGACCACGGCAGGATGCAGTTCGCCGAAAACGGCAAGGGCCTTGGGCCCCAGGCGCAACACGCCGGAGCGGCCGGGATGGAACCATTCGGGCGCATCGGTCGTCGTCTGCAGGTTCTCCACCGGAGCACCGACGGCCTCCAGCGCCGCCATGGCATCGGCCTTGGCGTCATAGGCATCGACCGGGCGGGGACGCGCGGTCCAGTGGCGTCCGGCGGCAAGCCCCGTGCGGATGCCGGCAACGGCCATGCGCTGGTCGTCCGGGCCGGTGGCGAGATAGACCGGGCCGATCTCGAAGAGAGCGAGTTCAGCAAAGCCGCGCGCCTGGTTGCGCGCCGCCGCGGCCATCAGCGAGGGGAAGCCGGAGGGGCGCATGACGTCCATGTCGGCCGAGATCGGGTTTTCCAGGGTCAGCGCCGCCGCGCCGCCGCCGAACAGGCGGGCGTGATCGGCCGAGACGAAGGAATAGGTCACCGCCTCGTTCATGCCGCGCGCCGCGAGCGCCCGGCGCGCCCAGCGCACGCGGCGCTGGCGGGCCGAGAGCACGGGCCGGGCCACGGCGTTCTCCCGCGGCAGGGAGACCATGGCGATCTCGTCGAAGCCGTGGATGCGCAGGATCTCCTCGATGACATCGGCCTCGCAGGCCATGTCGTGGCGCCAGGAGGGCACCGTGACGGTCCAGGCATCCTCACCCGTCAGCTCGGCCGAAAAGCCGAGATCGGCGAGGATCGCCTCTGCACGCTCGCGCGGGATGGCGATGCCGCCCAGGCTTTCGACGCGCGAAGGGCGCACCGTCATGGTCTGGCGTCCGGCCGGCACCTCGCCGGCAACGACCGGGTGGCTCACCTCGCCACCGCACAGCTCCAGGATCAGCTTCGTTGCGACCTCGGCACCCTCGGGCGCGAAGGGGCCGTCGACGCCGCGCTCGAAACGCTGGCGTGCGTCGGTCACCAGACCCTGCTTGCGGCCGGTCGCGGCTGTGCGGATGGGATCGAACAGCGCGATCTCGATGAAGCCGTCGGTGGTGTTCTCGTCGGCGCCGGTCGACTCGCCGCCCAGCAGGCCGCCGAAACCCAGCATGCCGGAACCGTCATAGATGACGGTCGTCTCCGCATCGGCCTCGTATTCCTTGCCGTTGAGGCCCTCGAAGCGGTCCCCGGGACGGCCCAGGCGCGCCCCGATGGTATCGCCCGTGACCTTGGACGCATCGTAGATATGGGCCGGGCGGCCGATGTCCATGGTCAGCCAGTTGGTGACATCGACCAGGGCCGAGATCGGGCGCAGGCCGACGGCAATGAGCTTGCGCTGCATCCAGGCCGGGCTGGGGCCGTTCTTCAGGCCGCGGAAGTAGCGGCCGATGAACAGCGAACAGGCGCTCTTGTTCTCCGCATCGAAATCGAGGCTGAGCTTGATCGGGCTCTCGAAGGTCCCGGGCACAGGTGTGGTGTCGAGCGGCTTCAGGGTGCCCAGGCCCGCGGCGGCGAGATCGCGCGCGATGCCGCGCACACCGAAACAGTCGCCACGGTCCGGCGTGACGCCGATCTCGATGACGGGATCGTCGAGCCCTGCGATGGCGGCGAAGGAGGCGCCGACAGGGGTGTCCTCGGGCAGATCGATGATGCCGTCGTGTTCGTCCGAAAGGCCCATCTCGCGCTCGGAGCAGAGCATGCCCCGGCTGGCGACGCCGCGGATTTCGCTCTCCTTGAGGTCGATGCCGGTGCCGGGGACATGGGTGCCCGCGGGCGCGAAGACGCCCTTCATGCCGGTGCGCGCGTTGGGCGCGCCGCACACGACCTGGACCTCTTCCTTGCCGGTATCGACGATGCAGACGCGCAGCTTGTCGGCATTGGGGTGCTGCTCGGCCTTGACGACATAGGCGACGGTGAAGGGGGCGAGCGCAGCGCCGCGATCCTCCACACCTTCGACCTCCAGGCCGATGCGGTTCAGCGTCGCGCAGATCTCCTCGAGACTCGCCGTGGTGTCGAGATGGCGCTTCAACCAGTCGAGCGTGATCTTCATCGGGCGAGCCCCCCGTAGAGCGTCGGCAGGTCGAGCGCGCGGAAGCCGTAGTGGCGCAGCCAGCGCAGGTCGGTATCGAAGAAGGCGCGCAGGTCCGGGATGCCGTACTTCAGCATGGCGATGCGATCGATGCCCATGCCGAAGGCGAAGCCCTGATAGCGGTCGGGGTCGATGCCGCCGGCCTTCAGCACGTTGGGATGGACCATCCCGCTGCCCAGAATCTCCAGCCAGTCGTCGCCCTCGCCGATCTTCAGCTCGCCACCCTTGAAGGAGCAGCCGATATCGACCTCCATCGAGGGCGAGGTGAAGGGGAAGTAGCTGGGTCGAAAGCGCATGGGCACGTTGTCGACCTGGAAGAAGGCCTCGACGAAATCGCGCAGGCAGCCCTTGAGGTGGCCCATGTGGGTCGCCTCGTCGATCACCAGGCCTTCGACCTGATGGAACATCGGCGTGTGGGTGACGTCGCTGTCGCTGCGGTAGGTGCGGCCCGGTGCGATGATGCGGATCGGCGGGGTGCTGGCCTGCATGTGGCGGATCTGCACGGGCGAGGTGTGGGTGCGCAGCACGGGACGGCGCTCGCCCTCGACCGCGGGCAGGTAGAACGTGTCGTGGTCCTGGCGGGCCGGGTGCTCCTCGGGGATGTTGAGCGCCCCGAAATTGTACCAGTCGTCCTCGATGTCGGGGCCCTCTGCGACGGCAAAGCCCATCTCGCAGAAGATGGCGATGACCTCGTCGGTGACCTGGCTCACCGGATGGACGCTGCCTGCGGCCTCGGGCCGGGGCGGCAGGGTGACATCGATACGCTCGGCGGCAAGGCGGGCATCAAGCGCGGCGCGCTCCAGCACCGCCTTGCGGGCGTCGATGGCGGCGGCGACCTCGTCCTTCAGGAGGTTCAGCGCCGCACCGGTCTCGCGCCGCTCGTCGGGCGAAAGGCCGCCGAGTTGCTTCATCAGGCCGGTGATCGCGCCCTTCTTGCCCAGCGCCTCGACGCGGACCTCGTCAAGGGCGCGCGGATCGCCCGCCGCGGCGATGCGCGCGAGCACGTCGTCTTTGATGCTGTCGATCTGGTTCTGCATGACCGTGGGGTCCAAACACGACAAAGGGGCCGCAAGGGCCCCTCGTCGATCGGTTCTGAAAGGAAGTGATCGCGCGTTAC
The DNA here is from genome assembly GCA_938014945.1 of uncultured bacterium. Lineage (GTDB taxonomy): Bacteria > Pseudomonadota > Alphaproteobacteria > SP197 > SP197 > CALGGB01. The sequence goes on along the minus strand of CALLQH010000194.1, from coordinate 3,678 downwards.
ACGCCGGGTGTTACGCGGCCTTCGATACCGCCGAGCGGGCCTGTTCACACAGGTTGCTAAAGACGCCGGGCTCGCGGATGGCGATATCGGAGAGGACCTTGCGGTCCAGCTCGACACCCGCCAGCTTCAGGCCGTGCATGAACTGCGAGTAGTTCATGCCGTGCATGCGCACGCCGGCGTTGATCCGCTGGATCCACAGGCCACGGAACTCGCGCTTCTTGGTGCGGCGGTCGCGGTAGGCGTACTGCAACGCCTTCTCGACCTTCTGCAGCGCAATGCGGAAGCAGTTCTTCGAACGTCCCCGATAGCCCTTGGCGAGCTTGAGAACCTTCTTGTGACGAGCGTGGGAAGTGGTTCCCCGTTTGACTCGTGCCATCGTTCTAACCCAATCGCTAAAGAGGCCTGATCAGCCGTACGGCATCAGGCGCTTGACCATCTTCACATCGGCCTGGTCGACCAGACCCGTTCCGCGGGTGCCACGGATGAAGCGCTTGGAACGGCGCCGCATGAAATGCAGCTTGCCAGCCCAGTTGCGCTTGATCTTGCCACTGCCGGTGAAGGCGAAACGCTTCTTCACCGAGCTCTTGGACTTCAGCTTCGGCATGACGGATCCTGACCAAGGTCTTTGTACGAAACATCGCGCCCCGGCGACTCGTTCGCCCGGGCAAGGGGCGCCTTATATCCGCGCCCTCCGGCTTTTGCAAGCGGCCGGGGCAACCCGGCTCAGGATATGGGAAGGCGGGGCCGATTGGCCCGGAATCACCCTGAAAACAGGCAATTTTCCATGTTGAGGCCGGTGAAGACGACCGTGGGGCCGCGGCAAGGTGCCACAGCCCCACGACTCGGGAAGTTAAGCCCGCAGCGTCAGTTCTGGCGAATCACGTCGGTGAGGACATCCAGGATGACGCGCGTGGTGCGATCGACCAGGATGATGTCGTCATCGACCACGACACGCTCCGTATCGGCGCGGCGCGGCAGCTGATCGAGAATGCTCTGGGGCAGATCGACACCGTAGCCCGAGGGCAGCGTGGCGCCGCGCGCCGGGCCGCCGTAGATCAGTTCGGCATTGGCCGGCATGTTGGAGGCAACCTGGGCACAGTCGCCGGCGGGCCGCTGATGGCCCGGCGGCTCGCCGAAGACCCAGGCGCGGCACTGGCCCGGACCGGGCATGTGGCCGGGCGGCACCTTGTCGGGGCCGCGGTAATGGCCGCCGCCGGAACGGCGCGAGAGCTCAACGGCATCCGGCGTCGTGCCGTATTCCTGCAGAACGGCGCGTTCGATCTCGTCGAAGATCATCACGACGATGTCGTCGCTTGATTGAGCTTCGGCCTTGACCGGCATGGCGCCGATGCAGATACCGACAGTCAGGACGATGGCACTAAGGCGTTTCATGAAAGCCTCCCTGGCGTGAGCCAGCCGTTGAAACGGACGGGGCGGGCCGAAACGCCCCGCCCCCGAAGAGACGAACGGACGGCAGGGCCGCCCGTTGCGTAAAGGAATTGTAAGAGCCCTGTGGTCTAACGCGGCGCGATGACCATGATCATCTGCCGTCCTTCCATCTTCGGATAGGACTCGACCTTGGCGTCTTCCTCGGTCTCGGTGCGGATGCGCTCGAGCAGACGCGAGCCGATCTCGGGATGCGCCAGCTCTCGTCCGCGGAAGCGCACGGTGAGTTTCACCTTGTCTCCCTCGTCGACGAACTTGCGCAGCGCCTTCATCTTCGTCTCGTAGTCGTGATCGTCGATGTTCGGCCGCATCTTGATTTCCTTCACGTCGAAGGTCTTCTGGCGCTTGCGGGCCTCGTTGGCCTTCTTCTGCGCCTCGTACTTGAACTTGCCGACATCGAGGACCTTGCACACGGGCGGATCGGCGTTGGGCGAAATCTCGACAAGGTCGAGTCCGGCATCCAGCGCCGCGCGCATGGCGGCCTCGATGGTCACGACACCGATCTGGGAGCCATCGGCCCCGATCAGGCGGACCTGACGTGCAGTGATATCTTCGTTGGCGCGGGGACCCGATTTCTCGGGTGGCGCCATGCCCCCTCTTGGACGAGCTATGTAGTTATCTCCTCTGGTTAACAGCCGGGGCGTCAGGCCGGCGGCTGCGATTCGTTTAAGAGTGTAAGAATGGCATCGTCGAGTGCAAGGGATTGCTGATCCTTGCTTCCCAAACGACGGATCGAGACCGTGCGTTCTTCACCCTCGCGCTTGCCCACCGCCAGGATCACCGGAACCTTGGCCGTGGAATGCAGACGCACCTTGTAGCCGATCTTGTCGCTGCCCGTATCGAGCACGCCGATCAGGCCCTTTGAGGCCAGCAGTTCGTGAACCTCGGTGGCGTAGGCATCGGCCTCGTTGGTCACCGTGGCGACGACATACTGCGTCGGCGCCAGCCAGAGCGGGAAGTTGCCGGCGTAGTGCTCGATCAGGATGGCGATGAAACGCTCGAAGGAGCCCAGGATCGCGCGATGCAGCATCACCGGGCGATGGCGCGCGCCGTCCTCGCCGATGTAGTTGGCGTCCAGGCGCTCGGGCAGGACGAAGTCGACCTGCAGCGTGCCGCACTGCCAGTCACGCCCGATGGCGTCCGTCAGCACGAACTCCAGCTTCGGGCCATAGAACGCGCCCTCGCCCGGATTGAGCACCAGATCGAGGCCCGCGGCCTCCGCCGCCGCCTTCAGGGCGCCTTCGGCCTGATCCCACACGGCATCCTCGCCGGCCCGGACATCGGGTCGGTCGGAGAACTTCACCGTGAAGTCCTCGAAGCCCAGATCCTTGTAGATCGACTTCAGCAGGGCGCAGAAACGGATCGTCTCCGAGGTGATCTGGTCTTCCGTGCAGAAGATGTGGGCGTCGTCCTGGGTGAACGAGCGCACGCGCATCAGGCCGTGCAGCGCGCCCGACGGCTCGTAGCGCAGGCAGGAGCCGAACTCGGCCATGCGGTAAGGCAGATCGCGGTAGCTCTTGATGCCCTGGCGGAAGATCTGGACGTGGCAGGGGCAGTTCATGGGCTTCATCGCCCAGATGCGGTCGTCCTCGGTCTGGGCCGTGAACATGTGCTCGCGGAACTTCTCCCAGTGGCCGGAATCCTCCCACAGGCTGCGGTCCACCATCTGGGGCGTGTTGACCTCGTTGTAGCCCTCGGCGTCCAGGCGGCGGCGCACGTAATTCCTCACGTTGCGATAGAGGCGCCAGCCCTTGGGATGCCAGAAGGCGCTGCCCACGGCCTCCTCCTGGAAATGGAAGAGATCCATTTCCCGGCCGAGGCGGCGATGGTCGCGCTTTTCGGCTTCCTCCAGGCGCGTCAGGTGTGCCTGCAGCTCCTCCTTCGTGAGCCAGGCCGTGCCGTAGACGCGCTGAAGCATCTCGTTGCGGTGGTCGCCGCGCCAGTAGGCGCCCGCCAGCTTCATCAGCTTGAAGGCCTTGGGCATCTTGCCCGTCGACGGCAGATGGGGCCCTCGGCAGAGGTCGACCCAGTCGCCCTGGCGATAGAGCGTCACCACCTCGCCATGGGGCAGGTCGCGGATGATCTCGGCCTTGTACTTCTCGCCGATCGTCTCGAAGAAGTGCGCGGCCTCGTCACGGTCCCAGACTTCCCGCTCCAGCGGTTCGTCGCGGTCGATGATTTCGGCCATGCGCTTTTCCATGGCTTCGAGGTCTTCGGGCGTGAACGGCTCCT
>CALLQH010000193.1 GCA_938014945.1 uncultured bacterium | reverse complement strand
TCAGGTCGACGATGCCGCGCTTGATCGCCGAGACCATGGCGTCGGGCGAGGTGTAACGGCCGACCGTGGCGACCGGCTTGCTGGTCACCTGCTTGACGAAGGCGACGTACTCCTCCTGGTAGCCTTCCGGTGCAAAACGCGAGGTCTTCGAATCGTTGGACCAGTCGCTGACGTTGACGTCCCACATGTCGGGAATCTCGGCGAGCATCTCGACCGCCTCGCGGCCCTCGCTCTGCCACTCCAGCCCGCCCGGCCCCATCAGTTCGTCGACGGCAAAGCGCACGACGACGGCGGTATCGTCACCGACCGCTTCCTTGGTCTCCTCCAGCAGCTCGCGGAACAGGCGCAGGCGGTTCTCCAGGCTGCCGCCGTATTCGTCGGTGCGCTGGTTGTGGCGGCGCGCCAGGAAGTGGGTCGGCATGGTGCCGTCGTGGCCGGAATAGACGACCACGATGTCGAAGCCGATCTTTCGGGCGCGCAGGGCGGCCTCGCGGTGCGCCCGGCGGTAGGCGCGGATGTCCGCCTTGTCCATGGCGCGCGCCTGGATCGGCGCCATGTTCCAGTTCATCGGGCGGTGCATGGGGCCGATGGGCACCTCGCGGCTGTAGAGGTTGGGCGTCGTCTGGCCGTTGTGCACCAGTTCGATGCCCGCAAGGCTGCCGTGGCGATGCACCTCCTCGACCATGCGCCCGAGATAGGCCTCGTCGCCCTCGTCCCACATGTTGGTCTCGGTGTAGGGGGCGCCGTCGCCCGTCACCATGAAGTCGCACTGCTCGGTGCAGACCACGCCCCAGCCGCCCTCGGCCTTGACCCCGCGCATGCCGATCATGCCGTTGGGATAGACCCTGCCCATGCCGTTGCAATGGGGCACCTGGTAGAACCGGTTCGGCGCGGTGACGGGGCCGATCTTCAGCGGCTCGAACAGAATGTCGTAGCGGGGATCGCGGGCCATGGTCGCTCCTCGGGACAGTCGGCGGGGATGTGGTCCTGATTGTGCTGGACTGGAACTTCGCAGAATCAACGGGACGAGGGTGAACCACCGTCCCACAACAGCGCGGCCGACAGACTATCGCGACGGGGTTGTCAGGCAAGTGCGGGCGCACGGTGATCGCGGGGATGAGGCGGCGGTGGAGAGGCTGGGCTCGCGCGATGCGCTTGATGACTCGCGACGCCGGCGGGTGTTATCGCTCATTCCAATAGCCGGGGCCTCATGCCACCGGCGCGGAAGTCCGGGAAGCCAGCGTGCAGGTTGTCGTCGTATCGGGAGCGGGGTCGGGAATCGGCCGTGCCGTTGCAGAGCGTTTTGGCGCCGAGGGATGCGCCCTGGTGCTGTGCGATCTCGACAACGCTGCGCTGGAGATCACCGCGGCCGCGTGTCCCGGTGCCGCCGGCATCATGACGGAAAGCCTGGACGTGACCGATGACGCGAAGGTGGCCGGCCTGCTGACGCGGGCACACGAACGCTTCGGACGCATCGACGTCATCGTGACCGCCGCGGGCATCGCGCGGAGCGGCTGGCTCGACGAAATGGCGCCGGAGCTCTGGCGCCGGATCGTGGAGGTCAACCTCTTCGGCACCTACAGCTTCGCGCGGCCTGGCGGAGAACTGCTGGCCGAGAACGGCGGCGCCTTCGTCGCACTGGCTTCGGACGCGGGGCTGCGGGGCGCGGGCAAGTACACCGCCTACAGCGCATCCAAACACGCGGTGGTCGGGCTGGTGCGCAGCATGGCCCTCGAATACGGCCACCGCGGCGTCCGCGCCAACGCCGTGTGCCCGTCCTTCGTCGAGACGCCGATGGCCGAGGCGCTGCTGAAGGATGTTTCCGAGGCGCAGCGCCAGGCCTACCGCGACGGCAATCCGACGGGCCGCTTCGCCAGGCCCGAGGAGGTTGCCTCAGCGATCGCGGCCCTGGTGTCGCCGGCCATGTCCTATGTGAACGGCACCGCCCTTTCGGTTGACGGCGGCCTGACCGCCGGTTCGTATCCGGGAAAACGCAACATGGAGCAGGTTTGAGTATGTCCTACGTCAAGTCCGGCGATTATGTCGCCAAGGTCGAAGCGATGTTCCGCCAGCCGAGGTTTCTCTACGAGGGGCTGCGGGTCGCCTTCCAGACGACGCCGGCCTTCATCGAGGAGATTCTTCCGCCCGGCCTGGAGCCCGGCGATGCCCCAGATGCCTATCTCTCGATCGGCCGCTGGCAGAGCGCGGTCTGCGGCCAGTTCGACACAGGCTCGGTCTTCTTCAAGGCGCAGCACGAGGGCACGGTCGGCTGGTACAACCTGACCATGATCGTCAGCGGCGAGACGCCCGTCGTCTGGGGCCGCGAGGTCTGGGGCGAGGTCAAGAAACACGGCACCGCGGGCGTCTACCGGGACGGCAACCTCTACCACGCCTATGCCGAGCGGCACGGCGTCCGCCTGATGGAGATCGAAGCCGAACTCGACCAGGTCGAGAACGATGTGGTCGCCGATACCGTCGCGCTCGAGGTCAAGGCCTGCCCCTCGGCCAGCGGCGTCGGCCTGGAATACGATCCCCGCCTGCTGAAGCTCGGCTGTCGCTCGACCTTCCGCAAGGTCGTCAGCGGCACCGGCCGGCTGACCCTGCGCGGCACGCCCGACGATCCGGTCGATACGATCCCGGTCGAGAAGATCCTTTCGGTGTCCTATGCCGAGGGCGAGACCGCCTATCACCACATCGGCTCGTCGACCCTCTGCCCGGCGCAGGACTACCTGCCCTACTTCTACGGCCGCCACTACGACGACTACACCCGCTTCCCGGTCGCGGCCCGCTACAAGGGCTGATCGCCTGCCTGCTGCGGCCACTGCCGTCTGACGAGGTCCTTCCTGCCCGGGAGGGGCCTCGTCAGTGTCAGCCAGACATCTCGTCGGACAAGAGCGCCCTCCGGCCGCCCTTTCCTGCGACAGGGCCGCAGGCGGGATCGCCGGCTTGACCTGCTTCCGTTGCGTCGATTACGGTTTATCGATCGATCGATCAGGACCGGAGGCGACCGGCTTGGGCCGGGCTTCCTCCGGGTCGCACCAGGAGGCGCTCCAGCGATGAAGAACAGGTTCATCACCCGGAAGGACGGACACGTCGGCTGGCTGATCTTCGACCGGCCGGAGAAACTCAACGCCATGTCGAGCCAGGGCTGGGAGGATTTCGGCAGGCATCTCGACGAACTGGCTGCGGACCCGGATCTGCGCTGCCTGATTCTTGCCGGCGAAGGCCGCGGCTTCCTCGCCGGCCATGACGTCGGCGAGATGGTCGAGCACGTCGAGCAGTTCAAGGACGGCAGCTTCACCGTCGGCCAGCTCCACGAGGGCCAGAAGCTGTTGCAGGAGACCACGCGCAAGATCCGCAAGGCCCGCTTCCCGGTGATCGCGGCGGTGCAGGGTGTCGCCGTGGGCGCAGGCTGCGAGGTTACGCTGGCCTGCGATCTCGTGATCGCCGCCGAGGGCACCCGCTTCGGCTTCCCCGAGGTCAACGTGGGCGTGACCATCACCAACGGCGGTACCTTCTTCCTGCCCCGCAAGGTGGGCCTCGCCCGCGCCCGCGAGCTTGCCTACACGGGCGAGTTCATCGACGCCGAGGAAGCCTGGCGCATCGGGCTGATCAATCGCGTGGTGCCGGAGGCGCAGCTGCGCGCGGAGGCCGAGAAGCTCGCCCGGCGGATCGCCAGCCGCGCGCCGCTTGCCGTGCAGATGCACAAGACCATGCTCGACCGCGGCCAGGAGGCATCACTCGAGACCATGATGAACTTCGAGACCGAGGCTCTGGTCGTCACCGCGCGAACCGCCGATCATGAGGAAGGCGCCCGCGCCTTCTTCGAGAAGCGGGAGCCGCAGTTCAAGGGAACCTGATTGCCAAGCGGTACGCGGCACCGCTGCCGCGCACCGGCCTCCCACACTGGCTCTGGAGTGACCATGGCCGCCTACGATGCGCTGTTCGAGCCGCTGACCATCAAGCGCATGGTCATCCCCAACCGCTTCGTCAGCACCTCGCACGCGCCGGGCTACGCGACGGGCGGGCGCGTCACCGAGCGTTACCTGCGCTACGAGGCAGAGAAGGCCAGAGGCGGCGTCGGCCTGGTGCAGTTCGGCGGCGCCTCCACCGTCTCGATCGAGAACACCCACTACTACGGCCAGCTCAACGGCCGCGACGACGCCTTCGAAGCGGACCTGCGACGCATGGCGGAGGCAATTCACGCCCATGGCGCGGTCTGCACCGTGCAGATGAGCCACGGCGGCCGGCGCGAACGCTTCGACATCGGCAACTGGCTGCCCGCCTTCGCACCCTCGGTGCGGCGCGAGATGAGCCATCGCAGCCTGCCCACGGCGATCGAGCCGCACGACCTGCGCCGCATCGCCCGGGATTACGCGGCGGTCGCGCGCAAGGTGCGCGACGCGGGCGTCGACGGCGTCGAGGTGCAGTGCATTCCGGCATCACTGATCGGTCAGTTCTGGTCGCCGCTGACCAACGCCCGCGACGACGCCTATGGCGGCGCACTGGAGAACCGCCTGCGTTTCGGCTTCGAGGTTCTCGAACAGGTCCGCGCCGATGTCGGCGAGGACTATGTGGTCGGCATGCGCTTCTCGGCCGACGAATTCACCGAGGGCGGTCTCGACAACGCGGCCATGGTCGAGATCGGCCGCCGCTACGCCGAGAGCGGCCTTGTCGACTACATCAGCATCGTCGGCGGCCACACTTCCGACGACCGCACGAGCCACGACATGTACCCCTCCATGTACGTGCGCAGCGCGCCCTACCTGCAGCTTGCCGCGGCGGTGAAGGAGAAGGTCAACCTGCCGGTGCTGCACGCCACGCGCATCGCCGATGCGGCGACCGCCGCCTACGCCGTGGAGCAGGGCCTGATCGACCTTGTCGGCATGACCCGTGCGTTCATCGCCGACCCCCACCACATCGCCAAGCTGCGCGAGGGCCGCGAGGCCGACATCCGTCCCTGCGTCGGCGCCAGTTACTGCCTCGACCGTATCGGCTTCGGCCTCGAGGCGCTCTGCATCCACAACGTGGCCACAAGCCGCGAGCAGCACCTGCGGCACGACATCGCGAAAGGCAACGGCCCCGCCCGCCGCGTGGTGGTCGCCGGCGGCGGTCCCGCAGGGCTCGAAGCGGCAAGGGTCGCCGCGGCGCGCGGCCACAAGGTCGTGCTCTTCGAGGCGGCCGATCGCCTGGGCGGCCAGCTCGTGCTCGCCGCGGCCTGCGGCTGGCGCAAGGACCTGCGCGGCATCACCGACTGGCTTGCGGGCCAGGTGGAACAGCTCGGCGTCGATGTCCGCCTCAACACGCTCGCCGAGGCCTCCGACGTCATGGCGGAGGAGCCCGAGACGGTCATCGTCGCGACCGGCGGCCTGCCCGTGGTCGGGCACTTCCGGGGCGCCGAACTGGCGGTCACCACCTGGGACCTGATCTCGCGCCAGGTCGAGCCCGGCGGGGACGTCCTGATCTTCGACGAGGCGGGCACCTCGGGCGGCCTCTCGACCGCCGAGTTCGTGGCAAAGCTCGGCGCCAACGTCGAACTGGTCAGCCCGGACCGCCACCACGGCGGCGAGGTCGGCTTCACCCAGCGCACACCGCACATGACCGAACTCTACCGTGCTGGTGTCACGTTCACGGTGGACCGGCGGCTGGTCGAAGTCCGCCGCGCGGGCAACAAGCTGGTCGCGGTGCTGGCCAACACGCTGACGCTTGCGACCGAGGAGCGCGTCGTGGACCAGGTCGTCGGAGACTACGGCACCGTGCCCAACGACGATCTCTACGAGGCGCTGAAGGCAGGTTCGCGCAACGGCGGCGAACTCGATCTCGAGGCCCTTTCCGCCTTCGCCCCGCAGGCGCGCATCATCAACCCCGAGAGCGGCTACGACCTCTACCGCATCGGCGATGCCTGGTCGGGCCGCACCGTGCATGCCGCGATCCTGGACGCGGCACGCCTCTGCCAGAATATCTGAGCGGCACGATGCGCAACCGGGGCAAGCAACGGGAGAACGGACATGGCTGACATCACGGTCATCGGGCTGGGCCCGCTGGGCGCCGCGCTGGCGCGAACGCTGGTGGAATCGGGCCACGATACGGTGGTCTGGAACCGCAGCGCATCGCGCGTGGCGCCGCTGGTCGCCGCCGGGGCGCGGGCCGCGGCCTCGCCGGCCGAGGCGGTTGCCGCAAGCCCTATCGTCGTGGTCTGCGTGCAGGACTATGCGGCGTCCGATGCCATCCTGCGTACACCCGAGGTCGAGAAGGCGCTGGACGGGCGCGTGCTGGTGCAGCTTTTCACTGGCTCGCCGCGTCAGGCCCGCGAGGCCGATGCCTGGGTCACGGCATGCGGCGCCGCCTTTCTGGCCGGTCATGTCCAGGCCTACCCCCGCGAGATCGGCCGCCCCGATACCTCGATCCTGCTCTCGGGCAGCGAGGCGGGTTTTGCCCGCTGCGAGGCACCGCTGCGTATCCTGGCACCGGCGCTGGCCTATCTCGGCACCGATCCCGCCGGCGGGCTGATCATGAGCCTGGCGGTGACGCTGACCCAGTTCGCCGCGCGCGCCGGCGTGATGTACGGCCTTGCCATCACCGAGGGCTCGGGCCTGTCGCGCGAGCAGTATGCCGAGCTGATCGGCCCCTACCTCAAGCGCGGCGTCGACACCTCCCTGCGCGATGCCTTCGCCCTGGACGACCCGGCCTTCAAGGAAACCCAGGCGCCGATCCGCATCTGGAAGGCGGGATTTCCCAGCATCGCCGAGATCGTCACGGAGGCCGATTGCGACCCGGCGCTGGTCCGCTGCTTCGAAGGCCTGCTCGACAGCGCGATCGCGCTCGGCTGGGAAGGCATCAACGTCGCCGCGCTCAGCAAGTCCCTGGGCGGCAAGGCCGGGCCCGGCCGGTGATCGGTTTGACAGGCGGCGCGAGGCAAAGAACAATGTACTTATCGAACGATCGTTAGGGAACTCGAGGGACCATGGCAAGCGGACAGGCCGAAACAACGGCCAAGGCAACCCCGACGATCCCCGAACCGCTGCGCGAGGCGGCCCTGACACTGTTTGCCGAGCAGGGTTATGCCGCGACCGGCATCCGCGACATCGCGCGGCGCAGCGGCATGTCGAGCGCCGCGATGTACCACTACTTCGGTTCCAAGCAGGACCTGCTGTTCGAGCTGATGCACGGCATCATGGTGCGGTTGCTGGACGTGGCGCACGAGGCGATCGCGGGCGTCGAAGGGCCGGAGGCCCGGATCGCCGCGCTGGTGCGCTGCCACATCCAGCTCATCGCCAACCACAACCCCGGCACGACGGTCAACGAGAACGAGCTGCGCTCGCTCGACGAGCCCAACCGGGGCGTGATTGCCGGCATGCGCGACACCTACGAGCATCTCTGGCGCGACGAGATCGCACGCGGCATCGCCGCAGGCATCTTCCATGTGCCCGACGCCCGCCTCGCCAGTTTCGCGGCGATCGGCATGTGCACCTCGGTGCCCAAGTGGTACGCGCCCAGCGGCCCGTTCTCGCCCGACCAGATCGCCGAGATCTACATCACGCTGATCATGAACATGCTCCACGGCGGAGAGCGACCCGCCGCGATGCCAGGATGACCGGAGAGAGACCCATGACCCAGGCCGCAGCACAACAAAGCCGGACCGGACAGCGCTCGCCGCGCGAAGCCTTCTCGACCGACGGCATCGTCCGGCTCGAGGGCGTGCTGAGCGCCGAGGATGTCGCCGCCTGCCGCCATGTCTTCGACTGGAGCCTCACGCACCCCGGCAACATGACCAAGAAGATCTTCGCCGGCACCAAGGACGAGCACTGGGCCGACAACGTCAATCCCAACGTGCGCGACAAGGTGCGGGAGCTGGCCAAGCGGCCGGTCTTCGCCGACACCGTGTGCGACCTGCTCGGTACCCGGCATGCCTGGTACCTGGCCGACGAAATCTTCTACACGACCGGGGGCAAGGTCGGCCGCACGCCCTGGCACCAGGACACCTCCTATGCCGCCTATGGCGGGCCGCAGATGTGCAATCTCTGGATCAGCTTCGAGCCGCTGCCGCAGCGCAACGCCATCGAGGTGGTGCGCGGCTCGCATCTTGGCCCGCAGTACGATGGCAGTTCCTACGACGACCCCGAGAACCCGGCCAAGCCGCTGCACGGCGGCGACTGGACGCCGCTGCCCGACATCGAGCGCGAGCGCAAGGCAGACCCCGCCTCATGGGACGTGGTGTCCTACCCTTACGCGGTCGGCGACATCATCGCCTTTCACCCCCACTGCCTGCACGGCGGCGCGCCGCTCGACGCCGCCTGCCCCGAGCGCCGCACCTTGGTGCTGCGCTTCTTCGGCGATCAGGCCTACTACAAGCCGCTCGGCGTCGAGCGCGCCAAGATCTGGGAAGGCAGCGGCGACGAGGACGTGCGCGACGACTACCGCGGCCTCAACCCCGGCGATCCCCTGGGCAACGGCGGCTTCCTGCAGATCAGGTAGTGCCCCCGAGCAGGTTCGCGCCCGAGCCACGCGGGGCGGGCAAGCCGAAAGAATCTCCGAATCGGTCGGAAACCCTGTTTTCGTATGTTTTCAGCTGACAGGAAACTGGCGGAGGGAAGAGAACCGTGTTCCGACGGTCCCCGTCCCTTCGAGGGGGGCGGGCGGCGGCTTGACGATCATGTCAGGCTGCGCTGCGGTCCGCCGCGGCGCTGCCGCGCCCGCTGCGGACGACCGCCACGAACGCCAGCGCGGTCCCGAACATCAGGAGACTGTAGATCGCCGCCGGCACCGTGTAGGCCGGATCAAGCCCGAGCGCGGCGACGATGGCGAGCGCAAGCGTGCCGTTCTGCAGGCCGCATTCGAGCGACAGCGCGATGCGCTGCGGTCGCCGGCAGCCGAGCAGGATCGAGCCCCAGAAGGCGATCGCCATCATGGCGAGGTTGAGCGCCAGGGTGGCAAGACCGGCGGAGGCGAAATAGGTGGCGATGTTCGCCCGTTCGACCCAGATCGCTGCGGCCAGCACCACCGCGAACAGCAGCGCCGAGACGATCCCAGCCGCCGGCTCCCAGCGTGCGGCAAGCGCGGGCCGCGCGGCGCGAAGCGCCATGCCGAGTGCTACCGGCACGGCAACGATCGCAAACATGCGCAGCGCGATTCCCGTCACCGAGAGCTCGGCCGTGGCGGAAGCGCCCACGAAGCGGTCGAGCGCGAGGAACACCACCACGGGCACCGTCACGATGGCGGCGAGGCTGGTGACCGCCGTCATCGTCACCGACAGCGCGGTGTCGCCGCCGGCGAAGCGGGTGAGCAGGTTCGAAGTCACACCGCCGGGTGCGGCCGCGATGATCATCAGCCCGACGGCAAAGGCGGGTGCCGGCGCCCAGACCAGGGCGATGGCGAAGGCCACGACCGGCAGCAGCACCAGCTGCGAGACCATGCCGACCAGGAAGTCGCGCGGCTGCATGGCGATCCGCCGGAAATCGGCAAGGCCGAGCCCGAGGCCGAGCGAGAACATGATCACGAACAGCGCGAGCGGCAGGAAGATCTCGGTCGTCACACCCATGGCGGAGCCCCCAAGCCCTGCAAATGATGCCTATTGTACACCGAACGCCGCGCTCACCCATGTTCCGGTCCCAGCTCGGGCAGCGACCCGCGCTTCCCGATCTCGCCCGGTGCTCCTGAAGCGGCCACAGGCAACACCTGGGCTCACGGCTTTGAGTGGCGCCGACATGATCGACGCACGGGCGGCTGGCTTCTGGCCTGCAGTCCAGCGAAGGATCAGGTTTTTGCGTCGAGAACTGGCGGAGGGGGTGGGATTCGAACCCACGGTACGCTCACGCGCACAACGGTTTTCGAGACCGCCCCGATCGACCACTCCGGCACCCCTCCGCAATCGGCGTGCAAGCCCCGGGACCGGGGCCGTTGTGGCGCGGGCGCGGACCATACTGAAAGCGCCCGCCGCGGGCAAGCGGACTTCGCGCCTCAGGTCACGGCACACAGAGTGCCATCGCGGCTTGCGCCCGCGCGGCGCGCCCTCCTATAATCCGCGCGCCTGGAGGGCAGGCACAACCAATCGAAAAACGACGCGGCGGGCGATCATGGAACTCGAAGGAATCGGACTGGCTTTGTGGATGGTGGGTGGCTACGCCTTTGCCTGCTGCATCGCCATGCTCTGCCGTGGTATCGGCAAGTCGACCGAGATCAGCCCGGAATTCCTGGCCAACATGGGCTTCTGGTGGTCGATCCTGCCGGCGGGCACCATTGCCGCCACGGCGTTCTACCCGCCGCTGAACATCAGCCACTATGCCTATTTCGGTTTCCTGTTCGGCCTGGTCCCCGTCGCCGGCGCCCTGGCGCTGCGCAAGGAGTCGAGCCACGCCAACGCCATGTTCGGCCGCGACGATCAGGGCCGCATGGCCTTCCTGGGCTGCAACACCGAAGAGGTGATGATCACCCTTCTCTACACCGTCCTGGTCTTCGAGCTGTCGACCATCTTCTGCTGGGACTACCTCTACCGCGCCTGACCCCGCTCCCCGGCCTGCCGCGAAGGCTGTTCCGGGATACCGGAACCGGCGGGCGGTTTCGTTCCGGGTCTTTGTTGACAAGAGGGGCGCGATCCCTATATTCCGCCGGTCCGCGCGCAGGGCGAGTCCCCGCGTTCGATTCGACGCGGACCACATAAAAGCCAAGGCGATTTCGACATGTTCGCAGTGATCAAGACCGGCGGCAAACAGTACCGCGTCGCACAAAACGATATCGTTGCCGTGGAGCGCCTCGAGGGCGAAGCCGGCGATGCGGTGTCGTTTGACAGCGTGCTGATGATGGCCGACGGGGACGACATCAAGGTTGGCGCAGGCGCCATCGAGGGTGCGCTCGTCAAGGGCGAGATCCTCGAGCAGAAGCGCAGCGCCAAGGTGCTGATTCTGAAGAAGAAGCGCCGCAAGCATTACCGCCGCCGGGCCGGCCACCGCCAGTACCAGACGGTTGTGAAGATCACCGAGATTCTTGGCGCGGCTGCCGCGTCCAAGGCCTCCTGAAGCAGAAGGGACCCAAGCCATGGCCCATAAAAAGGCAGGCGGCAGTTCACGCAACGGCCGCGACTCCCCCGGACAGCGGCTCGGCGTGAAGCGCTTCGGCGGCGAGCAGGTCATCGCCGGCAACATCATCGTGCGCCAGCGCGGCACCAAGTTCCATCCCGGCGACAACGTCGGCATCGGCAAGGACCACACGCTGTTCGCCACGGCGGCCGGCGAGGTGCGCTTCCGCCGCGCCAACGCCAAGCGCCTGTACATCGATATCGTCCCGGCGGTGGCTGCCGAATAGGCGCCATTCCCGAAGACACGAGTCGCAGGGGGGAATGGTTCGCCATTCCCCCCTTTGCGTTTCTGGAGACCCCGTTCCCATGGCCGCCCGCGAACTGCGTTTCAACGCCCTGGTGCCCGAGCTTGTCTGCCGCGATCTGGCGGCGAGCCTGGCGTTCTATTGCGGCGTGCTGGGCTTCGAGCGGCTTTACGGGCGCGACACGCCGCCCTTTGCCTATCTGGAGCGTGAAGGCTCCCAGATCATGCTGGACGAGATCACGCCCGAAAGCTGGCTGACCGGCCCGATGGAAGCCCCCTTCGGACGCGGTATCAACCTGCAGATCGAGAGCGCGGCGCTCGACCCGCTGCTCGCCGGCCTGGAACGCGCCGGCCATGCCCTCTACAGCGCGCCCGAGGAGGCCTGGTACGCCGGTGCGGACCGTCTCTACGGCCAGCGTCAGTTCCTGGTGCAGGACCCGGACGGCTACCTGCTGCGCTTCTGCCAGGATCTCGGCGAGAAGCCGCTTGATGCCCCTGAAACGGGCGGAAGGATCGTGTCGTGAAGTTTCTCGACGAAGCCAAGATCTTCGTGAAATCCGGCAACGGCGGACCCGGCTGCGTCGGTTTCCACCGCGACAAGTTCCTAGAGTTCGGCGGCCCGGACGGCGGTGACGGCGGCCGTGGCGGCGACGTGATCCTGGAGTGCGTCGCCAACCTCAACACGCTGATCGACTACCGCTACCAGCAGCATTTCAAGGCGCGCAGCGGCGACGGCGGCGCGGGCCAGAACCGCACCGGCGCCAGCGCCGACGCCATTGTGCTGCGCCTGCCGCCGGGCACCCAGGTCTTCGATGAGGACAAGGAAACCCTGCTTGCCGACCTCACCACGCCCGGCCAGCGCATCGTGCTGCTGCGCGGCGGCGACGGCGGGCGCGGCAACAACGCCTTCAAGACCTCCACGAACCAGGCGCCGCGCCGGGCCGAACCGGGCTGGCCCGGCGAGGAACGCTGGATCTGGCTGCGCCTGAAACTGATCGCCGATGTCGGTCTTGTCGGCCTGCCCAATGCCGGCAAGTCGACCTTCCTGTCGCGCGTCACCCGCGCCAAGCCCAAGATCGGCGACTATCCCTTCACCACCCTGCACCCCAACCTGGGCGTGGTGGGTGTGGGCGACAGCGAGTTCGTCATCGCCGATCTGCCGGGCCTGATCGAAGGCGCGCATGAGGGTGTGGGCCTGGGCGACCGGTTCCTGGGCCATGCCGAACGCTGCGCCTGCATGCTGCATCTGGTGGACGGCACCTCGGGCGACGTCGCGGCCGACTACGCCATCGTGCGCGAGGAGCTCGACGCCTACGGCAACGGCCTGGAGGACAAGGCCGTCATCGTGGCGCTCAACAAGGCCGATGCGATCGACGAGGAGACCCTGGAGATCGCGCTTTCCGAGCTGCAGGAAGCCTCGGGCGGCGAGGTCATGGTGATTTCCGGCGTCAGCGGCGCGGGCATCGAGCCCCTGCTCTATCGCCTGCTTGAACATGTCGAGGCCGCCCGCGCCCGGCGCAACGACGAGGACGCGGCGTGACCACGAGGCTGGCGCGGGCGCGCCGCATCGTCATCAAGATCGGCTCTTCCCTTTTGGTGGACGGCTCGGACGGACGCATTCACCGCGCCTGGCTCAACGCGCTGGCCGACGACATCGTCGCCGCCCGCGCAGCAGGCCAGGAGGTGCTGATCGTCACCTCCGGCGCCATCGCCGTGGGCCGCCGCCATCTCGGTCTGCCTCCCGGCCCCCTGCGCCTGGAGGAGAGCCAGGCCGCCGCCGCCAGCGGCCAGATCCGTCTGGCGCACGCCTATCAGGAGGCGCTGGGCCGCCACGACATCGGCGCCGGCCAGGTGCTGCTGACGCTGGACGACACCGAGGGCCGCCGCCGCTATCTCAATGCACTCTCCACCCTCAACACCTTGCTGAAGCTCGGCGCCGTGCCCGTGGTCAACGAAAACGACACGGTGGCGACCGCCGAGATCCGCTTCGGCGACAACGACCGTCTGGCCGCCCGTGTCGCCATGATGACGAGCGCAGACGTGCTGGTGCTGCTCTCCGACATCGACGGTCTTTACAGCGCCAATCCCAAGCTCGATCCCGAGGCCCGCCTGATCCCGGAGGTGAAGGCGCTGACGCCCGAGATCGAGGCCATGGGCGGCAAGGCCCTGCCCGGTGATTCATCGGGCGGCATGGAGACCAAGCTCATGGCCGCGCGTATCGCCACGGCGGCGGGCTGCCACATGGTCATCACCAACGGGCGCGCCATGCACCCCCTGCAGGCGCTGCGCGAGGGCGCGCCCTGCACCTGGTTCCTGGCCGACGCCAACCCCCGCACGGCGCGCAAGCGCTGGATCGCGGGCACGTTGAAGCCCACCGGCACCCTGGTGGTGGATGCCGGCACCCAGCGCGCCCTTGCCGCGGGCCGCAGCCTGCTGCCCGCTGGTGTCACGGCCGTGCAGGGCCTGTTCGAGCGCGGCGATGCCGTGATCGTCGCCGGACCCGACGGGCGCGAGATCGCGCGCGGCCTCTGCGCCTACAACAACGAGGATGCGGGCCGCATCGCCGGGCACAAAAGCGATGAAATCGAACATCTGCTGGGCTACCGTGGCCGCGAGGAACTCATCCACCGCGATGATCTGGTGATGTCATGAACGCCGCCACGCCTGCCACAGCGGCGCGTCCCGAAACCATCGACGAACTGATGCATGGCATGGGCGCGGCGGCCCGCCGTGCCGCCGCCGTACTGGCGACCGCCGGAACGGACGCCAAGAACCGTGCGTTGACCATCGCCGCCCAGGCCCTGCGCGACTCGACCGCCGAGCTGATCAAGGCCAACGAACGCGATGTCGCCGCGGCGCGCGAAAAGGGGCAGACCGGCCCCCTGATCGATCGCCTGGTACTGACTGAGGCGCGCATCGAGGGGATGGCGGCGGGCCTGGAGGCTGTGGCCGCCCTGCCCGATCCGGTCGGCCGCGAGATCGCGCGCTGGCGGGTTCCCTCCGGGCTCGACATCGCCCGTGTCGCCGTGCCGCTGGGCGTCATCGGCATCATCTATGAATCGCGACCCAACGTGACCGCCGATGCCGGCGCCCTGTGCCTGAAATCGGGCAACGCGGCGATCCTGCGCGGCGGTTCCGAGAGCTTCCATTCCAGCCGCGCCATCGTCGCCTGCCTGCACAAGGGGCTGGAGGCCGCGGGCCTGCCCGCCGACGCCGTGCAGCTTGTGCCGACCACCGACCGCGAGGCCGTGGGCGCCATGCTGGCGATGACCCGCTGGATCGACATCATCGTTCCGCGCGGCGGCCCCTCCCTGGTGGAGCGGGTGCAGCGCGAGAGCAAGGTGCCGGTGATCGCGCACCTGATGGGCCTCAACCACACCTATGTCGATGCCAGCGCCGACCCGGCCATGGCGCGCGACATCGTGGTCAACGCCAAGCTGCGGCGCACCAGCGTCTGCGGCGCCACAGAGACCCTGCTGCTGGATGCCGCGCTGCCCGAGGACACACGGCGCGCCATCCTTGCCGCCCTGCTCGATGCCGGCTGCGAGGTACGCGGCGATGCCGCCACGGCACCGCTCGACAGCCGCATCGTTGCCGCCAGCGCGGAGGACTTCGACACGGAGTACCTCGACGCCATCATCTCGGCGGCCACGGTCGAGGGTGTCGAGGGCGCCATCGCCTTCATAGCGCAGCACGGATCGAGCCACACCGATGCCATCGTCGCCGGGGATGCCTCGGTCGCCGAGCGCTTCCTTGCCCGCGTCGACAGCGCCATCGTGCTGTGGAACGCCTCGACCCAGTTCGCCGACGGTGGCGAATTCGGCATGGGTGCCGAGATCGGCATCTCGACCAACCGCCTGCACGCGCGCGGCCCGGTCGGCCTGGAACAACTCGCCACGTTCAAGTACGTCGTGCGCGGCAGCGGTCAGACCCGGCCCTGAGCGAACACCTCGCCCTGCTCGGACACGCCGCGGGCCGCTCGATCGGCCTGCTCGGCGGCTCGTTCAACCCGGCGCACGAGGGCCATGTCTTCGTCAGCCGGCTGGCGCTGGAGCGCCTGCGCCTGGACGAAGTCTGGTGGCTCGTCTCGCCGCAGAATCCGCTGAAGCCCGTGGCCGGCATGATGCCCTTTGCCAGGCGAGTGAAGGCGGCCAAGAAGTTCGTGGAGGATCCGCGCATCCATGTCACGGGGCTGGAGGCCGCGCTCGGCACCCGCTACACCTGCGACACCCTGCATCGGCTGAAGGCACGCGCGCCCGCCGCGCGTTTCGTCTGGCTGATGGGCGCCGACAACCTGGCGACCATCCATCGCTGGCATCGCTGGAACGAAATCTTCACGACCGTGCCGGTTGCGGTGTTCGACCGCGCTCCGTATTCTTTCTCCTGTCTGGCGAGCCGGGCGGCCATCCGCTTCAAGGCGTTCCGTCTTGATCAAAACAAGGCGCTGACGCTGGCAAATCGGAACCCACCGGTCTGGACCTACGTTATGGGTCCGCGTCATCCCGCCTCGGCCTCGGCCATTCGGGCGGGGGACACCACGTTCGGTCACGCCCGACAGGACGACGGCAACACCTAATGCAAGGAGAGGGATCCATTCCTCGTCGCAAAGCCGAAAGGGACACGTCCCGAAATCTCGTCTCGCTCGTCTTGAGCACACTGGAAGACGGCAAGGCCGAAGACATCGTCGAGATCGACCTTGCCGGAAAGACCTCCTTCGCCGACCGCATGATCATCGCCAGCGCAGGCTCGCAGCGGCAGGTTGCCGCGCTTGCCGACCGACTGGTACGTGCCCTGCGCGATGCCGGGTATGCCACCTACGGCATCGAGGGCCTTGCCCAGGGCGAATGGGTGCTGGTCGACCTGGGCGACGTCATCGTCCACATCTTCCGCCACGAGATGCGCGAACTCTACAATCTCGAGAAGATGTGGGCCGTGGCCCTGCCCGAGCCCATGGAAGCCCGGGCGTGACCTGAGCCCATGAAGCTCACCCTGGCGGCCGTCGGACGGGCGCGCGACAGCCCGGCCCGTGCGCTGTTCGACGACTACGTCCGCCGCCTGCCCTGGCCCCTGACCCTGCGCGAGGTCGCCGATATCGCCGGCGACAAGCGCCGCGAGCGCGAGGGCGAAAAGCTGCTGGCAGCGATTCCCGAGGGCGCCCTGATCGTGGCGCTGGACAGCCGTGGGCGCCAGCTTTCGAGCGAGGCCCTGGCCGAGTGGCTGGGGCAGCAACGCGACGAGGGCTGCCGTGACCTGGCCCTGGTCATCGGCGGCGCCGATGGCCTATCGCCCGAGGTAATCGCGAGGGCGGGCATGACCCTATCCCTGGGCGCCATGACCTGGCCGCATCTGATGGTGCGCGCCATGCTCGCCGAACAGCTCTACCGCGCCTCGACGATCCTTGCCGGCCATCCCTATCACAGCGGCCATGCCTGAGCGGCCGCGCGGGCCCGCGCCTTGTCAGCCCGGGGTGCAGGGGTTACATCCCCCGCACATCACCGCGACGGACCCATGACCCAACGCAATCCCGCCGGCCCCCTTGTCCTGTGCATCCTCGACGGCTGGGGCATCGCGCCCGCCAGCCCCGACAACGCCATCCTCAGCGCCAACACGCCGGTCTGGCGGTCGATGATCGAACACGGCCCCTCGACCATGCTGGAAACCTCCGGCGAGGCGGTGGGCCTGCCCTGCGGCCAGATGGGCAATTCCGAGGTCGGCCACCTGACCATGGGCGCCGGGCGCATCGTGATGCAGGACCTGCCGCGCATCGACAAGGCCATCGCCGACGGCTCGTTGGAACGCATTGCCCTCCTCGACAGCCTGGTCGCCGCCCTGAAAAAAAGCGGCGGGCGCTGCCACCTGCTGGGCCTGCTTTCCCCCGGCGGCGTCCACAGCCATCAGGCCCACATGGCGGCCCTGGCCAACATCCTGGCGGCGCGCGGCATCGAGGTGCTGGTCCACGCCTTCCTCGACGGCCGCGATACTCCGCCCTCCAGCGCGCGCGGCTATCTCGCACGTTTCATGGCGGATGCCCCCTCGGCGGTCATCGCCACGGTGAGCGGGCGTTACTACGCCATGGACCGCGACAAGCGCTGGGAGCGCACGGAGCTTGCCTATCGCGTGCTCGTCTCGGGCGAGGGCGAACAGGCCGCGACCGCCGACGCGGCCATCGCGGCAGCCTATGCCGACGGCAAGAGCGACGAGTTCGTGCTGCCGACCGCCATCGACGGGTTTTCGGGCATGGCCGACGGCGACGGCCTGCTGATGGCGAACTTCCGCGCCGACCGGGCCCGCCAGACGCTTGCCGCCCTGCTCGATCCCGATTTCGACGGCTTCACGCGGGAGCGCCGCCCGGCCTTTGCGGCCGTGGCCGGCATGGTGAGTTACTCCAGCGCGCTCGATCCGCTGCTGCCCGCCCTCTTTGCGCCTCAGAACATGGAAAAGAGCCTGGGCAGCCTTGTCGCTCAGGCGGGGCTGCGCCAGCTGCGCATCGCCGAGACCGAGAAGTACGCCCACGTCACCTACTTCTTCAACGGCGGCGAGGAGAAGGTCTTCGACCGCGAGGAACGCATCCTGGTGCCCTCGCCCAGGGTTGCGACCTATGACCTCAAGCCCGAGATGTCGGCCGCCGAAGTCACCGAAAAGCTGGTCGGTGCGATCCGCGCGAAGAGCTTCGACGTGGTGATCTGCAACTTCGCCAATCCCGACATGGTGGGCCACACCGGAAACTTCGCGGCCGCGCTCAAGGCCGTGGAGACCGTCGATCACTGCCTGGGCGAGATCGCCCGCGCGGTGGAGGATGCCGGCGGCCTGCTGGTGGTGACCGCCGACCATGGCAACATCGAAGCCATGCGCGATCCCGCCACCGGCGAGATCCAGACCGCCCACACGACCAATCCGGTGCCGCTGGTCATCGCCGGGGCTACGCGAGGCATCACCCTGCACAAGGGCGGTCTCGCCGATCTGGCGCCCACCCTGCTCGACCTGCTCCACCTCGAACAGCCCGCCGAAATGACCGGCCATTCGCTGGTCGAGGGAACCGGCCTGCGTGGCGCGTCCTGAACGCATTCTGAGACTGGCCGCCCTGCTGCTGGTGCTGGGGCTCGCGGCGGCGCGCGCCGACGAGGAGAGCGACACCAACGCCCGCCTTGGCGAGGTGCAGGAGGCGATCGACGAGGCGCAACAGGCCCGCGACGCCCTGAGTGCGGAAGCCGCGGCCATCGCCGACGAGATCGACGGCCTGCGCGAGCGCCTGCTGGCCGCCGAGGCGGCGATGCGGGCCCAGGAGGCGGCCCTGCAGGAGATCGCCCTGACGCTCGATGCCCTGAACGGAGAACTGGCCGAGCGTCAGGCCGCGTTCGACATCCGCCGCGACGAATTCGGCATGGTGCTGGCGGCCCTGCAACGCATTGCGCGCCAGCCCGCCGAGATGCTGCTGGCCATGCCGACCTCGCCCACCGACACCCACCGCACGGCCATGCTGCTGGCTTCCCTGACGCCCGAGTTGGACCGCAGGGCACGCGAGATTGCCGATGACATCGCCGTGCTGGTGAGCCTGAAGCAGGACATCGCCGCCCAGGAGACCGCCCAGATCGTCGCCCTGGAAGCCCTGACCGCCGAACGCGCGGCGAGTGCTGCCGCCACGATCCGCAAGCGCGACCTGCTTGCCGGTGTGCGCCGCGAGGACAATGCGCTGGCGGCCGAGCAGGAGCGCCTGGCCGGCGAGGCCGGCGACCTGCGCGAACTGCTTGTCGCCCTGTCGCGCAATGCCGACGGCGTACCCACGGAAATCACCGCGGGGGCGGCCGTGGTCGAGGCGCTGGCCGCCACCAGCTTCAGCGCCCAGCGCGGCAGCCTGACCCTGCCGGTGGCCGGCACAATTGCGACGCAATTTGGCGAAATACTTGCCGCCGGTGGCGACAGCGAAGGCATTGTGATTCAGGCCGCGCCCGGCAGCCGCGTCGTGACGCCCTATGACGGGCGGGTCGTTTATGCCGGCCCGTTCCGCGATTACGGGCATTTGTTGATCATTGATCACGGCGAAGGCTACCATACGGTGTTAGCTGGATTAGCGCGTGCCGATGTGGTTCTGGGCCAGTTGCTGCTGGCCGGTGAGCCTGTTGGCGTGATGTCGTCCAAGGACGCAGCCAGCGCGAGGCTCTACGTGGAGCTTCGCCGCAAGGGCGCACCGATCAACCCCCTGCCGTGGATGACGGCAGGTGCCAACGAGGTGAGTGGCGGATGAAAAAAGTCTTTATGGCAGCGGCCCTCGGGCTAGCCCTGCTGGTTCCCGGCGTGACCCATGTCGAAGCCGCGAGCAGCGAAACCTATCGCCAGCTCAACCTGTTCGGCGACGTTTTCGAGCGCGTGCGCGAGGAATATGTCGAGGAGGTCACCGACGAGCAGCTCATCGAGGCCGCGATCCAGGGCATGCTTGCCTCGCTCGATCCCCATTCGAGCTATATGAGCCCCGACAGCTTCGACGACATGCAGGTCCAGACCAGGGGCGAGTTCGGCGGCCTGGGCATCGAGGTCACCATGGAAGA
>CALLQH010000192.1 GCA_938014945.1 uncultured bacterium | reverse complement strand
GACCATGCCGCCGAGATCGCCGTCACCGGCCGCGACAAGGGCGTGGTGCGCCTGGCGGGCGGCTACGACATCCACGGCGAGGCCGCCTGCCTCAGCCGCAACGCCAGGGGCAAGGTCACCGAAGTCAGCCTGGGCGGCATGCGCCTTCTCACCGAAGCCGCCATGAAGCGGACCCTGAAACGTCGCTTCCCCGACTGATATCCCGTCCTTCCCGGCGACGGACGGCGAAAAAAGGCGCACGATTGCATCCGATGGTGTCCGCCGACACAGGCAGGAAGCCGCCGGCGGCCCCAAATCGGAACTTGCGCATTTGGGAGGGGGACATGCTGGAAGCCATTGTCATCATCGTGCTGATCGTCATCGCCGTTGGCGTCGTGCTTTGGGCGATCGCCATCTACAACGGTCTGGTTGCGCGCCGGCAGCGCACCTCCGAGGCCTGGAGCGGCATCGACGTGCAGTTGAAGCGCCGGACGAACCTGGTTCCCAACCTGGTCGAAACGGTCAAGGGCTACGCCGGGCACGAGCAGAAGACGCTCGCCGAAGTGACCGAGATGCGCACCCGCGTGCGCGATGCCGAGGGTGGCGGCGTGGCCGAGCGCGCCCAGGCCGAAAGCGCCATGTCGGGCGCCCTGATGCGCCTTTTTGCCGTCGCCGAGGCCTATCCCGAACTGCGCGCCAACCAGAACTTCCTCGACCTGCAGGACGAGCTGTCCTCCCTGGAGGATCAGATCCAGATGGCGCGGCGCTACTACAACGGCGCAGTGCGCGATCTCAACACGATGATCGAATCCTTCCCCAGCAACCTGGTCGCCAGCCGTTTCGGCTTTCGCCAGGCCGAGTACTACGAGGTCGAGGCCGCCGCCGACCGCGCCGTGCCCGAGGTCAAGTTCTGAGGTCCGCCATGCTGCGCCGTATCGCCGCCGGTCTTCTGACGATCCTGCTGCTGGCGGCTGCCGCCGCGATGCCCGCCGCGGCGCAGGACCGCGAACGCATCCTCTCCTTCACCTCCGATGTCGTGATCGAAGAGGACGGCAGCCTGCTCGTCACCGAGACGATTGCCGTGATCGCCGACCATGGCGACATCAACCACGGCATCTACCGCGACTTTCCGACCGACTACGAAGGCCCGCTGGGCCTCCATGACCGCGTCGGCTTCGAGGTCGTGAAGGTGCTGCGCGACGGCCGTGCCGAACCCTGGTCCACCGCGTCCATGGACAACGGCGTGCGCATCTACATCGGCGACAGCCAGGCTCTGGTGCCCCGCGGCCGCCACATCTACACCCTGGTCTATCGCACCGACCGCCAGATCGCCTTCCTCGACGATGCCGACGAACTGGCCTGGAATGTCACGGGCAACGACTGGTCGTTCACCATCGAACGCGCCTCTGGCACCATCACCCTGCCGCCCGGCGCCGGCGCCATCGATGTCGCCGCCTATACCGGCAACTACGGCGCCACGGAACGCAACGCCGTGATCGAGGCGATCGGCGGCAAGGTCAGCTTCCACACGACCCGCGCGCTGGGGCCCTACCAGGGCCTTACCGTCGCCGTCTCCTGGCCCAAGGGGCTGATCCCGGAACCCAGCCAGGCCCAGCGTTTTGCCTACCTGATGGGCGACAACCTGGGCACGGTCGTTGCCCTGATCGGCCTGCTGCTCACCATCCTCTATTTCCTCGTCGCCTGGTTCCGCGTCGGGCGCGATCCGGACAAGGGCACGATCATCCCCCAGTTCGAAGCGCCCAAGGGCTTTTCGCCCGTCGCGACCGGTTACATCTGGGAAGGCGGCTTCGGCGCGCTGAGCCGTAACGAGGCCTTCGCCGTGGCGATCACCAGCCTTGCGACCAAGGGTTATCTCGTGATCGACGAGGACGATGGCGACTTCACCCTCACACGCCTGCGCGAGGCCGGCGACGACCTCCCCGTGGGCGAGGCCGCCGTCATGCGCAACCTGCTGGAGACAGACGATCATCGCGTCACCCTGGACGGCAAGTACAAGCCGAGCGTGGCCCGCGCCGTGAGCGATCTGGAGACCGGCGTGAAGGCCGAATACGCCGGGCTTTACCGCAGGGACCATCGCGCCTTCTGGTGGGGCGGCTGCCTGCTGGCGCTGACCTCGGCGGTCACCGGACTGGTGGTCGACGCGGGCACGGCCGAAGCCATCGTGCTGGTGCTCTTCTTCGGCATCTTCGGCCTTGCCTTCGGCGCCGCCTCGTTCGTCCTGCTGCGGGCAGCCATGATTCCCGCGACGGCGGTGCTGCGCGGCAAGTTCTCGAAGCTGCCCCAGGCCATCGCGGCGCTGGCCTTTGCAGGCATCTTCTGCACGCCCGTCCTCTTTGTCGGCGCGCAGATCTTCTACGCCACCAGCCTGCCGCTCTTTGTCATCGTGATCGCGCTGATCGCCGTCACGGCGCTCTTCCTGCACCTGATGAAGGCCCCGACCCTGGCCGGCCGCAAGCTGCTCGACCACATCGAGGGTTACCGCAACTACCTGCGCCTGGCCGAATCCGACCGGCTGAAGATGATGGCGGGCGAACCGGCCATGACATCAGCACTCTTCGAGCGTCACCTCCCCTACGCCATGGCGCTGGGCGTCGCGGAGGCCTGGACCAAACGGTTCGAGGCGATGGCCGCCACCCAGGGCGAGCCGCAGGAGTGGTCGCCATCCTGGTATCGCAGCAGCCGGGCCTTCCGTACCTCAGGTCTCTCCCGCAGCGGCGTCTCGGGGCTCGGCGCCATCGCTGGTCTGGGCAGCAGTCTGGGCGGCACCATCGCCTCCTCGGCGCGCGCGCCCAGCAGCCGCTCCTCGGGCGGCGGCAGCAGCTTCTCCGGCGGCGGCGGATCGTCAGGCGGCGGCGGCGGCGGAGGCGGCGGTGGCGGCTGGTAAAACGGGACACGGGCCGATGCTGATCCTGCTCTGCCTCTCCATTCCCTTCATCCTGGCGGCGGCCTTCTGCTTCATCATGGCCGAACGCAGCGGCGCCTGGGAGAACCTGGGCTGGGCGGTCTTTGGCGCGATTGCGCTTGGCCTCTGGGCGCTGGTCGTGTTCGGCTTCTTCATCTGGCTGATGTCACGCGACGGCTGGCTCGCCTGGCACGGCATCCCGCTGGCGCTGATCGTTCTCGCCGTGCTGGCTGCTGCCGTCTGGGGCGGCAGGCTGTGGTGGCAGGAAGACGCCTGCGCCCGCGACGGCAACTTCTTCGAGACGCTTGCCGCCATGCCGATGGACCAACGCGCCGCCGCGCTGGAGGACACGCCCCGCCGGCTGGACGACCTCACCTTCTGCGGGCGCGAGATGATCGGATTGCGCTTTCTGGCCAGCCGCTACGATCCGGCACCGGAGGATTCCCCGCAGGAAGCCGACCGGCTGGCGACCCTCGCCCTGCTGCTCGACCGCGGCCTGCCGCCCGACGAGTCCCTGTTCCGCGAGGCGGTCGGCAATGCCGATCCCCAGGCCGTGCGCCTCATCATCGCCCGGCGCAAGGCGCTGGGCCTGGAGCCGGTGCCGCTCGCCATCGCCGAAAAGGCCATCGGCGAGGTCGATCCCGATCCGCAGAGCCCCTATCACGATGCCTACGCGCGTTACGTCGCCATGCTGGCGGTGATGGTCGCCGAGGGGCTCGATGTCTGTCAGAAAAGCGGCGGGCGGAGCCTGCGCGATGCCATGGCGGCCCGCGGCGTGCCCGAAACCGTCTGGCGGGATGCCGGGGCGGGCTGCTGAAGCCGCAAAACCGGCGATCTGGAGCGGGTGACGGGAATCGAACCCGTGTCTAAAGCTTGGGAAGCTTTCGTTCTACCATTGAACTACACCCGCTTCGCGTTGATCTATAAGGCCTGCGAGGGCGTAGGATCAAGGCTGCGCGTTCCGACCCTGGAGGATGGCGATGTATCAGGAAATCACCCGTGGCATCCGTGTCAGCGTCAACCCGACCTATCTGGAGGGCCAGTCCGACCCCTCCCAGGGCCATTACGTGTGGGCCTATCAGGTGACCATCGCCAACGAGGGGCCCGAGACCGTGCAGCTCCTGACGCGCCACTGGAAGATCACCGACGGCCGCGGCCAGCTCCATGAGGTGCAGGGCCCCGGCGTGGTCGGCGAACAGCCCGTGCTGAAACCCGGCGAGAGTTTCGAATACACCAGCGGCACGCCGCTCTCGACGCCTTCGGGCATCATGGCCGGCAGCTACCAGATGCAGGCCGCCTCCGGCGAGATGTTCGATGCCGTGGTGCCGGCCTTTTCCCTCGACAGCCCGCACGAAGCGCGCCGCGTCAACTGATCCTGCGCGGCTGGACCGGCCGCACCCCCTGCGTTAAGAGACCCGACCAACCGCGCGAGGAGTTGCGCCGCCGTGTCCGAACCCAAGAAGACCCCCGAGCGCCCCAGCCGCGAAGAAGCCGAAGATGCCGTGCGCACCCTGCTGCGCTGGGCCGGCGACGATCCCGCGCGCGAGGGCCTGCTCGACACGCCCAAGCGCGTCGTGCGCGCCTACGAGGAATGGTTCTCGGGCTACGGCACCGACACCGCCGGGATCCTGGGCACCACCTTCGACGAGACCGACGGCTACGACGAGATGGTCGCCCTGCGCAACGTGCGCTTCGAGAGCTTCTGCGAGCATCACATGGCGCCCATCATCGGGCGCTGCCACATCGCCTATCTGCCGCGCCAGCGCGTCGTCGGCATCTCCAAGCTTGCGCGCATGGTCGAGGTCTATGCCAAGCGCCTGCAGATCCAGGAGCGCCTGACCGCCCAGATCGCCGATACCATCAACGAGATGCTGGAGCCGCGCGGCGTCGGCGTCGTCGTCGAGGCGACCCACCACTGCATGACCACCCGCGGCATCCACAAGACCGGCGTCACCATGGTGACCAGCCGGATGCTGGGCGATTTCCGCACCAAGGCGGCGACCCGGCGCGAGTTCCTCGCCCACATCGGCAATCCCGTCAGCAGCGAGATGTCCTGAGCGGCCGCACGGCTGGACAGCCCGCCCCCACCTTCCCATGATCGCCCGGCGGCTGGCGCTGGCGCCTGCCGTTCGACAAGACGCGGGATTCGGGCTCTAACGGAGCGCTCCATGCACGGGCAGGACTGCGGGCACAGCGCGTGATCGACCTTCGTCCCATCTTCCAGATCATCGGCATCCTGCTGGCGACGCTGGCGCTCGCCATGTTCATTCCCATGCTTGCCGACCTGATCGAGGGCAACGACGACTGGAAGGTCTTTCTGGGCGCGGGGTTCCTCACCCTGTTTGTCGGCATGGCGCTGTTCCTGACCAACCGCACCGGCGCGACGGGTCTCACCGTGCGCCAGGCCTTTCTGCTCACCACCATGGCCTGGGTGGTGCTCTGCGCCTTTGCCGCCCTGCCCTTTGCCTTCGCCGAGGTCGGGCTGGACTACACCGGCGCCTTCTTCGAGGCGACGGCTGGGCTCACCACCACCGGCGCCACCGTGATGGTCGGGCTGCAGAACATGCCCGCGGGCATCCTCGTCTGGCGCGGCCTGCTGCAGTGGCTGGGCGGCATCGGCATCATCGTCACCGCGGTCGCGGTGCTGCCCATGCTGCGCATCGCCGGCATGCAGCTCTTCCAGACCGAGTCGACCGATCAGGAAAAGATGCTGCCGCGTACCGTGCGCATCGCCGTGGTCATCGCCACCATCTATCTCGTCTTTTCCGTCGCCTGTTTCATCTCCTACTGGGCCGTCGGCATGAGCGGCTTCGATGCGATGATCCACGCCATGACGACGGTCTCCACCGCCGGCTTCTCGACCCACGACAGCTCCATCGGCGTCTTCGACAACGTCAAGGTCGAGATGGTCGCCATGGTCTTCATGGTCCTGGGTTCGCTGCCCTTCGTGATCTACATGCAGCTTGTGCGCGGCCGCGTGGTCTATCTATGGCGCGACACGCAGGTGAAGTGGTTCGCGGGCATCGTGGGCGCGGCCATCGTCCTGCTCACCGCCTGGCGGATGCATCTGGGCGCGGTGTCCGGCGGCTTCTGGGACACCCTGCGCGACACCACCTTCAACGTCATCGCCATCGCCACGACCACCGGCTACGCCTCCGAGGACTTCACGCAATGGGGCGGTTTTGCCGTCGCGATCTTCTTCGTGCTGTTCTTCCTGGGCGGCTGCAGCGGCTCAACGGCGGGCGGCATTAAGATGTTCCGCGTCCATGTGCTGGTCGCCACCGTCTACACCCAGCTGCGCCGTCTGATGCAGCGCCACGGCGTGTTCGTGGCGCACTACAACAACATGCAGATCACCGATCCGGTGGCCCAGGCGGTGACCGCCTACCTCGTCATCCTGATCGGCGGCTTCTTCCTGCTTACCCTGGGCCTTGCCGCCCACGATCTCGACTTTATCACCAGCGCTTCGGGCGCAGCGGCCGCGTTGGGCAACATCGGCCCGGGCCTTGGCCCGCGCATCGGGCCCGCCGGCAACTACGCGAGCCTGCCCGACACCGCGAAGTTCCTGCTCTGCCTTGGCATGCTGATGGGCCGCCTGGAACTCTTTACCGTGCTTGTCCTGTTCACCCCCGCGTTCTGGAGAGAATGACCGTGCCTGGCCAGACCATGACCCCGCGAGAGATGATCGACCGCCTGATCGCGTTCGACACCACCAGCCGCAATTCCAATCTGGAACTGATCGCCTGGGTCGCCGACTACCTGAAGGGCTGGGGCATCGAAAGTTCGCTCTCCCACGACGACGAGGGGCGCAAGGCGAACCTGTTTGCCACCATCGGGCAGAAGGGTGACGGCGGCATCGTGCTGTCCGGCCACACCGATGTCGTGCCGGTCGACGGCCAGCCATGGGACACCGATCCGTTCCAGGTGGTCGAAAAGGACGGTCGCCTCTACGGCCGCGGCACCAGCGACATGAAGAGCTTCATCGCCGTCGCACTCGCCATGGTGCCGGACTTCCAGGCGCGCAAGCTCTCCGCGCCGATCCACTTCGCCCTCTCCTACGACGAGGAGATCGGCTGCCTTGGCGTCCATGGCCTGATCGCCGATGTGAAGGCCCAGGGCATCAAGCCGCGCGCGGCGCTGATCGGCGAACCCACGATGATGACCGTGGTCGACGCCCACAAGGGCATCGCGGGTTACGTGACGACCTTCCGCGGCATTCCCGCCCATTCCAGCGCGACGCACATCGGTGTCAGCGCGACCCATGCGGCGGCCCGCTTCGTCACCTTCCTCGACGACATGTTCGAGGATTACCAGACCCGCGCCCGTCCCGATCTGGGTTTCGTGCCGCCCTACACGACGATCCAGGTCGGCATCCTCAAAGGCGGCACGGCCAACAACATCATCGCCCAGGACTGCGTCGTGAACTGGCACTACCGCACCATGCCGACCGACGACCCGGCGGAGATCAAGGCGCGCGCCTTCGACTGCCTCGATACCCTGCGCGAGAAGATGCAGGCCCAGAATCCGGCCTGCGACATCGTGACCAAGCTGCGCGCCAACGTGCCGCCGCTGGCGCCGGATGCCGCTTCGCCCGCGACCGAACTGGCGCTGGCGCTGACCGGCGCCAACAACACCAGCCAGGCAAGTTTTGCCACCGAGGCCGGCATCTTCCAGCAGGGCGGTTTCCCGGCCGTCGTCTGCGGCCCCGGCGACATCGCCCAGGCGCATCAGCCCAACGAGTTCATCACCCTGGCCCAGGTCGAGGAATGCCGCGCCTTCCTGACCCGCCTCATCGACCGCCTCGCAGCCTGAGAAGACACGCCATGGACGCCGACGATCTCTGCTTCCTGCCTGCCCATGCCCAGAAGGCCCTGCTCGACAGCCGGGCGGTCTCCTGCGTCGAACTGCTCGATGCCCATGCCGCGCGCATCGAGCGCCACAACCCGCTGCTCAACGCCTTCGTCACCCTGCGCCTGGACGAAGCGCGCGAGGAGGCAGCGGCCGCCGATGCCGCGCGCGCGTCGGGCAAGGCATGCGGCGTGCTGCACGGTCTGCCCATCGGCGTGAAGGACTGCTTTCCCACCAAGGGCATCCGCACGACCTTCGCCTCGCTCGCCTTCAAGGATCATGTGCCTGATTTCGACCACCTGGTGGTCGAGCGCGAGAAGGCCGCCGGCGCCATCATCCTGGGCAAGCTCAACACGCCCGAATACACGATGGCGATGAACACCTGCGACAACCCGGTGTTTGGCCCCACCCGCAACCCCTGGAACACCGATCTCGCGCCCGGCGCCAGCAGCGGCGGTTCCGGCGCGGCACTCGCCGCGGGCCTGTGCGCGCTGGCCGACGGTTCCGACATCGGCGGTTCGGTGAGGAACCCGGCGGCATGGTGCAACATCGTCGGCCACCGCCCGACCGCGTGGATGATCCCGGACGTGCCCAATCCGCTGATGTGGCACAACATGAACACGCCCGGCCCCATGGCGCGCACCGTGGCCGATGCCGCGCTTTTCCTTTCCGCGCTCGCCGGGCCGGACCCGCGTTGCCCGGTGGTCGTGCAGGCCCCCTTCCCGCCGGGTTTGCCCAACCTCAGCCGCGACATGGCGGGCCTCTCGATCGGCTGGAGCCGCGATCACGGCAGCCTGCCCATGGACGCAGACATCGGCGCCGCCTTCGATCGCCAGAAGGCGGTGTTTGAAGCCATGGGCTGCCGCGTCGAGACCTGTGACATCGACCATGAAGGCATCTACGACGCCTATGCGGTGCTCTGTTACCAGCGCGTCGCGCGCGAGGTCGAACCCGCCGTCGGCCGCGGCCTGGATGCCGGGCTGGAGCGCCACTATCACTGGACGCGCGGCCTCGACGGCGCCGCCCTGATGGAGGCCGAGACCCGCCGCCATCGTCTGTGGGCCGACGTCGTTGCGGCCTTTGCCCGCCACGACGTGCTGGTCTGGCCCGACGACCTGCAGGATCCCTTCGGCTTCGACGACAACGTCGCGGGCAACGAGATGGACTGGTCGCTGCTGTTTGCCGCGCCCGTGCTGGGTCTGCCCGCCTGCACCGTGCCCTGCGGCTTCTCCGAAAGCGGCGTGCCGCGCGGACTGCAGGTTGTGGGAAGGCCCGGCAGCGATCTTCTGGTGCTGCAGGTCGCCGCCGCCTACGAGGCAGCGACCGGCTTCGGAAGCCGCCGCCCCGACCTGGGCTGAGGCGGCCTGCCAATCAGCCCTGGACGACCCAGCGGCTGAGGTTGGCGCGGATCTCGGAGACCAGCCGGTCGTCGAGATTGGCGACGATGGCGGCGATCATGTCGTAGAGCGCCTGCTCGCGCTGATTGATGCTGAAGTCCTCGGGCACCGTGCGGCTGGCCGTGGCGCGCGCCTCGGCAAAGCCCGAGCCGGAGGGATCGCCGACGATATCAACGCGCACGCCCAGCGCGCCCTCGTAGCGCTCCGACTGGCTGTTGGTGAACAGGCCCTCGACCCCCTGGGCGGTGTCCAGCGGCACCTCCACGAAGCGGTTCTCCGTGATCGTCACCCTGGCCGTACCGTAGCCGCCCATCGGCGCGATGCGCTGGTTCGCCCAGTTGTCCATGGTCGCCAGCGGGGAAAGCGGCAGTGCATTGCGGATGTCGTGGGCCGGCGGCTGCACGGTGGCGTTGCCCGATGCATCGGTCACCTCCACACCGTTGATCGCCATCGGCAGCGAACCGCGGTGGGAGAAGGTGATGTCGGGCCAGACCGTGCGGTTGACGCTCTTCTGGCAACCGGCCAGCAGCAGGGTCGTCAAACCGGCGCCGGCCAGCACCAGGGCACCGCGGCGATCGAAACGGACAGACGTCATGCCGAACCTCCCTCATCGCCCATGGCGATTTCCTCAGGCGTAAAGACCTGGCGGCGATTGCAGAACTGGCAGACCACCTCGACCACCCCGTCGATCAGAAGATCGTCGATCTCTGTGGCGGGGATGCGGCGAAGCACCGCCATCGCCCGCTGCTCCGAGCAGGAACAGCCGAAGCTGACGTCCTTGGTTTCATAGACCCGCACGCCGTCCTCGTGGAACAAACGGTAGAGCAGGGTATGGGTTGCCAGGGAGGGGTCCGTCAGTTCGTCGCCGGTGGCGCTGGAAAGCAGGGCGACGGCCTTGCGCCAGTCGTCCTCGCGGTCGGCCGAGAGCACCGGCGTATCGCCTGCCCCCAGTTCGGCGATGCGCTGCATCGTGATGGCGCCGGCCCGCCAGGAGCCGTCGCGGTGGGCCACGGCCAGCTTCAGCGCCGTGTCGATCTGCTCGGATTGGCGGAAATAGTTGTGGGCGCAGTCGGCCAGCGTCGCCCCCTCCAGGCTCACCAGACCCTGATAGAGTTCGGTATCGGCGCCCTGATCGACCGTCAGCGCCATCAGGCCGTTGCCGATCAGGCGCGGCACCGGGCCGCCGGCGCTGCCGCCGGCTTCGGCCTCGGCGACACGTTCGGCATCGTAACTGGCATAGCCGCGCATCTGGCCGTTGCTCATGTAGTCGACGGCGATCAGGCGGACCGGGCCGTCGCCGCGGGTCTCCACGGTCATGCGGCCGTCGAACTTCAGGCCGCCGCCCAGGGCCGCGGCCAGTGCCATCAGCTCGCCCAGCAGGCGCGAGACCGGCTCGGGATAGTCGTGCTGGGTCAGCACCCGGTCGACCGCCTCGCTCAGACGTACGACCCGGCCGGAAAGATGCAGGCCTTCGACCTGGAACGGCTGGATGGCATCCAGGCCGCCTTCCTGCGATGCGCTCAGGTCAGACACCACTTGATGATCGCCTTCTGGGCATGGAGCCGGTTCTCGGCCTCGTCATAGACGACCGACTGCGGCCCGTCGGCGACCTCGGCGGTCACCTCGCTGCCGCGGTACATCGGCATGCAGTGCATGAAGATCGCCTTCGGGTTGGCCAGCGTCATGCGCGCCGCATCGATCTGGAAGGCGCCCAGGGCGTCGGTGTCGATCTCCTCGGAGACCGCCCGTTCGTCGCTCATGGACTTCCAGGTATCGGTGACGACGCAATCGACGTCCTCCACCGCCTCCTCGGCGGTCTCCACGATCTTGACCCGGCCCTGATGGTCGGCGGCCCAGTCCAGCACGCGCTGCACCGGCCGGTACTTCGGCGGGCAGGCCACGCGCAGCTCGAAGCCGAAACGCACGGCGGCGTGGATCCACGAACAGGCCATGTTGTTGCCGTCGCCAGCCCAGGCCACCTTCTTGCCTTCGATGGGGCCGACATGCTCCTCGAAGGTCATGATGTCGGCCATCAGCTGGCAGGGGTGGGTGCGGTCGGTCAGGCCGTTGATCACCGGCACCTCGCCCAGGTTGGCGAGATCCAGCATCTTCTGATGGTCCGTCGTGCGGATCATGATGGCATCGACGTAGCGCGACAGGACCTGCGCCGTGTCGGCGATGGTCTCGCCGCGGCCAAGCTGCATGTCGGCCGGCGACAGGTTGATCGTCTCGCCGCCGAGCTGGCGCATGGCCAGATCGAAGGACACGCGTGTGCGCGTCGAAGGCTTCTCGAAGATCGTCGCCAGCACCCGGTCCTTCATCGGACGGGGCCGGTCGCCGGCCTTCCAGCGCTTCTTCATGTCGTGCGCGTCGTCGAGGATCGCCCGCAGCGTGGGGCCGTCGAGCGCGTCGATATCCAGGAAATGCCTGCCGCGGGTCATGGCGTCATCTCGCCGAGCACGGCATCAAGCGCCGCCAGGGCCTCGTCGATCTGCTCCTGTTCGATGATCAGCGGCGGCAGCAGGCGCACCATGTTGTCGCCGGCCGGCACCGTCAGCAGCTTCTTCTCGCGCAGGGCGGTGATGACGTCGCCCACGGGCGGGGCGACCTTGACGCCGATCATCATGCCCAGGCCCCGGATATCGAGGATCATCTCCGGATGTTTGGCGGCCAGCGCGTCCAGGCCCTTGCGCAGGACCTTGGCCTTGGCCTCGACACCGGCCATGAAGCCCGGCTCCAGCATGACGTCGAGCACGGCATTGCCCACGGCCGTGGCCAGCGGATTGCCGCCGAAGGTCGAACCATGCGTGCCTGGCGCCATGGCCGAGGCGACGCGCTCGGTCGCCAGCACCGCGCCGATCGGCATGCCGCCGCCCAGCGCCTTGGCCACCGCCATGATGTCGGGCGTCACGCCGGACCACTCGTGGGCAAAGAGCTTGCCGGTGCGGCCCATGCCGCACTGCACCTCGTCATAGATCACCAGCAGGCCGAACTCGTCGGCCGCCGCGCGGATCGCCTTCAGGAACTGCGGATCGACCGGCGTGATGCCGCCTTCGCCCTGCACCGGCTCGACGATGATCGCGGCGGTCTCGCCGGTGATCGCCTGACGCAGCGCGTTGGAATCGTGCAGCGGCACATGGTCGAAACCCTCGACCGCCGGACCGAAGCCCTCCAGGTGCTTCGGTGAGCCGCCCGCGCTGATGGTCGCAAGCGTCCTGCCGTGGAAGGCGCCGTTGAAGGCGATCGTCCGGTAGCGTTCGGGATGGCCGTTGGCCCACTGCCAGCGCCGCGCCATCTTGAGCGCGCCTTCATTCGCTTCGGCACCGGAGTTTCCGAAGAACACGCTGTCGGCAAAGCTGTTGGCGACCAGACGCTCGGCCAGGCGTTCCTGGCCGCTGATTCGGTAGAGGTTGGAGGTATGCCAGAGACGCTCGGCCTGCTCCTTGAGCGCAGCCACCAGATGGGGATGCGCATGGCCCAGGCTGGTCACGGCGATGCCGCAACCGAAATCGAGAAAACGCTCGCCCGTCTCCGTGAAGAGATAGGCACCTTCGCCCCGTTCGAACACATAGTCCGCCCGGCCGTAGGTCGGCATCACTGGCGCGATC
The DNA here is from genome assembly GCA_938014945.1 of uncultured bacterium. Taxonomy (GTDB): domain Bacteria; phylum Pseudomonadota; class Alphaproteobacteria; order SP197; family SP197; genus CALGGB01. Next base: position 4,927 of record CALLQH010000192.1, on the reverse strand, counting down.
ACCGCGACCTCCTGCAAGAATGCCCGGGCAATCGGCCGACGATGAAGGGATCCAGCGCAGGTCGAAGGAACGGGCTGCCAAAACGAAAAACCCGGTGGAGCAAGCCCCCCGGGGACGGGCGGCACTATCGGGGCCGCCCCCTTTCCTGTCAACGCCGCCCGCGACGCAGGTCTTGCGTCTCAGGCCTTCAGGCGCACGCCCTTTTCCAGCAGCACCCAGGAGATCGCGCCGAGCACGGCAACGAAACCCGCCAGGAACAGGGCCCCGATCAGCAGGGAGCCGTCCGCCTGTCCGGTGAAGCCGTAGCGGAAGCCGTCGATGGCGTAGAAGAACGGGTTGGCGTGGGCCAGGAACTGCAGCGAATCGGGCAGGCGCGAGATCGAATAGAAGGTGCCCGAAAGGAAGGTGAGCGGCGTGATGAAGAAGTTCGTCAGCGCCGCGATCTGGTCGAACTTTTCGGCCCAGATGCCGACCAGCAGGCCCATCAGCCCCATCATCAGGCAGGCCATCACCGCAAAGTAGATGACCGCCAGGGGATCGGCCGGCGGCAGCAGGACAAAGACCTGCATCACGATCAGCACGAAGGCGCCCACCACCAGGCCGCGCGTCGCCGCACCCAGGGCAAGGCCCGCCAGCAGCTCCAGCGCGCCCAGCGGCGGCATCAGCAGGTCGACGATGTTGCCCTGGACCTTGGCGATGATGAGCGAGGAGGAGGAATTGGCGAAGCTGTTCTGCAGCATCGCCATCATGATCAGGCCCGGCGCCAGGAACACCAGGAAGGGCACGCCGTTGACCTCGTTGACCGCCCGCCCCAGGGCCAGCGCAAAGACCGCCATGAAGAGCATGGTGGTGATCGCGGGCGCCACCACGGTCTGGCCCGGAATCTTCATGAAACGGCGCACTTCGCGCATGTAAAGCGTGAAGAGGCCGAGACCGGGCTGGTGATCGGCGGGTGTCAGGTCGGCTTGGGTCATGGGGTCCTTGTTTCGCCACAGGGGCGATGGAAAGCTTTCGCCCACCATAGAATCCCGAGGGCCGTGATGGAAACCCGAAGGCCTGCCGGATGCCCGCAATCAGATCGGAATCACCCATGAGCCTGCGGTATCGGCCGCCCGGATTTGCATTTGTGCTGCTTGGCGCCCTGCTCCTGGCGATCCTCGGCGCCTGTGCGCCGGTCGTGCGCCCGGCGGGTGAGCCGGTCATGACGCCGGCCTATGCCGATGACGCCCTCACCATGGCCGACGGCACCCGCCTTGCCCTTCACGCCTGGCTGCCCCCGCGGCCGCCGCGCGCCGTGATCCTGGCGCTGCACGGCTACAACGATTACGGCAACGCCTTCGATCTGCCGGCCACCCGCTGGGCCGAGAAGGGCATCGCCACCTATGCCTACGACCAGCGTGGCTTCGGCGAGAGCACGGAGCCCGGACTGTGGCCCGGCACGGCCACCCTGGTCGCCGATGCCGATGCCGCGATCGGGCTGATCGCGCAGCGCCATCCCGGTGTGCCGCTGGTGCTGCTGGGCGAAAGCATGGGCGGGGCGGTCGCCGCCCTGATCGTTGCCCACGACCCGCCCCGGCAGCTGCGCGCGGCCGTGCTGGTCGCCCCCGCCGTCTGGGGCCAGGACACCATGCCCTGGAGCTATCGCGCCTCACTCTGGCTTCTGGCCCACGTCTTTCCCGGCATGGAGCTTTCGGGCAGCGGCCTGGAAATCTGGCCCTCCGACAACATTCCCATGCTGCACGCCCTGGGCCAGGACCCGCTGGTCATCAAGGGCAGCCGGGCCGATGCGGTGCTGGGCCTGATGCGGCTGATGGATGCCGGCCTTGCCTCTGCCGGCACCGCACGATTGCCCCTGTTGCTGGTCTATGGCGAGCAGGACCAGATCGTGCCGCGCGACGCCATGACGCGTTACGCCGGCCGCCTGGACGGACCCGTGCGCCTGGCGACCTATCCTCGCGGCTACCACATGCTGCTGCGCGATCTGGGCCGTGCCCTGCCCGTGGACGACATCGCCGCCTTCGTGCTTGATCCCGAAGCGCGCCTGCCCTCGGGCAACGAAGCGCGCGCGCAGGAGTTCCTTTTGACGCCCTCGGAGTAAGGCGGCTCTGGCCGCACACGGCCAATCGCTCTAGGCTGCGGGCGCCGCAAGAAGGAAGTCTGGATGCGCGCCGTATTGACCTTGTTCGGGGCCCTGCTGGCCGCCACGGCGCTGCTCAACATCGCCAACGGCTCGCTGTTCACCCTGATCGGCCTGCGCCTTGCGGGCTCGGTGGAGCCTTCCACGGTCGGTATCATCGCCTCGGGCCATTTCGTCGGCCTCCTGGCGGGTTCCTTCACCGCCACGGCGATCATCGTGCGCGTCGGCCACATCCGCGCCTTCACGGTGTTTGCCGCCATCGCCTCCTGCGCGGTGATCCTGCTCGGTCTGTTCTTCAGCCCGACGATCTGGTTCCTGATCCGCATCATCATCGGCTACTCCATGGCCGGCCTCTTCATGGTGCTCGAGAGCTGGTTCAACAGTCAGGCGAGCAACGAGCAACGCGGCCGGGTGTTTGCCTTCTACATGGTCGCCTCCTCGGGCGCCTTCGCCGTCGGCCCGTTCCTGGTCAACCTCGGCGACCCCGACGCCTACGGCCTGTTCGCCATGACGGCGATCATCCTCAACCTCTGCCTGCTGCCCATCGCGCTGACACGGGGCGGCAACCCGGTGATTGCCCAAGGCAAGCGCCTGGGTCTCAGGAAGCTGTTCGAAATCTCGCCGCTGGGCGTCATCGGCTGTGTCGCCGCTGGCCTCGTCAACAGTGCGATCTATGGCCTGGGCGCCGTTTATGGCGAGCTGGTGGGCCTGGGCGACGGCGGCGTCTCGGCCCTGTTCAGCGCCATCATCCTGGGCGGCCTTGCGATGCAGGTTCCCGTCGGCTGGCTTTCGGACCGTTTCGACCGCCGCTCCACCCTGCTGGCCCTGACCGCTGCGGCGACCCTGGTCTGTATCTCTGTGGTGGTCCTCGGCTCCTGGTCGCTCGCCCTGCTGCCGGTGCTCGCCTTTGTCTTCGGCGGCATGACCAGCCCGGTCTACGGCCTTTCTGTCGCCCAATCGAACGACTACGTCGAGAAGGACCAGTTCGTCGGTGTCAGTTCCGGCCTGCTCATCGCCTACAGCCTGGGCGCCATCGCCGGGCCCAACATCGGCTCCTGGGCCATGGACGCGGTCGGCCCGGCCGGGCTCTGGCTCTATGCCGCCGTCATCCTGCTCGCCCTGGGCGGCTTCACCGTCTATCGCATGCGTCGCCGCACCGCCCTGCCGGTGACGGAACAGGGCAACTACGTTCCTGCTGCAGGCGAGACGCCCGAGGGCCGGGCGCTGGACCCGCGGGCGCAGACCGAGCCCGAATCCGCCCCGGCGGCGCAGGAAAAGCCGCAGACCCCCTGACAGGCCGAATCTGGGCCCTGTTTGGCGTGGCAGGTTCGGGGCGGGGATGTGACCGCGCGCACCCATCTGCCCCAAAGATGGGGATTCCCTGCAACATCCGTTGCATAGAAGAGACGATGCAGCGCCGATAGATGGACTTGCCGTTGCCAGACATGCTATCGCTGTTCACGTGGCAGGGGACAGCTCAAGCCCCTGAAACGGGGGCGTTCTCCCGCCGGGCGGAGATATTCGTACCGGTTCGTGAAGAGCATCTCCTGGAAACGGTGGATTCTAGAGTGCGCGAACCGATGTCCCTGCAGCCCTTCTCACAGCATCTGCAACTCAGTGCCCGCATGGCAGTTGCCGTGCTGTTGCTGGCCGTGGCGGCCTGCGCGACGCCGCCCGAGGATCCCGTTGCCCGCATCGCCTATGACGAGGCCAACGATCCGTTCGAGCCGACCAACCGTTACATCTACAACGTGAACACCGCGATCGACGACATGGCGCTGATGCCCATGGCGACGATCTATCGCGAGGGTGTGCCCCAGACGCTGCGCGATGGCATTCGCAACTTCCTGGTCAATCTGCGCATGCCGGTGACCATCCTCAACAGCGCCCTCCAGGGCGACTGGGAGAACACGGGCCATTCCACCGTGTCCTTCCTGATCAACAGCACGGCGGGCCTGGGTGGCATCTTCGACATTCCCGGATCCTTCGACGACGAGCCGCGGCGCGAGGATTTCGGCCAGACCCTGGCAGTATGGGGCGCGGGCGAAGGCCCCTTCGTCGAACTGCCGCTGATCGGGCCCTCCAGCGTGCGCGACACGGTCGGCCTGGGTGTCGATATTCTCACCGATCCGCTGACCTATCTGCTTTCGCCGGCATGGACCTACGCCCGCATGACGGCCGAGGCGGTGCGCACCCGCGCAGAACTCGGCGACGACTACGACACGATGCGCAACACATCGATCGATTTCTACGCCACCTTGCGCAGCCTGTATCGCCAGAACCGGGCCGCCCAGATTGCAAACGGCGACAGCGAAATGCCCTTGTTCGATGACCAATGAGCATCGCGTTTTGATCCAGGGGCCGTACTGAGCATCATGATGAACCGATTTTTCAGCCTGACCGGCGCGTGCGTGCTGGGCGTCATCCTTTGTCTGTCCGTCCCCGCGCAGGCCGACGTTGCCGAGAAGGCGCAGACCTTCGTTGCGACCAACGGCGACCGCATGATCGCGATCCTGGATGAGCCCGCCGGCGAGGACCGCAAGCAGCACTTCTACTACTGGCTGCGCGAGGTCTTCGATCTCGACACGCTGGCGAACCTGGCCCTGGGTCCCTACCGATCCGCCTCGACGCCGGAGCAGCTGGCCACCTACAACGAAGCCTTCGCCAGCTACATCGTCACCACCTACCATGCCCGCTTCGATGCCTTCACCGGCTATACCTTCAAGGTCGGCCAGGCCAAGGAGCTGAGCAACGGCGATGTCGCGGTTCGCACGACCATCTCGGAATCCT
>CALLQH010000191.1 GCA_938014945.1 uncultured bacterium | reverse complement strand
AGGGGGCGGGCAAACAGGAACATGGGCGTGTCACTCCAGGCATTCTTCAGGAGTGCCAGCATGGCCTATTACGGCCCCACGGCGCACCCCCACATAACGCAACGGCCCCGCACCGTTGCCGGGGCGGGGCCGTGCAGAAGAAGCCTGTGCCTAGAAGCCGGCTTTCAGTTCTTCCCACATGTTGGAGGCCTTTTCGCGCACCTCCGGGTTCCACTCGTCGAAGAAGACGCCCAGCGACATGACCTTGTCGGGATCCTCGATGCCCAGTTCGACAAGCAGGTCCTGGTTGGCGGTCTCGAAGGAGACCTTGTTGACGGAGCCGTAGCCGTATTCCTCGATCATGAAGACACCGGCCTCGGGCGTAAGGGTGGCGTCGAGATAGGCATAGGCCTCCTCCTCGTCGCCGGGGCCGTCCTTGATCATGATGCTGGAATCCACCCAGGTCAGGATGCCTTCCTTGGGGATCATGTAGCCGACGTCGTAGCCCTGCCGCTTGAGCGAGGCATAGGCGTCGTTCCAGGCATAGGCCGCGACAATCTCGCCCGAGGCGAGCGCCTGTTCGACGTCCGACTGGCTCGACCAGTAGTAGCGCAGCAGCGGGCGTTGCTCGACCAGCAACTGGCGGCAGCGCGCGAGATCCTCATCGCTCATCTGATAGGGGTTCTCGATGCCCAGGATCAGGGCCGCCTCCAGGAAACCGGCATCCACGGAATCGCGCTGGGCGAGGCGGCCGCTGTACTTCTCGTCCCACAGGATGCCCCAGCTGTCGTTGCCGACGTATTCGGGCGCCAGGTCCTTGCGGTAGAGCACGGAGGAATTGCCCCAGGCCAGTGGCGTGCCCCAGGTCTCACCTTCGTAGCTGATGCCCGAGATGTCCTTCAACTGGTCGAAGACGTTGCCCCAGTTGGAAAGGCGCGAGGTGTCGATCTGCTTGATCAGGCCGGCGTCGCGCCAGCGCCCGATCAGGTAGCTGGTCGGCTGGACGATCGTCGGAGCGTAACCGGCGCGGACCTTTTCGATGGCCTCGTCGTTGTCGGCGTAGAGCAGATAACCGGGTGCGCCGAACTCGGCATCGAAGCCGGGACGGAGCTGTTCGACGTCATAACCCGACCAGGTGAAGACCTGGATCGTGGACTCCGCGGCAGCCGGCTGCGTGATCATCGGCAGCGAGACGGTGGCGATGCCGACCGAGGCCAGCACCTTGTTCATGTCGCGCCGCGTCATGGTGCGCGCGGCCAGACGATCCTTGAACTCAGATAGTTCCATACGTTGCATCGTGGTGTCCTCCCAGGACGTGCCGGATTACCCCGCGGCGCGCCAAGGGCGGCAACGCCGCTCCTTCTAGTGTGCGCCCGTTCGGCCGCCCTGCAAAGACCACGATACGATTGTGGGATTCGGCGGATCTCAGAGAGGCTTCGGGCGGTCCCGCCAGGCGAAGGCAAGCTTCAGCGCCCGCAGGGAGGAGGCGGTGCCGCAGAGCACCACGATGCCCTTTTCCGACAACGCCTTGCCGGCCGTCATCAGGCCCGACATCGGCGTGTTGATGAGCGCGGCGAGCGGCTTTGCCGTACCTGCCTGGGCGCCGACGAGCGCCTTGGAATAGCCGCCTTCGGTGGTGGGGCTCCAGGTGAAGTCGCCGCAGAACATGGCGATGGCGACGGCAGGGTCGTCGGCGAGTGCGGAGAAGAACTCCTGGAAATCGTCCTCGAAATTGCTTGCCGTGCCCCAGGCGTCGAGCGGGTTCACCGGCTCCAGCGCATGGTGCAGGCGGGCGGCGAAACGCGCCCGGGTCTTCTCGCCGATGTCCGCGAAGGTGAGGCCCGCGTCGTGGGCAAGGTCGACCAGCATCTCGCGCTCGCCGCCGCTGTCGAGCACCACCCCCAGATCTCCCGCGCCGAGCGGGCGTTCGCTGGAGAGCAGGGTGAGCAGATTGCCCATCTCCTCCATGTTGGTGACGCGCAGCACGCCGTGGCGCGCGAACATCGCCTGGTAGTCGGCATCGTTGCCGGTGTCGGCGTTGGAGTGGACGCGGGCGAAGGCTGCGGCGGCGGGGGTGCGGCCGACCTTCATGGCGACCACGGGCACGCCCTGGGCCAGCGCCCGGGCGAGGGCCGTTTCCATGGCCGCGGGATCGCGCGCCTGCTCCATGAACAGGGCGATCGCCTTCGTGGAGGGCATGTCCAGGGCATAGTCGATGTATTCGGCCATGGTCGCGCCGATCTCCTGGCCGCAGGAGACGACCAGGTTGCAGCCGTAGCGCCAGTCGTTGAGGCCGACCTCGCTGAACACCGTGCCGGAATGGGTGATGAAGGCGACGTTGCCGCCCTCGCGCATCTTGCCCGCGGCGTTGTAGGTCGTCGCCGAAATGCGCCGGGCCATGTTGAGGAAGCCCATGCCGTTGCCGCCGCACACCGGCATGCCGGCCTCGGCCGCCATCGCCTTCAGGCGGGCAAGCAGGGTGCGTTCGGGGTCGTTGTCGACATAGCAGGTGTCGAAGATGACCGCGGCCTTGATGCCGCGTGCGATGGCGTCCTGAAGCTGGCCCTCGATGTGGGCGCTGTTGACGCCGATGATGGCGAGATCGACCGCCTCGGGAATGTCCTTCAGGCCGGCGAAACAGGGCAGGCCGTGAATGCGGTCGTACTTGGGATTGACCGCGTAGATCGGGCCCGGGAATTCGCAGGCCAGCAGCCCCTCGATCATGCCGCTGCCGACGCTGCCGGCACGTTCGGACGCCCCGACCACGGCGATCGAGCGGGGGGTGAGCAGGGGATCGAGGCGGTGGCTCATGGCAGGGTTCCGGGTGAGGGGCGGCGCTAGGTAGCAGGTTGGCGGCGCGGCGCAAGAGCGACCACCCACGCGCCTGAACCTTGTCGGAACCAGCCCGCCAACGACAAGGGTAGAGGATGTACGGCCATGGGCCCGCTCACGCTGTGCCTGCTGTCTCTCGATTCAACGTTTGCTTGACGTACAACAAAAAGGCGATGTATCCCTGCGGTTGTTGGGGAGACTCGCGCCCAACCTGCGCGAAACGGCCCCGATCCACAGCATCAACGGATTACCGGTTGGAGACACGGCCATGACCGCGAAAGCGGCCGACAAGAAGGATGTGCGTCGCAAGGACCTGATCGAGGCGACCATCACGGCGATTTCACGCAACGGTTTTGCCAGCACCACGCTCGCAGACGTCGCCGCTGCCGCGGGGCTTTCGCGCGGCATCGTCAACTTCTACTTCGAGAGCAAGGACGACCTTTTC
>CALLQH010000190.1 GCA_938014945.1 uncultured bacterium | reverse complement strand
CAGCGACATGGTCATCACCACCAGGTCGTCGCCGCCGTATTCCGCCGCCAGACGGTCGAGCGAAGGCATCTCCTCACGGCAAGGCGGGCACCAGGTGGCCCAGAAGTTGAGCACGATGGCCTTGCCGGCGTAATCCGCAAAGGTCGCCTTGCTGCCGTCCGCCAGGAAGAACGCCTGGTCGGTCAGGCCACGAGGCTCGTCGAGCCAGGCGAGATTGGGCAGCGACCCAGCCGGTGCCACCGCGGCGCCCTCGACGGCGGGTTCCGTCTCGACTGCCGCCGCCACATTTTCGGCGGGCGCGGCCGTCTCCGGCGCCTCCAGCGCCATGGCGGCGGCCTGTGCCCGCAACTGCGCGACGCGAGGCAGGATCTCGTTCTGCAGGTCCTCGGGCGCGACCGGGCCGATCTTCTTGTAGGCGATGGTGCCGTCGGGGCCCACGAGGAAGGTTTCGGGCACGCCGTAGACGCCCCACTCGATGGAGGTGCGGCCGTCGAGATCGAGGCCCGTGGCGCTGTAGGGGCTGCCGAAGTCCGTGAGCCAGCCCGCGGCATCCTCCGGATTGTCCTTGTAGGCCAGCCCGAAGATGGGGATGTCCTCCTGCTCCGACAGGCGCACCAGCAGCGGGTGCTCGTCGCGGCAGCTGACGCACCAGGAGGCAAAGATGTTGACCAGGGTGACCTTGCCCATGAAGTCCTCGCGCGTGAAGCCGGGTCCGAAGCCTGGCACGGGCTCCAGGGCGGAATCAGGCGCGGGTTTGCCGATCAGGGGAGACGGCACCAGGCTGGGATCGCGGTAGAGGCCGATCGCCAGCGCCACGGCAAGAATCAGGAACGCCGCGACCGGCAGGGCAAACAGCAGCCTGTTGCGCCGCGCGGGGGGTGGGGCGGTTTCCGTGCCGCTGTCTCGTTCTTCTTGGTTCATGATTTCCGGGCGTCTGCGGGATTGCCGTAACCTGCCTCCGCAACGTGGCGGACGCAAGGTGGCGGCACCTGCGCTGACGCAATGGTGAAGCGATCCAGGGGCAGGTCCGACGTCCCTGCCCCTGTTGGCCGTTAGTGGTTCAGCCCCGCGGCAAAGCGGGCGGTGCGGCGGCAGGCTTCGGCGATGCGCTCGTCGGAGGCCGTCAGGGAGAACCGGACAAAGCCGCTGCCGCCGGGTCCGAAGCCTTCGCCGGCCAGCAGGGAAACGCCTGCCTCCTCGAGCAGGCGGTTCGAGAACTCCTGGGAGGCAAGGCCGGTATCGCGCACATCGACCATCATGAAGCAGGAACCCTCCGGCTTCACCACACGCAGGCCGCGCGCGCCCGCCAGCCCCTCGCAGACGATGTCGCGGCGGCGCTCATAGGCCGCCCGCATCGCCTCGACTTCGGGGAAGTCGTCGCGGAAGGCGACCGCCACGGAGGACTGGATGAAGGTCGGCGGGCCGTAATGCATCGCAAGGCCCAGGTGGTACATGTGGTGCGTGAAATCGGCCGGGCCGACCGTCCATCCGACGCGCCACCCGGTCATCGCATGGGACTTGCTGAGGCTGTCGACGACGATGGTGCGCTCGGCCATGCCGGGCAGCGCGGCGGGGCAGACATGGCTGCGGCCATCAAAAAGCGTACGGCTGTAGACCTCGTCGGAGATCAGCCACAGGTCGTGCGCGCGGCAGACCTCGGCCAGTTCCAGCATATCCTTGCGCTGATAGGCAGCGCCCGTGGGGTTGTGCGGCGTATTGATCATCACCGCGCGCGTCGCAGGCGTCACCGCGGCCTCGATATCGGCGGCATCGAGGTGAAAATCGCGCTCCGGGCGCAGCGGCGCGGACACCATGGTGGCGCCGGAGGCGGCCACGACCGACTCATAGGTGACATAGACCGGCTGGGGCACGATCACCTCGTCGCCGGGACCGGCAGTGCACATCACAGCGCCGTAGAGGCCGCCCTGGGCGCCTAGGGTCATGGCGATGTTGTCACGCCCGACCTCCTGGCCCGTATGACGCTGGTGATAGCCCGCGATGGCGTCCTTGAGCTCCGGGCCGCCATCGATATAGCCGTAGTGGGTATCGCCCGCCTCGAGGCGCGCGATCATGGCATCCCGAATGCTTGCCGGCGTCTCGAAATCCGGATCACCGATGCTGAGCACGACGACATCCCGGCCCTGCCGGAGGTACTGCATGGCACGGCCATGGACTTCCCAGGCGCGTGCTCCCTCGTTGGCCAGACGATCGACAATCGCGGCGTAACGCATGACAAACTCCCATCCCCGAAACACAAAGCGCGCGGCACCTGGCGGCGCCGCGCGCTTGTCTGCAACCAGTCCCGCTACTTGTTGAGCAGCAGCACCGAATCCTCATCCCAGGTCAGCCAGACCTTCTCCTGGTTGTCGGCCTCGACAGCCTGCATCTGGCGCTGCGCGTTCTGCGACGCCACGGCGATGGGCTCCTCGCGGCCGTTGACCTTGACATAGTAGTGGCTGCGGTCGCCCAGGTAGGCGGCAGCCTGCAGCACGCCCTCGACGACATTGTTCGCGACGTTGGGCTGCTGGAAGGTGATGTTGAACTTCTCCGGGCGAATTGCGACCGTGGTCTTGCCGGAGGTCGGCGCTTCATCACCGCTGGCCGTCGAATGGACATTGCCCAGGCCGGCCGTGGCGACGATCGTCGCGTTGCCTTCCTTGCCCTTGATGTCGCCCTCGAAGAAGTTGATCGTGCCGATGAAGTCGGCGACTTCCTTGACCTTGGGGACCTCGTAGAGACGGGTCGGCGAATCGATCTGGAGCACCTTGCCCATGGACATGACCGCGATGCGGTCCGACATGGTCATGGCTTCTTCCTGATCGTGGGTCACGAACACGAAGGTGATGCCGACATCGCGCTGCAGGGCGCGCAGCTCAAGCTGCATCTGCTCGCGCAGCTTCTTGTCGAGAGCGCCGAGCGGCTCGTCGAGCAGCAGCACCTTGGGCTGCTTGATGAGCGCACGGGCGAGCGCGATACGCTGGCGCTGACCACCCGAGAGCTGATGTGCGCCGCGCTTGCCGTAACCGGGCAGCTTGATCAGCTCCAGCATCTCGTCGACCTTCTTGTCGACTTCCGCCTTCGACAGACCGGACTTGCGCATGCCGTAGGCGATGTTCTTGTGCACGTTGAGGTGCGGGAAAATGGCGTAGCTCTGGAACACCATGTTGACGGGCCGCAGATGCGGCGGCACGCCAGCCTGGGGCTGGCCGTCGATGTAGATGTTGCCCAGCGTCGGCTGCTCGAAACCGGCCAGCATGCGCAGCAGGGTCGTCTTGCCGCAACCGGAGGCACCTAGCAGCGAGAAGAACTCGCCCTGCTGGATGTTGAAAGAGATGTTGTCGACCGCCTTCACACTGCCGAAATGCTTCGACGTGTTTCGGATCGAAATATAGTCGTCACGAGCCATTGGCGCCCACGTCCACTGTTGTTTTCGTTAAATAGCCGACCCGGATTGGGTCCCAACGCCACGGCGGCGGATGACCTCCGAGAACGTGACGATGAAGAAGGATGCCACGAGGATGCACGCACCCAGCGACAGCACCATCGGCAGCCGGTTGGGGAAGCGCAACTGGCTCCAGATGTAGATCGGCAGGGTGACCTCGTTGCCGGCCAGGAAGAAGGCCAGGATGAATTCGTCGAACGAGATCGTGAAGGTCAGCAGCACGCTGGCCAGGATGCCTGGCCAGGCGAGCGGCAACGTCACGCGCAGGAAGGTCTGAAAGGCGTTTTCGCCAAGGTCGAGGGAAGCCTCTTCCAGGCTCTTGTCGAAGCCTTCGAGACGCGACATCAGCACCAGCATGGCAAACGGCACGGCGACCAGGGTGTGCGCCAGGGCGATCGTGTAGAGCGAGAGATCGACGCCGACGGTGTTGGAGATGACCAGCAGCGCGATGCCAAGGATGATGCCGGGAACGACCAGCGGCAGCATGATGAAGCTGGTCAGCGGCCCCTTGCCGGGCAGGTGATAGCGGGTCATCGCCTTGGCCGCGAAAATGCCGAGGAAGGTCGAGGCAATGGCGACGGCGCCGCCGACCTTCACAGAATTCTCCAGCGCCTGCAGCAGGGCCGGGTTTTCCAGCATGTCGGCGTACCACTGGAGGGTGAAGCCCTTCAGCGGGAAGGCGACATAGATCGAGTCATTGAACGAGAAGAGCGGCAGGAACAGCACCGGGATGTAGAGGAAGGCCAGGTACCAGACCGCATAGATGAAAAGCGGGGCCTCGCCGGTCCAGGAATGGCCCTCGTGCTTCGATTCGACGACCTGCGGAGCCTGCGCGCCGCGTTCATCCGAAGCCTTGCTGACGTTATCGGTCATCAGTTCTTGGCCCTTGCACGGGTCGTCGCCGCGATGAAGGTGACGACGAGTATGGTGATCATGATCATGGAGATGACCGACAGCGCCGCGCCCATGGGCCAGTT
>CALLQH010000189.1 GCA_938014945.1 uncultured bacterium | reverse complement strand
GTAGCTGACCTGGCCCGCGTTGATGCCGATACCCATGGCGAGCGCAGGCTTGCCCTGTCCGGCGCGGCTGTCGTTGAGCGCAGCGAGCCCGGCGAGCGCCTTGCGCGCGGCCATCGTCGCCTGCCGGCAGCGCTCGGCGCGTTCGGTCGGCGCGGCGATCGGGAAGATCGAGAGAATGCCGTCGCCCATGAACTTCAGAACATCGCCGCCCTCTTCCTCGACCGACTGCACGACCACGTCGAAGTAGCCGTTGAGCGCGTCGAAGACCTCTTCCTCGGGGGCGGTGTCGGAAAGCGCCGTGAAGCCGCGCAGGTCGGAAAACATCACCACTGCTTCCAGCGTGGTGCGTTCGCCGCGCCGGATGGAGCCGTTCCAGACCGCCTCGGCGGGACCGTCGCCGAGATAGGTGCGCAGCAGGCTTCGCGACGACTTGCGCATCGTGATCGGTTCCATCGCGCAGGACAGCCCCGCCTTGGCCGTCTCGATCATCGCCAGGTGGTTCTCGGCAAAGCCGTCCGGGGCCTGGGTCACGAAGGTGCAGCCGTGCTGCGAGCCGTCACCGTAGTCGAGCAGGGTTGCGTAATAGTCCGTGCCGCCGGCCTGGGCGAACTCACGGAAGGAGATGTGATCCCTTTCCGGGTCGAGCCCGCGCAGGCTTTTGTGCAGGGGCCGCTGGTGCTTCAGGATGTATTCGAAGGCGCTGCCGATATAGCCGTCGGTGAGCATGCGCGCGTGGGTGACATCGTAACTTTCCGTGCCCTGCGGCGTCCAGACCACGCCCCAGGCAATCAGCAGCGGATTGGCGAAGCGCTGACCGATGTTGGCCCGCCACAGCGGGACACCCGCCTCGATCAGCGTCGAACAGAAGTGCGCCACCACCATGATGGGATCGCCCGAGCGGCGGCCCTGCGTCATCAGCCAATCGTTGAGTCCGGCTACAGCATCCATCTGACCGCTTTCGGTTGCGCGCATTGGATCAAGCGTCACAGAGGGATGGCGCTCTGCCAAGCACAAGACGTACTCCAGGCCCCGCACGGACGGTTGTAAACCTTGCGCCGGCTTCCCGTGCCTCTAAACTTTGCGAACTGTTTGCATGAGCGCGCTTGAGTGATGATTCGTGGCAGGATCGATACGCTGGCGCGCCAGGCGCCCGAGAGACCGGCACTTCTGGCGCCGGGCCAGCCGGCGCTTTCCCGCGAGGCCCTGGCCGATGCCTGCGCCGCCTTCACCGCAACGCTCGAGGAAGCGGGCATCGGCCCCGGCCACCGCATCGCCATCGTGCTGCCCGCCGGGCCTGTGATGGCGCTGGCGAGCCTTGCGGTGATGCAGGCCGCCGCCGCCATGCCCTGCAACCCGGAGGCGACCGCCGAGGAACTCGCCGCGTTCCTGGAGCAGGCCCGGCCTGCCCTGATGCTCACCTCGCGCCGCCACCTGCCGCTTGCCTGGCAGGCCGCGCAGGATGCCGGGGTGCCCGCGCTGGATCTCACCTGGTCGCAGGATGATCCGGCGGGCCGTTTCAGCTGCGGCGACATGCCGCATGTCACCGCCGCCGTCGGAGCAGGCGACATCGACCCGGATCATGCCCCCGCGCTGATCATCCAGACATCGGGGACCAGCGCGCGGCCCAAGCTGGTGCCGCTGTCGCGTACCAACCTGGTGGCCGCCGCCGACGGCCTGATCGCCTCGCTCGACCTGGGCGAGGACGACCTCTGCCTCAACATGATGCCGCAGTTCCACATCGGCGGCATCTGGGACACCGTCGCGGGATCGCTGCTGAGCGGCGGCGCGGTGGCGTGCATGGGTGTCTTTTCGGCGACCGCCTTCCAGCGCGCCGTGCGCGAATTCGCCCCGACATGGACCCAGGCGGTGCCCGCCATGGCCGCCGAGATCCTGCGCGCCGACGACGGCACGGCGCTGTCGTGCCTGCGCCTCGTGCGTTCGGTCTCGGCCCCCCTGCCGCCCGCCCTGCGCGAGGCGTTCGAGGCGCGCTTCCAGGTGCCGGTGATCGAGATCTACGGCATGTCCGAAACCGCAGGCGTCATCACCAGCAACCCGCTGCCCCCGGCGAAACGCCCGGTCGGATCCGTAGGCCTGCCGGTCCATCTTTCCCTGCGCATCGTGGGCGAGGACGGCCAGCCCCTGCCCCAGGGGCAGACCGGTGAGGTGGAGGTCGCCGGGGCGAGCGTCACGACGGGATACATCGATGCGCCCGAGGCCAATGCGGAGGCCTTTCACGACGGCTACCTGCGCACCGGCGACCTGGGCCACTTCGATGCCGCGGGCCATCTCTACCTCACCGGGCGGAGCAAGGATCAGATCAACCGGGGCGGCGAGAAGATCGCGCCGACCGAGGTCGACAACCTGCTCGCCGCCCATCCCTGGGTTGCCGACGCGGCCTGTTTCGCCGTGCCCGATGCCAGCCTGGGCGAGGACATCGCCGCCGCCGTGATCCTGAAGCCGGGCGCACCCGACGACGTGGAGCGCGACATCCTTGCCTTCCTGCGCACGCGACTCTCCTACTTCAAGGTGCCCCGCCGCCTGGTGGTTCTCGACGCGTTGCCGCGCACCAAGGGCGGCAAACTGCAGCGCCGCCTGCTGCCCGGCATCGTCGGCGCCATGGCGTCGCAGGAAGCACCGCCCACACCCCAGACAGCGTTCGAGGCGCCCCAGTCCCCGGTGAGCCGGATGATCGCGTTGCTCTGGGAGCAGGTCATCGGCACGGGGCCGTTCGGCCTGCAGAGCAACTTCTTCGACATGGGCGGCAATTCGCTCAAGGCGGCATTCTTCGTCAGCCTGCTGGAACAGGCGCACGAGAACCAGATCGTCTATGTCAGCTCCGTCTATGACGCACCGACCGTGGTCGCCTACGAGGCCTTCCTGACGCAGCACTATCCCGAGATCGTCGCGCGCATCAGCCGCCAGGCGCTCGCCCCGGAACGCCGCCAGGACGAGCATGTCGACGCCGCCATGCTGGCAGACCTGCGCGCCGCGATCGCGCCGACACTGCGCAGCGGCACGGCGGCGGAACAGCCCGCCAACCCGCGCGCCCTGTTCATCCTGAGCCCGCCGCGTTCGGGCTCCACCCTGCTGCGCGCCATGCTGGGCGGCCACCCCGGGCTGTTCGCCCCGCCCGAACTCTACATGCTCTCCTACGAGACGCTGGCCGACCGCCGCGCCTGGTACGAGGGCCCCCATGCCTCGCAACTCGAAGGCGCGGTGCGCGCCCTGATGGCCGCGCGCGATGCGCCTGCCGATCCCTGCTTCGCGGCGATCTGCCGCGCCGAAACCGAAGGGCAGACGGCACAGGCCTTCTACCGCGACCTGCAGGAGGCCATCGCGCCGCGCCTGCTGATCGACAAGACGCCGGTCTATGCGGTCGACCCCCGCGTGCTCGCCCGCATGGAGGCGATGTTCGACAGCCCCCTCTACGTCCACCTGGCGCGCCATCCCTACGGCATGATCCGCTCCTTCGAGGAGGCGCGCCTGGGTCAGCTATGGTGGCCCAGGCTGATCGGCCCGGATGCGCCCGCGCATCTGCGCGCCTGCCCTTACAGCGACCGCCAGTTCGCCCAGCTCATCTGGATGCTGATCCACGGCAACGTGCTGGCCTTCCTCGAAGGCATCGATCCGGCGCGCCGCCTGATGCTGCGCTACGAGGACGTGGTGTGCGATCCCGAGGCGCAGATGCGGCGCTTCAGCGGCTTTGCCGGGCTGCCCTACGATCCCGCCATGATCGCACCCACCGACCGTGCCCCCGGCCGCATGACCGACGGCGTGCGCCCGGAATCGCGCATGATCGGCGACCCCAAGTTCCACCGCCATCAGGCCATCAGCACAAGCTCCGCCGAGCAGTGGAAGGAACACTACGACCACGATTTCCTGGACGCGGAGACCTGGCGGCTGGCGGGCCTGCTGGGCTACAGCGAAACCGTCGCGGACAGCCGCGTCGAGATCGATTTCTAGGACGGGCGGGCCGTGGAAGCCTTTCTGAAAGACCTCGCCCAACGCGGCTGCCGCTTCTGGCTGGACCAGGGCACCCTGCGCATGAGTGCGCCCGCCGGTCTCGTCACGCCGGTATTCAAGGAGACCCTGCGCGCGCGCAAGGAAGAGATCATCGCCTTCCTGAAAGAGGGTGAGGTTTCACCTGCCGCCGCACCCGCAAGGCTCGAACCGCGGGCGGAGGGCGAGCGCATTCCGCTGCTGCGCGGCCAGAAGCGCATCCTGGACCTGACCGGCGCCAACAAGGGGGCCGGCGCCTACAACGTGCCCATGGCCTTCGACATCGAGGGTTCGCTCGATAGCGAGGCCCTGCACGCTGCCCTTGGCGACCTTGAGGAACGCCATGAATCCCTGCGCACCGTGCTCGCCCCCGACCGCCAGATCGTGCAGCCCGCGGGCACATGGGACGGCTTCACCGTGACGGCGGTGGCGGACGAAACGGAACTTGCCGAGCACCTCCAGCAGCAGGCGGGCCGTTTCTTCGACCTGCGCAAGGGGCCGCTCTGGCACGTTTCGGTGGCCAGCCTTTCGCCGGACCGCCATGTCCTGTGCCTGGTCTTCCACCACGCCATCTTCGACGGCTTTTCCCGCAGCGCCCTGCTGCGCGACCTCGCAGCCTTCTACCGCGCCCGGCGTGACGGCAAGGCAGCCGACCTGCCGCCTCTTCCCGTGCAGAGCGGGGATGTCGCCCTGTGGCTGGAACGCACGCGCGGCGAGAACGCCGTGCGCCGCGACATGGCCTACTGGGAGACAACCCTGCCCCGGCGCGTGCGCGAACAGGCCCTGCCCGGCGCGGCCGCCGATCCATCGCTGCCGACCACCACGGTCAGCCGCCGCATCACGCTGGCCAGAAGCGTCGCGGCGAACCTGCGGCAGCGGGCGGAGACAGCCGCAATCCTGCCCGCGGCCATGCTGGTCGCATCCTGCGCCCTGCTCCTCCACCGCCATACCGGTCAGGCCGGGCAACTGTTCTG
Source organism: uncultured bacterium (assembly GCA_938014945.1). Taxonomy (GTDB): domain Bacteria; phylum Pseudomonadota; class Alphaproteobacteria; order SP197; family SP197; genus CALGGB01. Next base: position 1,202 of record CALLQH010000189.1, on the reverse strand, counting down.
CGTTCCTCTCACGAACCGGCCCCAGGCCGCGATGGAGAACCTGGTCGGTTACTTCAACTCGGTCGTGCCGCTCTTCCTGCAGATCGACGAGTCCCGTCCTCAGGACGAGCTGGCCCGCACCGCCCATCGTCTGATCCTGGAGGCTTCGAGCCACCAGAATGCCGACCTGCAGGACATCTCCGCCCTGCCGGCGCTCGCCCGCACGCCGCTCAACCGTGCCATGGTCTCGGTACAGGAAACCCGCGAGGCGCCCTTTGCCCTGCCGAACCTGAAGGTGACACCGCGCACCCTGCGCAAGGAGGCCGCGGACTTCGACCTTGCCTTCCAGTTCGAACTGACGCCGGACGGGATCACCTGTGTCATCGATGCCAGCGCCGCGCGTTTCTCCGCCACCGACGTCGACCGCCTGGGCGTGCGGCTGGAAGAGGTGATCGTGCGGCTGGTGGAAGCCCCCCATGCGCCGGTGGGCGAGCTGCCGCGCTACGATGTGGCGCCCGAAGTACTGGCCGCGATGCTCACCGCCGATCCCCGCATCGACGAGGCCTTTGTCGCCGGCAGCCAGCACACCGGAATCACCACCGCCTGGATGAAGCTCAACGAAGACCGCGCCGCATCCATGGACGACATCCGCACGCTGCTGGGCGCGCAGCTTGAGCCATGGCAGGTGCCCCAGCGCCTGGTGCCGGTCAACGAACTGCCGCGCACGGCCACAGGGGCGGTGGATCTGCCGCGGCTGCGGGCGATGGCGCGGGCAAGGGAGCAACGCGAGGTCCACCGGCGCCCGCCCCAAAGTCCGCTGGAAAAGACCATCGCCGCCGTCTGGCAGCAGGTTCTCTGGCTCAACCAGCCGATCGCCCTGGACGACCGCTTCCATGATCTCGGCGGCCATTCGCTGCTGGCGGTGCGCATGATCGCTGCCCTGGAGGCCGAGCTCGGCAGGCCATTGCCGCCCCGCGCCCTGCGCGAACTGACGACGCTCAAGGCCTTCGCCGATGCCATCGCCCGCGAGGAGGGCAGCACCCTGAAGCCCGAGAAGCCTGCCGCGCCGGACGCCATCGACCCGGCGGTGCTCTACCGCCTGCAGACCTACACCGCATCCTGGCAGGGCTGGCGCAGCAACCCGGACGCGCTGATCGTGGGCAAGAACGTGGAGGGCGAGCGGGTGCCGCTCTTCTGGTGCCTGCAGAACTACAACGAACTCT
>CALLQH010000188.1 GCA_938014945.1 uncultured bacterium | reverse complement strand
TGTATTCGCCGTTCCGGAGTTTGATGACGCCCGGCACGCGCACGAAATCGACGCGTGCCCGGAAATCGAAGCTGCCGATGATCGGCGAGCCCGAGAGGATGAGAACCGTGAGGTTGTCGACCGCGCCCACCATGGCGTGCGCAATCGCACGACAGCGCCTGAGGTGGCCCAGGCCGAAGCTGTCGTGGCTGTAGATCAGCACACGCGGACGCTGCGTCACCGAGGCCATCCCGGTTCCCTTCCCAACGGGAAGGCAACTATGCCACACCCCGAACAAGGACAAAAGACGGCGTAAAGAAGCTTCGTTTACGGCTTTGACCGCTATGGCCTAGACTGGCCCCGACTTGGGGTTTCGGGGGAAGCGGTCTGCGATCATGGATCGGACCATCTACGGTTTTGTCTTTCGTTTTTCGAAACGGGAGCAGGTGTTCATCCTGCTCTTCACCGTACTCTCCCTGCCGTTCTATTACGTCTCCCTCGATATCCCGAAGCTGATCGTCAACAACGTCCTCAACGAAGCGACGGTTGAATACTCCTCGGGCTCGGTTTCAGCCGGCGTCGACGTGGCGCCGCGCACCTTTGTGCTGATGGGCTACGAACTGTTCGATCTGCACCGCCTGTGGCTGCTGGCGCTCTACAGCGGCCTTTTCCTGCTGCTGGTGCTGATCAACGGCGGCTTCAAGTACTTCATCAACGTCTACAAGGGCCGCCTGGGCGAGCGCATGCTGCGCCGCCTGCGCTATCAGCTCTACAGCCGCATCCTGCGTTTTCCCCTGCCGCACTTCCGGCGGGTGAGTGCGGGCGAACTGATCCCGATGATCACCCAGGAAGTCGAACCGCTGGGCGGCTTCATCGGCGATGCGCTGGCCCTGCCGATGTATCAGGGCGGTCTGCTGATCACGGCGCTGATCTTCATCTTCATGCAGGATTTCTGGATGGGGCTTGCCTCCATCTCGCTCTATCCCGTGCAGGGCTGGATCATTCCGAAGCTGCAGAAGCGGGTGAACCTGCTGGGCAAGGCGCGCGTGCGCGAGGTGAGAAAGCTCTCCGAGCGCATCGCCGAAACCGTGCATTCGGCCGAGGAGATGCATGCCAACGGCATGGCGCGCTGGGAACTGGCCGAGTTCACCCAGCGCATGGGGCGGATCTTCGAAATCCGCTTCGACATCTACAACAAGAAGTTCTTCATCAAGTTCCTCAACAGCATCCTCGCGCAGATGACGCCGTTCTTCTTCTACGCGATCGGCGGCTATTTCGTGATCACGGGCGATCTCTCGCTGGGCGGCCTGGTCGCCGTGCTGGCGGCCTACAAGGACCTGCCGCCGCCCTGGAAGGAACTGCTGAACCACTACCAGATCCAGGCCGACGCGGCGATCAAGTACGACCAGGTCGTCGCCCAGTTCGCCACCCCGGGGATGCGCGAGGAGAACATCGTCTTCGGCGATGCCGAGGCGCCGCGCCTGGAGGGCAAGCTCGCCGCCGTGAACCTGAAGTACGAGGAGGACGGCGACCTCCTGATCGAGAACCTCTCCGCCGAAATCCCGCTCGACAGCCATGTCGCCGTGGTCGGCGACGCGACCAGCGGCAAGGGCCATCTGGCGCTGCTGCTGGCGCGCCTGCTCGACACCAGCGGCGGCACCCTGCGTTATGGCCAGGCCGAAGCCGGGCAGCTGACCGAAGCCGCCACCGGCAAGAGCATCGGTTATGTCGGGGCGAGTTCGCACCTGTTCTCGGCACGCCTGCTCGACAACCTGCTCTACGGCATCCGGCAGAAGCCCCAGGCCGCGCGCGAGGACGAGGGCGAGGACAGGCGCCGCTCGCTCGCCCGCTACATCGACGAGGCCTCCAAGACCGGCAACAGCCTGGACGATCCGGAAGCCGACTGGGTCGACCTGGAGGGCCTGGGCATCGCCACCCGCGAGGCGCTGATCGAGGCGGTGCGCCACGCCCTGATCGTCGCCGACATGGAGAACGACGTCTATCTGCTGGGCCTGCGCGGCACGCTCGATCCCGAGGCCCGCCCCGCGGCGGCGCATCGTCTGCTGGAGGCGCGCCACATGCTGCAGACGCGCCTCACCGAAAAGGCCTACAGCGGGCTGGTCGAATCCTTCGACCGCAGCGCCTACAACCTGAACGCCACGGTGGGCGAGAACCTGCTGTTCGGTACGCCGGTGGGCGATGCCTTCGATCTCGATCAGCTGCCGCAGAACGCCTACGTCATGGAGATTCTGGGCAAGGCGGGCCTGGTCGAGGACCTGCTTTCCATCGGCCACGAGGTCGCCCAGACCATGGTCGAGCTGTTCGCCGGCCTGCCGCCCGATCACGAATACTTTGCCCAGTTCTCCTTCATCAGCCTGGACGATCTGCCGGACTATCAGGCGATTCTGCGCAAGGTCGAACGGGACGGCCTGGACAAGCTGGAAGCCGAAGACCGCATGAAGCTGCTGGCGCTGCCGTTCAAGCTGTCGCCGGCGCGCCACCGCCTGGGCCTGATCGACGAGGCCTTCCAGGCGCGCATCCTGGAAGCACGCAAGGCCTTTGCCGAGAACCTTCCCGAGAACCTGCGCGACGCCGTCGAGTTCTTCGATGTCGACCGCTACAACGCCGCCTCCTCGCTGCAGGACAACATTCTGTTCGGCAAGCTGGTCTATGGCCGCGCCCAGGCGCAGTCGAAGGTGGGCGAGCTGATGTCGGACGTCATCGAGACGCTCAACCTGCGCTCCGTGGTCGTCGAGGTCGGCCTCGACTTCGAGGTCGGCATCGGCGGCGCGCGCCTCTCGCCCGCGCAGCGCCAGAAGGCCTCGATCGCACGCGCCGTGCTCAAGAAGCCCGCCATCCTCATCCTCTCGGAAGCCACCGCGTCGTTGGACGGCTCCTCCCAGAGCACCATATTGAGAAATGTGCGCGAGGAATTCGCGGGTCGCGCGTTGATCTGGGTGATGCACCGTCCCAGCCAGGCCCGCGGCTTCGACCGTGTGCTGGTGATGTCGGGCGGCCGTCTGGCCGAACGGGGCACCTATGACGAACTGGTCGATAAAGGTTCGCTGCTGAGCGAACTGATCGCGGCGGAATAAGCCGCAACCATGGAGTACACCCAATGAGTCTGCAGCAGGATGTCGATCTTCTCCGCAACATCCCGCTCTTTGCCAAGATCGAGCCCAGCAAGCTGAAGCTGCTCGCCTTCACGGCGCAGCGCCTCAGTTTCGGCGAGGGCGACATCATCTGCGAGCAGGGCGACGAGGGCGATTCCGCCTATATCATCATCGACGGCGAGGCCGACGTCATCGTGGCGACGGACAACGGGCCGGTCACCGTGGCGACGCTGAGGAAGAACGATTTCCTGGGCGAAACCGCGATCCTGTGCGACGTGCCGCGCACCGCCACCGTCCAGGCGCGCAGCGACCTGGAGACCCTGATGATCTCCAAGGACCTGTTCTTCCAGCTCGTCTCGCAGTTTCCGTCCATGTCGATCGAGATCATGCGCGAGCTGGCCCGCCGCGTGGAGCGTACCACCGCGCAGCTGCGCGAGGCCGTCTCCCACGGCGGCCACACCGTGACCCGCCGGTGAGCCGCCTCGACAGCGTCATCCGCCGCCTCTCCGCCCAGCGGGCGTGCCTTGGCCTTGCCGCCGAGCTGATCGCCGGTTCGCCGGGCCATGTCCTGGAACTGGGCCTGGGCAACGGCCGTACCTTCGACCACCTGCGCGAGATCCTGCCGCGGCGCGAAATCTTCTGCTTCGACCGTCAGGTCGCGGCCCATCCCGACTGCATCCCCGATCACGACCATCTGTTCCTCGGCGAACTGGAAGACACCCTGCCGCGCGCACGCGCCCGCCTGGGCGCCGCCGCCGCACTGGTCCATGTCGATATCGGCAGCGGGGACGAGGCGGCCAGCCGGGCACTGGGCGCCTGGCTCGCCGAACATCTTCCGCCCCTGCTGGCGCCCGGCGCCGTGCTGGTTTCCGACCAGCCCCTGCCCCACCCCGGCTGGCAGAGCCTGGACCTGCCCGCAGACGTCAGACCCGGGCGCTACTACCTCTACCGCGCCTGAGCCGCAGGCCTTTCCCCAGCTGCCCCAAGTCAGGCCTTGCCAGCAACTTCTGCGTGTCCATCATGCAGGCGGGATCAGGAAACGAGGACAATGCAGGAAGAGCATCCGGCGGTCATCGACCGCCAAGCACTGAAATCACTGGAAGCGGTGCTGGGCGCCGAGCGCATGAAGGGGTTCATCGGCGAGTATCTCGTCCAGGCGCAGCGCCTTGACGGCGAGCTGCGGCGCGCCTGGGCGGCCGGCGACTGGGAAGCGGTCTACCGGCCCGCGCACAACCTGGTATCGAACGCCGGGAACTTCGGGGCGCACCGGGTCGCCACGCTGGCCGATGTCATCCAGCGCGCAGCGCGCGGCAAGGATGCGCCGGCTCTGGAAGCCGCACTGCCCGAACTTGCCGATGCCCTTGCCGAGGCGGGCGCGGCGCTCAAGCGCCTCTATCCGCAGGACTGAGGCAGGCCGGGCCCGGTCTCAGGGCCGTTCAGCGGCGCGCCAGACGGCGGTCGATGGCATCCCACAGGGTCGCTTCCAGCTTCACATCGTCGAAGCGGTTGATTTCCTGGATGCCGGTGGGCGAGGTGACGTTGATCTCGGTGAGATAACCGCCGATGACGTCGATGCCGACCAGGATCATGCCGCGGCGGGCGAGCTCCGGGCCGATCGTGTCGCAGATCTCGCGCTCGCGCTGGGTCAGCGTCGAGGCGACCGGCTTGCCGCCGACATGCATGTTGGAGCGGGATTCGCCGGCCGCGGGAATGCGGTTGATCGCACCCACCGGCTTGCCGTCGATCAGGATGATGCGCTTGTCGCCCTCGCGCACGGCGGCGACGTACTTCTGCACGATCACCGGCTCGCGGAACATCTGGGTGAACATCTCCAGCAGGGCGCCGAGGTTCTCGTCGCCGGGCTTGAGGTGGAAGACGCCGGCGCCGCCGTTGCCGTAGAGCGGCTTGACGATGATGTCCTCGTGCTCCTCGCGGAAGTCGCGGATCGCCTGAAGAGAAGAAGCGATCAGCGTCGGCGGCATGACGCCCTCGAACTGGGTGACGAAGATCTTCTCGGGCGCGTTGCGCACCTCTGCGGGATCGTTCACCACCAGGGTCTTCGGGTGGATCTTCTCCAGCAGATGGGTGGCCGTGATGTAGGCCATGTCGAAGGGCGGGTCCTGACGCATCAGGACGACATCCATCTCCGAGAGATCCATCAGCGCCGGATTGCCGAGCGTGACGTGATCGCCCTTCTTGCGGCGCAGGAACATGGGCCGGGCATAGGCCAGCACCTTGCCCTCGCGGAAGATCAGGTCGCGCGGCGTATAGAAGTACACCGCATGGCCGCGCTCCTGCGCCTCCAGCGACATGACGAAGGTGGTGTCGGCATCGATGTTGATGCCTTCAACGGGGTCCATCTGGACCGCGACCGATAGCGCCATGCGGCAAGTCCCTTCAGAGGTCAGGCGGCCGGTGCCGCAGCGGTCCCCTGCTTAACACGGCAGTGAAACGGTCAGCCAGTGGGCGCCTTCACCCGGACGTGGCTGACCACCTGCTTGACGCCAGAGATGGTGCGCGCGGTGTCGATCACCCGCTGCAGCTCCTCCTGGCTCTGGGCAATGCCGGTCAGGTAGACGATCTGGCCCACGGTATCGACGTTGTAGTTGATCGCCTGGACCTGGCTGTCGAACAGCAGGTCGGCGCGCAGCTCGTTGGAGATGCGCACGTCGGTCATGTAGCTGCCGATGCCGCCCTTGTCGGTCACCTGGATCTCGTTGATGACTTCCTTCACGCCCTCGGCCTGCCAGGCCAGGCGCACCGCCTCGATGCGGTCCTGGGGATCCTCGACCTTGCCGGTGAGCAGCACGCGGCCTTCCGTGACGTCGATGGAGACGTCCTGGAACAGCTGCTCGTTGTAGCTGAACAGGCTTTCGCTGACGGCGATCTTGATCGTGGCGTCGTCGATCTGCGTGCCGACCGAGCGGTCCTCGGCAACCGCAATGCCTCCGGTGGCGGCGGCACCGATGAACAGGCTGGTGCAGCCCGAGGAAAGCAGCCCGGTGGCGCACAGGGCAAGGATCGTGACGAGGCGCGGGAGCGTCATCGTTGTTGGTCCCTTTTGGTCTGATCGGTGAAACTATAGGTTCGATAAAGCCATTGGCACACCACAAGCCGACATTTTTGCGGCGCTTCATGGCCTCCAGACGTCGCGGTGATGGCGCGGCAGGCGGCCCGAGACGATCTCGATCAGATCAAAACGCCTGTCGCAGGCTGCCAGTTGCCCATGACGCGCGACATGGCCGTCGAGCGCGGCGGCGATGCGCTGCCACTGGCGCGTGCTGACCACCTCGGTCTCGTGACGGCCGCGCGCCTTGACCTCGCAGGCCACCAGCAGCCGGCTGCGGCGGGCCAGGATGTCGATCTCGCCGCCGGGGCCGCGCACCCGCCGCGCCAGGATGCGGAACCCCTGGGCCATCAGCATCAGGGCGGCCAGGGTTTCTGCCCTGCGGCCGAATCGTTCGGCCCGGCGGCGGGCGGGATCGGCCGTGCGCGCCATGCGTTAATCCGTCACGGGGGTGAGGGAGAGTGGGTCGGTTGTCGCCATGATGGGCCGTCTGTACGCCTTCTCATTTCCGCCCGGTTCGCCAAAGATGATAACAGAGGCGCAGACGCCACGGAGAGAGCAGCCATGATCGAACGCGCAAGCAGCAGGACGGCAGGAGCCGGCATCTGGAGCATGGCCGCGCTTGTCCTCGTGCTGGCCATGGCCGGCTGCAAGTCGCAGGAGCGCGACTTCAATACCGCGCCGCCCGAGGTCGTGGCCGAGCCCGAGGAGACGTCCGACGAGCCCGCCTTCACCGAGGCTCCGGAGGTCGATACCGCGCCGCTGTCGGGCACCGACGAGGCGAACTACGGCGAGGCCGCCCAGTTCGCGCGGCGCATCGCCCTGGTTCTGCCGCTGTCCGGCCAGTACGGCGGCATCGGCAACGATCTGCTGGATGCCGCAAGCCTTGCCCTCTTCGACATCGGCGGCGACCGCATGGAGCTGGTCGTGGCCGATACCAAGGGCACGCCCGAAGGTGCGGCGCTGGCCGTGCGTCAGGTGCTGGCGGGGCAGCCGGACCTGATCGTCGGCCCGCTCTTTGCCCAGGAGGTGACGGCTGCGACCCCGGTCGCCCAGCAGGCCGGTATCCCCATGATCGCGCTTTCCTCCGATCTCACCGTCGCCCAGCCCGGCGTCTATCTGCTGGGCGTCGCGCCCGAACTGCAGGTCGACCGGGTCGTGGCCTTTGCCGCCCAGCAGGGTTACCTGCGCTTTGCCGTGCTGGCGCCCCAGAACGCCTTCGGACGGCGCATGGCCGGCGCCATGGAGCGCGCCGTGGCCCAGAACGGCGGCCAGGTGGTGCAGCGCGCCTTCTACAACCCGGACGGCCTGGGGATCGAGGAGACGGTGCGCGAGCTGACCCGCTACAAGGCGCGCCAGGCCGATCTCGAAGCCCAGATTGCCGAGCTGCGCCTGCGCGGCGACGAGGTTTCGCTTGCCGCCATCGCGCGCCTGGAAGAAATGGAAGCTGCCGGAACGGTGTCCTTCGACGCCCTTCTGATCCCCGAATCCGGCTCCCTGCTGCGCGAGCTTTCGGCATGGCTCGGCTACTACGACGTCAACCCGACCCAGGTGCGCCTGCTGGGTCTGGCCAACTGGAATGACCCCAGCCTGCTGCGCGAGCCGCTGCTGCGCGGCGCCTGGTATGCGATGACGCCGCAGGACCGCATGTCCTGGTTCAACGGCCGCTTCGAGGCCGCCTATGGCAGCACGCCGCCGCCCGTGGCGGCCCTTGCCTACGACGCCATGGCGCTGGCCGCCGGCCTGTCGCGCAATGCCGCGCAGGGCCAGGAGTTCGGCACGGAAGCCGTCACCGACTGGCGCGGCTTCTCCGGTATCGAGGGTGTCTTCCGCTTCGATGCCGACGGCGAGCCCGAACGCGGCCTGGTGGTAATGGAGATCCAGCCCGGCGGCGCCGTGGTCGCCGATCCCGCACCGACCTCGTTCCGCCCGCCCGCCGTCTCGATGCTCGTCAACTAGCCGAGCAGCCGGTCCAGCACGCCGTTGAGCACCTGACGGCCCGCCGCGGTGGCGCGCAGGCGGCCGGGTTCGCGCACCAGCAGGCCACCCGCGAAAAGCGGCGCCAGACGCGCGGCCGGAACGACGTGATCGAGTTCCCGGCCCGTGGCGCGCAGGACATCGCTTTCGCGCAGGCCCTCGACCAGGCGCAGGCCCATCATCAGCACCTCGGCGACACGCTCCTCGCCGCCGATCTCGACGGTTTCGGCGGTACCGTGGCCCTGGGATACAACGGCGCCGAGCCAGGTTTCGGGCGCCTTTTCCTGACGCCGCGCGATGCTGATGCCACCCGGCGCGTTGAGCCGGCCGTGGGCGCCGGGTCCGATGCCGACCCATTCGCCCGAACGCCAGTAGAGGACGTTGTGGCGGCTCTCCTGCCCCGGCCGGGCGTGGTTGGAGACCTCGTAAGGAGGCAGGCCCGCCTCTGCCGTCATCGCCTGGGTCGCCTCGTACATCGCCGCCTGGTCGTCCTCGCAGGGCACCACCAGATCGCCGCGGCGATGGAGGGTGTGGAAGGCCGTGCCGGGCTCGATGGTGAGCTGGTAGAGCGAGAGATGATCCGTGCCGTAGGCAAGCGCGCGGGAAAGTTCAGCCTCCCAGTCCGCCGGGCTCTGGTGGGGGCGGGCATAGATCAGATCGAAGGACATGCGCGGGAAGTGCTCGCGCGCGATGGCGATGGCGGCCAGCGCCTCGGCGTGGTCGTGGCGGCGGCCCAGCGCCTTCAATGCGGTATCGTCGAGCGCCTGGACGCCGAGCGAGACACGGCCCACGCCCGCCGCGCGGTAGCCCGCGAAACGGCCCGCCTCGACGCTGCCGGGGTTGGCCTCCAGCGTCACCTCGGCATCGCCCGCCAGCGGCCAGTGCGCCGCGATGGCATCGAGTGCGGCACCGACGGTCGCCGGGTCCATCAGCGAAGGCGTGCCGCCGCCGAAGAAGATGCTGGTGACCGTTCGCCCCGGCGCGACCTGCGCCATGTGGGCGATTTCCGCGGTCAGCGCGGCGCGCCAGCGCGCCTCGTCGATCGTCTCGCGGACATGGCTGTTGAAGTCGCAGTAGGGGCACTTCGACTGGCAGAACGGCCAGTGGACATAGACCCCGAAGCCGGGATCGGACCCGGCATCGCTGCTGGCGGGAGCGGGATTCACCGTCAGTGGAAGTCCGCTGCGCCGAGCAGGCGGGCGAAGGCCCGCGCCCGGTGGTTGCGCGCCTTCTTCTCCTGCGGCGTCATCTCGCCGAAGGTGCGGGTCTCGTCCTCGGGCACGAAGATCGGGTCATAGCCGAAGCCGTTGGAACCGCGCGGCGGAAACTCCAGATGCCCGTCGACACGGCCTTCGAAGACCATCTCGGCGCCGTCCGGCCAGGCCAGCGCCAGCACGCAGTGGAAGCTGGCGGAGCGGTCGGGGTCGTCGCCCAGGGCTTCCTCGACCTTCTTCATGGCAAGCGCGAAATCGCGGTCGGGCCCGGCCCAGCGCGCCGAATGGATGCCGGGCTTGCCGCCCAGGGCCGCGACCGAAAGGCCGGAATCGTCGGCCAGCGCCGGCAGGCCCGCACCCTGTGCGGAGGCATGGGCCTTCAGAAGGGCATTGGCGACATAGGTGTCGCCGGTCTCCTCCGGCTCGGGCAGGCCCAGGGCGCCGGCGCCGACGACCTCCACGCCCAGCGGCCCGAGCAGTTCTTCCAGCTCGACCAGCTTGCCCGCGTTGTGGCTGGCGAGCACCAGCCGGGGCGGCAGGGTGAGGCGGTCGCTCACGAGGCGAGCGCCGCCTTCTGCGCGGTGACCAGCTCGCCGATGCCCTTGGCGGCAAGGTCGATCAGGGTGTCGAGGGCGGCGCGGTCGAAGGTGGCGCCCTCGGCGGTCGCCTGGACCTCGACCAGCAGGCCCTTGCCGGTCATCACGAAGTTGGCGTCGGCATGGGCGTTGGAATCCTCGGCATAGTCGAGGTCGAGCACGGGCACGCCCTCGTAGATGCCGCAGGAGATGGCCGCGATATGGTCGGTGAGCGGCAGGGCCTTCAGCTCGCCGGATGCGACGAGCCTGGCGAGCGCGGCGTGCAGCGCGACGTAACCGCCGGTGATCGCCGCGGTGCGCGTGCCGCCGTCGGCCTGGATGACGTCGCAGTCGACGCGGATCTGCCGCTCGCCCAGGGCCACCAGATCGGTGACGGCGCGCAGGCTGCGCCCGATCAGGCGCTGGATCTCCTGGGTGCGGCCCGATTGCTTGCCGCGGGCGGCCTCGCGGTCGGTGCGGGTGTTGGTCGAGCGCGGCAGCATGCCGTATTCGGCCGTCACCCAGCCGCGACCCTCTCCGCGCAGCCATGGCGGCACCCGCTCCTCGATCGAGGCGGTGCACAGCACATGGGTATCGCCGAAACGGGCCATGCAGGAGCCCTCGGCATGCTTGGAGAAGCCGGGTTCGAGGCGGATGGCCCGCAGCTCGTCGGCGGCGCGGCCGGAGGGACGGTTCATGGGAAACTCTCTTGTCGCGGTGAATGGGGGAGTCGCGTGGCGCGGAACCTAGAGCGGAACGCGGGGCGAGGGAACCGCCCCGGCCCGCGCACCGTTGACCTTGCACCGGGCACCCCCTACATCACGGAAGCCGGCTGCGACAGCAGAGCGCCCCGGCTGCTGCCAGACCCGGCGCCGGAACGGGCCAGAAACCATGATTCAGGAGCTTAACGACCGCTCACGCGAAATCTTCCGCATCCTCGTCGACGAATACGTCACGACGGGGGAACCGGTGGGTTCGCGCACGATCTCGCGCCGCCTGCAGGGACCGCTCTCTGCGGCGTCCGTGCGCAATGTCATGGCTGATCTCGCCGAAATGGGGCTGCTTTCCTCGCCGCACGCCTCGGCCGGGCGGATTCCCACCGAACCGGGCCTGCGCCTGTTCGTCGAATCCCTGCTCCAGGTGGGCGACCTTTCGCGCGAGGAGCGCGAGGCCATCGAGGGCGCCTGCGAGGGCGCCGGGCGGACCTACGAGGAGGTCCTGGGCGCGGCATCGGCCCTGCTTTCGGGGCTTTCGCAGCATGCCGGCGTGGTCGTGGCGCCCAAGCAGGAAGCCCCCTTCAAGCATGTCGAGTTCGTGTCGCTGGCCCCGGACCGGGCGCTGGTCATCGTCGTGCTGGAATCGGGCGCGGTGGAGAACCGCGTCATCGACCTGCCGCCGGGCATCACGCCCGCCATGCTGACGCGGGCGGGCAACTATCTTTCCGCGCGCCTTGCCGGGCGCACGCTGAACGAGGCCCAGGGCGACGTCAGCCAGGAGCTGACGCGCCACGAGGCCGAGCTCGACGAGCTTTCCCAGCGTGTCGTGGAAGCCGGCCTTGCGACCTGGTCGGGCGACGGCGAGGGGCCGGCGACCCTGATCGTTCGCGGCCAGGCCAACCTGCTCAACGACGTGCGCGCCCTGTCGGACATCGAGCGCATCCGCGACCTGTTCGAGAAGCTCGACCAGAACCGCCACATGATGCGCCTGCTCCAGCTCACCCACGACGCCCAGGGCGTGTCGATCTTCATCGGCGCCGACAACAGCATGTTCCAGCTTTCGGGCTGCTCCACCATCGTCTCCCCGGTTTCCGACCAGGGCGGACGTTTCATCGGGGCCCTGGGGGTGATCGGCCCGACGCGCATGAACTACGCCCGCATCATCCCGATGGTCGACTACACCGCCAAGGTGGTCAGCCGATTGCTGGGTTAGCGCTTTGATCGCGGCCCGTGCGACCCCATCTGTGAGCCCGAACCCTTAAACCAAGACAACACCGCCGTTGCGTTGCGAGACATGACCATGAACGAACAGGACAAGCCCGGCCGGGACGACCAGGCCGCCCGCAAGCACCCCGAAGCCGCCAACGACGAGGCCCGCGACCCCGCCACCGAGGCGACGCTGGAGGCCCTGGCCGACGCCCTTTCGGCCGATGCCGCGGAGAGCCCGCGCATCGCCGAGCTGGAAGGCCAGGTCGACGATCTGACCGACCGCCTGCTGCGCGCGGCCGCCGAGACCGAGAACGTGCGCCGCCGCTCCGAGAAGGAGCGCGACGACCTGCGCAAGTTCGCCGTGCAGAAGTTCGCCGAGGACATGCTGGCCGTGGCCGACAACCTGAAGCGGGCGCTCGACGCGATCCCGCCCGAGGGCCGCGAGGACGCCGCCATCAAGGCGCTGATCGAGGGCGTGGAGCTGACCGGGCGCGAACTGGCCGGCGCCATGGAGCGCCACGGCATCAGGCTGATCGACGCCCAGGGCAAACGTTTCGATCCCAACCAGCACCAGGCCGTGTTCGAGGTCGAAAGCGCCGATGCCGAACCCGGCACCGTGGTCCAGGTCCTGCGCGACGGCTACACCATCCACGACCGCCTGCTGCGCGCCGCCATGGTCGGCGTCGCCAAGGCCCCGCCCGCCGCATAACCCCTCCGGCCTGCCGCCGCAGGAGGCCATCGCGAACGGCGCCAAAGAAAAAGCCGCCGCGCTGTGGGGCGCGGCGGCTTCGGGGTCGATGTCAGGCCGGGAGGAGGCCGGACATCCGGGGAGTCTCGTCGATCAGTTGCTCTCGAAGTAGGCCCGGTTGGTCTGGGTCCAGTTGGGATCGTTGAGCGAGGTCATGTCGTCACGCTCGAAGCGGGGCGCGGCCTCGAAGGCGTCCTCGGAGATGTCGAGCACCAGAACATCGCGGTCCTGGGTCAGGCGCAGCGAGGAGAGCGGCACGGCGACCTGTTCCTCGCCGATGCCGAGAAAGCCGCCGTAGGCGACGATGGCATAGGACTGGCTGGCGTCGTTGGTGGCCAGGACCACGTCATCGACCTCGCCCAGGTCCTCGTCCTCGAGGTTGCGGATGTCGCGGCCGATCAGCTCGTCGGCGCGCAGGACACCCTGAAGCTCGCTGACGCCGACCGCGGCGGCCAGGCGCTCCTTGCGGGCTTCGTCGCTCTCGGCCTCGGCGGCCTCTTGGGCCTCCTCGTGATGCTTCCGGGCGATGTCCTCCATCGCCTCGATGACGTCCTCGCAGGCGTCTTCCTGACCGTTGCGGTCCAGGATCATGGCGGCGTCGCGCAGGTCGCGCAGATCGCGCTGGGCCGTGTTGTCGATGCTGGCGCGGATGTCCGGGTTGTCGCGCAGCCAGGCGTCGTTGTCGGCAAGCGCACCGGCACAATCATCGGCCATGGCGGGCAGGGCAAGGCACATCGTGGCCGTGGCGGCCAGGGCGGCGGTACGGAACGTCATGGTGGTTCTCCCGAATCATTCTGGTTGGGACTGCCGCGTGCGCCGCCGGTTGACGGGGCGCGGGCGTCCACACCTTCAACTGTCCGGAAGCCTTTACGTTCCCCGGCCTTGGCCGGCGGGCAAGGTGACGCGGGCCAGCAGGCCGCCGCCCTCACGATCCGCCAGAACCACGTCGCCGCCGTGGGCGCGCAGGATCGAGCGGGCGACGCCCAGGCCCAGGCCCGTACCGCCGGTCGCCCGGTTGCGCGAGGGATCGCCGCGCATGAAGGGGCGGAACATCGCCTCGCGCGCGGCCTCGGGAATGCCGGGGCCGCGGTCGCCGACCTCGATCACCGCCGTCGCTCCGTCCTGGCGCAGCACCAGGTCGGCGCCGCCGCCGTAGCGGATGGCATTGTCGATGAGATTGGAAAGCGCCCGGCGCAGGGCAACGGGACGGCAATGCAACACCAGCCGTTCCGGCCCGGCAAAGGTCACCGCCCTGCCGGCATCGGCAAGATCGTCGGCAAGGCTCCTCACCAGGGCGGCCAGATCGACCTTCTGGCGCGGTTCGCGGCTGGTCTCGCCGCGCGCGGCATCGAGCGACTCCTTCAGCATCACCTCCATGTCGGAGAGATCCTCCAGGGCCTTGGCGCGCTGGACCTCGTCGTCGATGTCCTCTGCGCGCAGGCGCAGGCGCGTGATGACCGTGCGCAGGTCGTGGGAGAGAGCGGCCAGCATCAGCGAACGGTCGTCGACCATGCCGCGCAGGCGTTCCTGCATGGTGTTGAAGGCGGCGGTCGCCTTGCGCATCTCGCGCGAGCCGGTCTCGCGCAGGGGCGGCGCATCGAGATCGCGCGACAGCCGCTCGGCGGCCTCGCCCAGGGTGCGCAGGGGCCGCGTCATGCGCGCCGCCACGACCATGGCGACGGCGACGACCGCGACCACGAACAGCGAGAGAGCGACGATGGCGAAGGTGCCGGGCGGCGTGGCCAGCGGACGGGCCGGCGCGGCGACCACCACCCAGTGCCCATCCTGCAGCGGCAGCGCGATGATGAGGGTGTAGAAGCCGTGGCGCCAATCGTCGGCGTGCAGCGGACGCGGCCCCTCTGCGGGATCGAAGACCGGCGGCTGGCCGGGCACGGCACGCACGAAGACCTCGCCGGCCAGGCCCGCGGGTGCGGCCGCCAGGGCAGCCTCCTCGATATCCTCGCCATGGGACCACTCCGGTCCGCCGCCGGGTGGCGGGTGCGGCGCAAGCCAGACGCGGAAGACCGGGTCGAGGAACCGGGCGAGCACATTTTCACGACTATCCGGATCGGCGGCATCCAGCGTCTTGGCGAGACTCGCGGCGCGGTCCATGACCGAGCGGGCAAAGGCCTCCTGGGCCGCGCTCTCGCGGTCGTGGGACGTGACGATGGCGCCTGCGCCGATGACGGCGATCAGGGTCGCCAGCACCAGCAGCACGACGCCCGCGGTATTGCCCCAGCCGTGGCGCAGCAGCCGCCTCATGCGCGGCTGACTTCGGGCGTGAACTGGTAACCGCCGCCGCGCACCGTCTTGATGATCTGCGGCTCCTTGGGATCGGGTTCGATCTTGCGGCGCAGGCGCGAGAGCTGGACGTCGATGCTGCGGTCGAAGGGCTGGGCCATGCGGCCCTTGGTGAAGGTGAGCAGCTGGTCGCGGTCGAGCACGCGGCGGGGATGCTCCAGGAAGGCGACGAGCAGATCGAACTCGCCCGCGGTGAGGCTGACCAGCGCCCCCTCGGGATCGAGCAGCTCGCGCCGCGCGACATCCAGGCGCCAGCCGGCGAAGAGATAGACTGTCGCCTTGTCGTCCTCGGCCGTGGCCTGGCCCGCCACGCGGCGCAGCACGGCGCGGATGCGCGCCAGCAGCTCGCGCGGATTGAACGGCTTGGTGACGTAGTCGTCGGCGCCGAGCTCCAGGCCGACGATGCGGTCGGTGTCCTCGGCCAGCGCCGTCAGCATGATGACCGGCACCGTGGAGACCTGGCGCAGCTTGCGGCAGATCTCGAAGCCGCCCTCGCCCGGCAGCATCAGGTCCAGCACCACCAGATCGACGTTTTCGTCGCGCACGGTGCGCAGGGCGCGCTCGCCGTCGCTGGCGGTCAGCGCAGTCATGCCGTGCTTGTCGAGGAAGCGCGCGAGCAGATCGCGGATTTCGGGATCGTCGTCGACGACCAGGATGGTGGGCATGGTGCTCATGCTCCTGACATAGGGCCTGCCGCGTCCCGGCGGGACAAGAATCGGGTTACGGCGCGTAACAGACCCGGGCCCGCCCGGCGCGCTGTAACAAACGGTTACCAAACGATACCCCGCGCGCAACGCACCGGACACCGAGGCGGCCCACATTCCTCTCAACGCCGCAGCCGAACCCGGCGGCGACAAGACGAGGAACCCGCAATCATGACGTTCGCCCCCTCATTCATCCGCAGCAGCCTGCTCGCCCTTGGTCTGGTGGTCGCCGCGACCGGCGCCTTCGCCGACAGCGGTCACCGCAGCGCCGAACCGACCCCGATCTGTCAGACCTGCCAGCCCCACAACGACGAGCGTCCCGATCAGCCCCGCAGGGCCGAACCCGACCACCGCCCCGGGATGGTGCCCGCGGTCGCCCACCCGTACCGCATGGCGCCGCCGCCTGCGGTTGCTCCCGCCCGCCCGCAGGTTCCCGGAATCGTCATCCTGCTGGGCAGTCTCTGAGCTCCCGGCAGACCCGCCGCCACCCACCCAACGCCTGAGGAAATCGACACCATGAAGACCAGCAACAAGATCATCCTGACCAGCGCCTTTGCCCTGGGCCTTGCCGGCGCCGCCGCCGGCGCCATCGCCGACAGCTCCCCCGGCGAGGGCGACGGCTTCGGCCGTATGGGCCACATGTGCGAGCACCGCGACGATACCCGCATCGACATGATGGAAGCCTATATGGAGAGCCGCCTGGAGCTGACCGAGGCGCAGATGCCGGCCTGGAACGCCGCGGTCGATGCCGTTCACGACGCCATGGCCGCCAAGCAGGCCGCCTGCGATGCCGAGAAGGACCAGGGCCGCCCGGCGAATGCGCTGGAGATGCTCGACCGCGCCGAACAGCACATGGAATCAGGCCTTGAGCAGGTGAAGGCGATCCGTGCGGCGGTCGGCAATCTCTACAACGTGCTCGATGCCGAGCAGCAGGCGACCTTCGACAGCATCCTCAAGGACATGCGCCACATGCGTGGCTGATCCCGACATGCGCGGGTGACCCCAAGCATCCGCGCATGGACCCGTCCGCCCTTGCCCTTCCAGCCCCTGGTTGCAAGGGCGGGCGGGTCCCTCCTGGGAGGGCCAGCCAGCTAGGCGCGACGACGCCAGCCAGCAAGGCCTCTCGATGCCCGGCGCCCCCCGCGCCCCAATGCCGGGTGTCGCATGCCGCCCGCCGCCGGTTCCCCCGAACCGCGGCGGGCGGTTCCATGTCCGCCTAGGCGGTCACCGCAGTCTGGATCTCCTCGTCGCTGACGATGTCCGGACCGAAGCTGAAGATTCCCTCCTGGGCCATCTCCGTGGCGAGCGCGCCGAGCCGGCCATAGACGGCGCGGAAGAGCTTGGCGCCCGTGCTGATGCGCGTGACGCCCAGCCCTGCCAGACGTTCGACGCTGGTCTCCCGCCATTGTTCGACCACCACGTTGAGCGGCCCCCCGGTTTCCCCGACCAGGCGGCGCACCGTCTCGTCGTCGGTGGGACCGGGCGCGTAGAGGCAATCGGCCCCGGCCTCGCGAAAACGCCGCAGCCGCCGGATGGCCTCGTCCAGCGGCGCATCGTGGCCGTAGAGGAAACATTCGGCCCGCGCGGTGAGCGTGAAGGCAAGACCTGACTCATCGGCCGCAGCGCGGGCCGCCGCGATGCGTTCGGTGGCAAGGCCGATATCGTAATAGGGGTTCCCCCGGTCGCCGGTGAAATCCTCGATGCCGGCCCCCGCGAAACCCTCGGCGATGGCGCGGCGGATACACGCGGCCACCGCTTCGGGCGTGTCGCCGTAGCCGTTCTCGAGGTCGCCGTTGACCGGCAGGTCGACCGCACGCGCGACGGCGCCGTGGCGCGCCATGGTGACGTCGAACGGCGCCGCACCCGGCCCGTCGGGCAGGCCGAAGGCCCAGTTGATGCCTGCGCTGGTGGTAGCGATGGCAGGGAAGCCGCGGGCGGCCAGCAGGCGGGCGCTGGCGGCGTCCCAGGCATTGGGCATGACGAAGCACTGCCCGGCGGCATGCAGGTCGCGGAATCGGCGGGCCTTTTCGGCCAGTGGCGTGGTCATGGCCTCTCCTTGTGTGCTGGGGACGAACAGACCATGAATGAAGCAGGCTGCAAATCCCTTACCGGACGACCTAAAGGACTCCAACGGCAGGGATTTCGGCGCTTTGCTGCCCTTGCACGTCCGAAACGAGGCCCTATATCACTCACAGCCTCTATGGACTTAATCGGGGATCCAGCCGCGGGCGCCGCCAAGCGGGCCCCCATGGATCCGCCAGCAAGGAGTCGGAACGACATGAGTAAAGTCATCGGTATCGATCTCGGTACGACCAATTCGTGCATCGCGGTCATGGACGGCGGCAGCGCCAAGGTCGTCGAGAATGCGGAGGGCGCACGCACCACCCCCTCCATGGTCGCCTTCGCCAACGACGGCGAGCGTCTGGTGGGCCAGTCGGCCAAGCGCCAGGCCGTGACCAACCCCGAGAACACCCTGTTCGCCATCAAGCGTCTCATCGGCCGTACCTTCGAGGACCCGATGACGCAGAAGGACAAGGATCTCGTCCCCTACAAGATCGTCAAAGCCGGCAACGGCGACGCCTGGGTCGAGGCTTCCGGCGAGAAGTACAGCCCCAGCCAGATCAGCGCCTTCATCCTGCAGAAGATGAAGGAGACCGCCGAGGCGTTCCTGGGCGAGACCGTCACCCAGGCCGTCATCACGGTGCCTGCCTACTTCAACGACAGCCAGCGCCAGGCGACCAAGGACGCCGGCAAGATCGCGGGCCTCGAGGTGCTGCGCATCATCAACGAGCCGACCGCGGCCGCGCTCGCCTATGGCCTGGACAAGAAGAACACCGGCACCATCGCGGTCTATGACCTTGGCGGCGGCACCTTCGACGTCTCGATCCTGGAGATCGGCGACGGCGTCTTCGAGGTGAAGTCGACCAACGGCGACACCTTCCTGGGCGGCGAGGACTTCGACAAGCGCATCCTCGACTACCTGGCCGATGAGTTCAAAAAGGAGAACGGCATCGACCTGCGCAGCGACAAGCTGGCCCTGCAGCGCCTGAAGGAAGGCGCCGAGAAGGCCAAGATCGAGCTGTCGAGCGCGGTGCAGACCGAGATCAACCTGCCCTTCATCACGGCCGATGCCTCCGGTCCGAAGCATCTCACCGTCAAGCTCTCGCGCGCCAAGCTCGAGGCCCTGGTGGATGACCTGATCGACCGCACCATCGAGCCCTGCAAGAAGGCGCTGAAGGACGCGGGCGTCACCGCCGGCGAGATCGACGAGGTGGTCCTGGTCGGCGGCATGACCCGCATGCCCAAGGTCCAGGAGAAGGTGAAGCAGTTCTTCGGCAAGGAGCCCCACAAGGGCGTGAACCCCGACGAGGTCGTGGCCATCGGCGCGGCGATCCAGGCGGGCGTGCTGCAGGGCGAGGTCAAGGACGTCCTCCTGCTCGACGTCACGCCGCTGTCGCTGGGCATCGAGACCCTGGGCGGCGTCTTCACCCGTCTGATCGACCGCAACACGACGATCCCGACGCGCAAGAGCCAGACCTTCTCGACGGCAGAGGACAACCAGACCGCGGTCACCATCCGGGTGTTCCAGGGTGAGCGCGAGATGGCCGCCGACAACAAGATCCTCGGCCAGTTCGACCTGGTCGGCCTGCCTTCGGCTCCCCGCGGCATGCCCCAGATCGAGGTCACCTTCGACATCGACGCCAACGGCATCGTGAACGTCAGCGCCAAGGACAAGGCCACCGGCAAGGAGCAGCAGATCCGCATCCAGGCCAGCGGCGGTCTCAACGACGACGAGATCGAGAAGATGGTCAAGGACGCCGAGGCCCATGCCGGCGAGGACAAGAAGCGCCGCGAGATGGTCGATGCCAAGAATCAGGCCGACGGCCTGATCCACAGCACCGAGCAGCAGCTCAAGGAGCATGGCGACAAGATCGACGCGGCCGACAAGGGCGCGATCGAGAATGCCGTCGCCGAGCTGAAGTCGGCCATGGAGCTCGACAACGTCGAGGAGATCAAGGCCAAGACCCAGGCTCTGGCGGAGGCCGCCATGAAGATGGGCGAGGCGATCTACAAGGCCGAACAGGCCGGCGAGGGCGGCGCCGAGGACGGCGCTTCCCAGTCCTCTGCCGACGACGGCGTGGTCGATGCCGAGTTCGAGGAAGTCGACGACGAGGACAAGAAGACCGGAACGGGCAACTGATTTCGGTCTATCCTGAACCCAAGCGCGGGTTGCGACGGCCAGGCCGACGCAGCCCGCGTCCGGTTTTGACGACGATGCGGGCGGAGTAGCATGGCCAAGCGGGATTATTACGAGGTGCTGGGCGTGGCTCGCGGCGCTGACGGCGCGGAGATCAAGAAGGCGTACCGCAAGCTCGCCATGCAGTATCACCCGGACCGCAATCCGGGCGATGCCGAGGCGGAAAGCCGCTTCAAGGAATGCAACGAGGCCTATGAGGTCCTCAAGGACGCCGACAAGCGCGCGGCCTACGACCAGTTCGGCCACGCCGCCTTCGATGGCGGCATGGGCGGCGGCGGGCGCGGCAACCCCAACGATTTCGCCTCCAGCTTCGCCGATGTCTTCGACGACCTGTTTGGCGACTTCATGGGCGGCGGCGGACGCCGGCGCGGCGGCGGGCGCGGCAGCTCCGGCCAGCGCGGCGCCGACCTGCGCTACAACATGGAAATCACCCTGGAGGAAGCCTTCCAGGGCAAGCAGACCAAGATCCGCGTGCCCTCGGCCGTGGCCTGCGACAGCTGCAACGGCAGCGGTGCGGAGGACCCCAGCGCGACCAAGGCCTGTGCCACCTGCGGCGGCCACGGCAAGGTGCGCGCCCAGCAGGGCTTCTTCTCCATCGAGAGGAGCTGCCCGACCTGCGGCGGCATGGGCCAGGTGATCGCCGATCCCTGCAAGGTGTGCTCGGGCTCGGGCCGCGTGCAGAAGGACAAGAGCCTCAACGTCACCATTCCCCAGGGTGTCGACGACGGCATGCGCATCCGCCTGACCGGCGAGGGCGAGGCCGGCCTGCGCGGCGGCGCGGCAGGCGATCTTTATCTCTTCCTGTCGATCAAGCCGCACCAGATCTTCCAGCGCGACGGCACGACCATCTTCTGCCCCGTGCCGATTCCCGTGACCACCGCGGCGCTGGGCGGCACCATCGAGGTGCCCACGATCGACGGCAAGCGCGCCAAGGTCGCCGTGCCCGCGGGCACCCAGAGCGGGCGCCAGTTCCGCCTGCGCGGCAAGGGCATGACCACCGTGCGCGGCGCGGGCCGGGGCGACATGCTGATCGAGACCGTGGTCGAGACCCCGGTCAACCTCAACGCCCGCCAGAAGGAACTTCTCAAGGAGTTCGAGAAGGCCGGCGGCGGCACCAGCACCAATCCCGAATCGGACGGTTTCTTCACCAAGGTGAAGGAGCTCTGGCAGGACCTCACGGAGTAGCGGCGGCGGCAACCCGCGCCGCCGCGATGCGTTCTGCCTGTATCGGCCTCTGCCGGCGCCGCCGTGATTTCGCCACGGCCGACCGGCAGTATGGTCCTGGGTTCACGCATCCGACGTCACGGGAGACATTCATGCGCAATCTGTTATTGGCAGGGGTCGCCGCGATCGCCCTGACCTCCGGCGCGAATGCCGAGCAGTCTGTGGCCGGCAACCAGATCATCCTCGATCCCATCGTCGCGGCCTGTGCCGACGGCCTGGCGGTGGCCGACCGCAACGGCGACGGATGGGTCACGCGCGCCGAGGCCGACGCAGCCTTCCCCGCACACTTCGAACTGCTCGACGGCGATGCCGACGGCGAGGTCACGCTGCTCGAGTTCCTGAACTGCCGCGCCGGTTCCGGCGTGCACACGACCAACCGGATGACCGCGACCCTGCGCGCCAACCATCCGGTGTTCGCCGCCGATCTGGACGGCGACCAGCGCATCGACCGCGACGAATGGATGATCAAGGCGCAGGAGCTTTATGCCGGCATGCCCACGATCAACGGCGAGGCGCGCAATGCGACCTTCGATGCCGCCATGGCAGGCTTCGCCCTGCTGGCCGAGCAGGCCGATACCAACGGCAACGGTCTGATCGGCACCGTCGAGGCGGGCAACGCGATCACGCAAGGATTCGTGCTGGCCGACGTCAGCGGCGACGGCAAGGTGAGCTTTGCCGAATTCGCCACGCGCGACATCGAGCCGGAGATCACCGACAACCGCGGCGACGACGCCGCGCTCTCGGGCCGCCTCTCCGAGGTCTGGCGCGGCATGGACAGCGACGGCAGCGGCGGCGTCTCCTACGAGGAGTTCCTGGCGGCAGGCGAACTGCGCTTCGAACGCACCGCAGCCGCCGCCGGATCGGACCCCGATGTCGCCGTGCCGGTGAGCGCGCTGGAGTCGCTGTCGGCCCAGTAATAGCCTTTCAAGGGTGCAGGACCGCGCCGGCGGGATTCCCATCGGCGCGGTTCTGGCCTATGGAGGCGGCATGACGACACGCATCGGCATTGCCGGATGCGGCGGCCGCGTCGGCCGCCTGCTGATCCGCACCATCCACGAAACACCCGGAGCGAGCGTTGCCGCGGGCAGCGAACGCGCGGGCGGTCCCTTCGTCGGCCGCGATCTCGGCGAACTGGCCGGCATCGAGGCCCTGGGCATCACCGCAACCGATTCCCCGCAGGCCCTGTTCGAGGCCAGCGACGTGGTGATCGACTTCACCGCGCCCGAAGCGACGCTGGAGAACGCCGCCATCGCGGCCGCTACCGGCAAGGCCATGGTCATCGGCACTACCGGCATCGATGCTGCGGGGCGCGAGCGCCTGGCGCAGGCCGCCAAAGGCGCGCCCATCGTCTTTGCCGCCAACATGAGTCTTGGCATCAACCTGCTGCTGGGGATCACGCGCAAGGTCGCCGCGGCCCTGGGCGAGGACTTCGACATCGAGGTCGTCGAGATGCACCACCGCCACAAGGTCGATGCGCCTTCGGGCACCGCGCTGGCGCTGGCCGAGGCCGCCGCCGCCGGGCGCGGCGTGCGCCTGGACGAGGTCGCCGAGCGCGGCCGCGACGGCGTCACCGGGCCGCGCAAGCGCGGCGCCATCGGCATGGCCGCCCTGCGCGGCGGCGATGTGGTGGGCGACCACCAGGTGATCTTCGCCGCCCCGGGCGAACGCATCGAGATCGGCCACCGGGCGAGCGACCGCGCGATCTATGCCCGCGGCGCCGTCACCGCCGCGCTCTGGGTAAAAGGCCGCGCCCCGGGCCTCTACGGCATGGAGGACGTGCTCGGACTGTAGACCCAGGTCGGGGAACGGCGTCCCACGCGGCGCGTTTCCCATGCACAAAGACCGGGAGTCCGACCATGAATGTTGCCCTGATTCACCCCGTGATCGCTCTGCTCTGCGGCATCGCGATCCTCATCTGGCCGCGCATCCTGAACTATGTGGTGGCCGCCTATCTGATCCTGGTCGGCGTGATCGGCATTCTCAGCGTCACGGGCACGGGCGTCGGCACCTGAACGCCCGGTTCTAGGAACCGGCCGCGGCCGCACCGGTCCTGCGGTTGACCAGCAGCGCGCCCGTCAGGATCAGCACCATGCCGGCGAATGCGCTCCAGGCCAGCCGTTCGTCGAGCACCAGCGCGCCCAGGGCGACCGCCACCACCGGCACCAGATAGGCCGCGAGCGAAGCCCGCGTCGCGCCCACGCGGCGCAACAGCCGGTAGAACAGCAGTCCCGGAATGGCGCTGCCGAAGACACCCAGGACAACCAGGGCGCCGAAGGCCTGTGCACTTGGCCGCAGGGTCCAGGGCGCATCGTTGATCAGGGAAAGCGGTATCAGCATGACGACCGCGCCGATCTGGATGCCCGCGGCCAGCACGACGGGCGGAAGCTGCCCGGTGTGGCGCGCCATGACGTTGGCGATGGCGATGCCGGCAGCCGCGCCGAACACCGCCAGTTCGGCAAGGAGATGGTGTTCGGCATTGCCCAGGGCGCCGATGCCGATGACCGCCACAACGCCGCACAGACCGGTCAGGGCGCCCAGCAGGGAGCGCGGCGAGATCCGCTCGTCGTGCATGAAGACGTGGGCGAGCACCATGGTCAGGACGGGCACCGAACCCAGGATGATGCCGGCCAGGCCCGAGGCGATGTGCTGCTGGCCCCAGGACAGCAGGATCATCGGGATCACCTGGGATGCCGCCCCCAGGGCGCCGAGCTGGATCCAGACCGCGCCGGCCCGGGGCAGCCGCTCGCCGCCCAGGCGCAGCACGAGCATCAGGGTCGCCAGCGCCACCAGCGAACGGATCAGGGCCAGGGTGACGGGGGGAACCTCCGGCACCACGATCTTGATGAAGAGAAAGGAACTGCCGAAGCCGCAGGCCGTGAGCACGACCAGCAGGGCATCGCGCGGCCCCATGTGACGGATTTCGGGAACGCTCATGGCGCGCGCATGGGCCGGCGGGCCCTTGTTCGGCCGCCGCGACAGGCTTGGATCGCTTCGATCGGCGTCATGCAATCGGCCAGCCGTACCAGGGGAAAGAGCAGTTCGCGAAGCCCTGCTTATAACCCAAGGGTGCATGTAGCCAAAGAATTACAATCGGAAAAAGTGTATCCGCGGGGCAATCAACCCCTCAGCGGCCGACCAGCGCCGCGCGCCAGCGGGCCAGGGCCTCGCTCAGGGCATCGGCCACCTCGGCGCGCTCCTGCGGCGTGAGAAAGGCGCCGATGGTCAGGCGCCGGCCATGGGACGCCAGGGAAAGCCTGCTGTCCTCCTCGCCCGGCCGCTCCAGGGCGATGCGGATCCAGGCCGGTTCGAAACGCCAGACCGTGGCCTGGCCACGGGCGTTGACGCGGGTGACGACCAGCGTCTCGTCATCCAGACGGATGGTCTCGTGGGCCCGGCCGGCGCGGTAGTTCAACTCAAAGGCGCCCCAGATCAGCAGCACCTCCAGGCCGCAGAACCCGGCCACCGGCCAGGCGCCGAGCGCCCAGAAGGACAGCCCGATCAGGGCGAAGCTCAGGGTCGTCAGCGCCATCAGCAGGCGGAAACCCCAGCGCGGCAGGGAGCGATGCGGCATCAGCCGTGCATCGAAATGGCAGAAGGATGGTTCCTGGTGCGTCATGGCGGTTTCTTACTCCCGATGCTCCTGTCCGTCACCCCTGCGGAGCACGGCCAAGCTGGTCTAGAATGTTCCCGCCGACCAACGGGACCGCCATGAAACGTGCCGACATCGACCGCCTGTTCACCGTCCTGGAGCAGGCCATGCCCGCGCCGAAGACGGAGCTCGAATTCACCAACACCTTCACCCTGCTCGTCTCGGTGGTGCTTTCGGCCCAGGCAACCGACAAGGGCGTCAACGCCGCCACGCCGGGGCTCTTCGCCCTGGCCGACAATCCCCATGCGATGCTGGCGCTGGGCGAGGAGGGCGTGCGCGACAAGATCAAGACCATCGGCCTGTTCAACGCCAAGGCCAAGAACGTCATCGCCCTCTCGCGCATCCTGATCGAGAAATACGGCGGCGAGGTACCGGCCAGCCGCGAAGCGCTGCAATCCCTGCCCGGCGTGGGCCGCAAGACCGCATCGGTGGTGATGAACGAAGCCTTCGGCGAACCCACCATCGCGGTCGACACCCATGTCTTCCGCGTCGCCAACCGCACCGGCCTCGCCCCGGGCAAGACGCCCGACGCGGTGGAGAAGAAGCTGGAAGCCATCGTGCCGGAGCGCTGGAAGAAGGGTGCCCATCACTGGCTGATCCTGCACGGGCGTTACACCTGCCTGGCGCGCAAGCCGCGCTGCTGGACCTGCGTCATCGCCGACATCTGCCCCTTCAAGCCCAAGACGCCGGACCCGGAGGAGGAGGCGCGCCTTGCCGCCGAGGCCAGGGCAGCGGGCCGCCGCCTGGCTCCGCCGCGGCCCCGCACGGCCAGGAAGGCCGCCGTGAAGAAGGCACCGGCCAGGAAGGCGGCAAGGAAAACCCGCTAGAGCCGCGCGTCGATCCAGGCGAAGGCGGTCTCGGCATCGCCCGCCGTCTCGCCCGGCGGCAGGGGCGGACGCGCGATCATCACCACGGGCAGGGAAAGGGCGCGCGCCGCATTGATCTTGCCCGCCGTCGCCGTACCGCCGCTTGCCTTGGTCACCAGCGCATCGAAGCCGTGTTCGCGCATCAGCGCCATCTCGGCCTCCGCATCGTAGGGGCCGCGCGCCAGCAAAAGGGCGCAATCGGCCAGCGGCAGCGGTTCGGCGGGCGGCTCGATCATACGCACCGTGAAGGCGGTATCGGTGAGACCCGCGAAGGCGGTCAGCTCCCGCGTGCCCAGCGTCAGGAAGACACGCCGCGCGCCGAGGCCCGCGAGCGCACTCGCGGCGGCGGCGGCATCGCGCACCGGAATCCAGCGGTCGCCCGCCTGGCGCGGCCACATCGCCCGCAACAGCTTCAGGCGCGGCACGCGGGCCGACAGCGCCGCGGCAGCGGCATGACCCGCCATGGTCGCGGCAAAGGGATGGGTGGCATCGACCAGCAGGTCGACCCGCGCCTCGGCGAGCCAGGCCGCCAGCCCGCCGGCGCCGCCGAAACCGCCGCGCCGCAGACCGCCCGGGGGCAGCACGGGGTCGCCCGTAACCCCGGCAAGCGAGGTGGTGACGGAGAGGTCCGGGCGCCGCTCCGCCAGCAGACGGGCAAGCGCCAGCGCCTCCCCCGTGCCGCCCAGGATCAGGACATGACCGTTCACGGTCCGGCGCGGCCCACGATGACACCCGCCCGGTCGATCACCACGACATCCAGGGTGACGCCCCCCGACAGCACCGCCAGCGCGGCTTCCCGGGCCCGCGCGGCCACGACATCGGCGAGCGGCACGTCCGCTGCCTGGGCGAGGCCCAGCGCTTCCCCCGCACTGGTGGCCGCGCTCACGGCGGCAACGAGGGCATCGTCGGCCCCGGCATCGCGCGCCAGCCCGGCCAGGACATCGTGGTCGACCTGGCTGCGCGAGGAATGCAGATCCATTTCGCCCTGGGCGAGCTTCACCAATTTGCCGAAGCCGCCGCCGATGGTGACGCGCGGGATCGGATGGCGGCGCAGGTACTTCAGCATGCCGCCCGCGAAATCGCCCATG
The DNA here is from genome assembly GCA_938014945.1 of uncultured bacterium. GTDB lineage: Bacteria > Pseudomonadota > Alphaproteobacteria > SP197 > SP197 > CALGGB01. Next base: position 33,874 of record CALLQH010000188.1, on the reverse strand, counting down.
TCGAGCATGGCGCCGTCGTCGAGGCTGTAGAGCTTCTGCACGGTGCGTTCCGACGTGCGCCCGGTCGCGCCCGCGACATGGGTCATGCCGGTGGCACGCGCGACGTCGATGCCGCGATGGATGGAATGGATCCAGGCCGAACAGGAATAGGGGATGACGACCCCCGTGGTGCCCAGGATTGAGAGGCCGCCGACAATGCCCAGGCGCGGATTCCAGGTCTTTTTGGCCAGCGCGGCGCCGTCTGTGACGCCGATGGTGATGGCGACGTCGCCCGCCACACCGTGGCGCGCGGCGATCTGGGCGATGGCCGAGGCCATCATCTCGCGCGGGCGCGGGTTGATCGCGGGTTGACCGGCCGGAATCGGCAAACCGGGCTTGGTCACCATGCCGACGCCGGGACCGGCGGCAAAGGTCACACCGCTTCCGGCCGCGCCCCGGCGCACGGTGGCGACGATCTCGGCGCCATGGGTGATGTCGGGATCGTCGCCCGCATCCTTGATGACCGAAGCCGTGGCGGTCTTTCCATCCAGCTCGGCGCGCGCCAGCGCAAAACTCGGCTCCTCGCCCCGCGGCAGGGTGATGGTGACGGGATCGGGGAACCGGCCCGTGACCAGCGCCGTGAACGCCGCCGCGCTGGCCGCGGTGGCGCAGGCGCCGGTCGTCCAGCCCTTGCGCAGGGGTTCATCGGGTTTCTTGGCCATGGCCCAAGTCTAGATCGGAACGGCCCGCCGCTGCGACAGGAAGCGCGCTGTCTTGCAGGCGACGGGCGATGTCGCCTGGACCCCATGACGGAGGCCCGCTTTGGGGGTATAGGCAGGGACATGGAGACGAAAACGACCATGCGCCTGCCCGCCATGCCGGCCTTCGAGCCGGGCTGGGTCTGGCTTGTCGGTTCGGGCCCGGGCGATCCGGGCCTGCTGACCCTGCTTGCCGCCCATGCCCTGGCAAGCGCCGACGTCATCGTCTACGACGCCCTGGTCGACGAGAGCATCCTGGATCTGGCCGCGCCGGGTGCGGAGATGATCTTTGCCGGCAAGCGCGGCGGCAAGCCTTCGCCCAAGCAGCCCGACATTTCCGCCCGCCTGGTGCGCCTGGCCCACGAGGGCCGCCGCGTGCTGCGCCTGAAGGGCGGCGATCCTTTTGTCTTCGGACGCGGCGGCGAGGAGGCCCTGACGCTCGCGGCCGCGGGCATTCCCTTCCGCATCGTGCCCGGCATCACCGCGGGCATCGGCGGTCTGGCCTATGCCGGCATTCCGGCGACGCACCGCGACACCAACCACACCGTCGCCTTCGTCACCGGCCACATGGCGGGCGGCGAGGTGCCCGACGGCATCGACTGGGCCTCCCTGGCGCGCGGCGCCCAGGCGCTGATCATCTACATGGCGCTGAAGCACATCGCGGTCATCACCGGCCACCTGGTCGAGGGCGGCCTGCCCGCCGACACGCCGGTCGCCGTCGTCTCGCGCGCCGCCACACGCCACCAGCGGGTGCTGGAAACGACGCTGGGCGAGGCCGCGCAGGCGGTCGAGGACTCCGGCATCGAGGCCCCGGCGATCGTTGCGGTGGGCCACATCGTTTCCCTGCGCGCCGGTCTCGACTGGCTGGGCGCGATGGAAGGCCGCATCCTGCAGGCCGATCCGCTGGGCCAGCATCCCGAACGCAGCACGGCCTGAGGGTGGCCGCCGGCCTCATCGTCGCGGCACCTTCCAGCGGCAGCGGCAAGACCGTTCTGACGCTCGCCCTGCTGCGCGCCCTGGCGCGGGCGGGAAAGCGGGTCGCCTCCTTCAAGGTCGGGCCGGACTACATCGATCCGGCCTATCACACCGCCGCCAGCGGCCGGGTCTGCCGCAATCTCGATCTCTGGGCCATGCGGCCCGACACCTTCGCGGCAGTCGCGCGCGATGCCGCGGCCGATGCCGAGCTGATGATCGGCGAGGGTGTGATGGGCCTCTTCGATGGCGCGCTGGACGGCTCCGGCGCGACCGCCGATGTCGCCGCCCTGCTCGGCTTGCCGGTGATCCTAGTGATCGACGTCAAGGGACAGGGGGCCTCCGTGGGCGCGCTGGTGCGTGGCTTCCGCGACCATCGCAGCGACATCACGATCGGCGGCGTGATCCTCAACCGGGTGGGCAGCGAGACCCACCGCAGCATCCTGCGCCAGGCCTGCGAGGATCTGGTGCCGGTGGTGGGCATGGTGCCGCGCGACGAGCGCCTGGCCCTGCCCGAACGTCATCTGGGCCTGGTGCAGGCGATGGAACGGCCCAGGCTCGACGCCTTTCTCGACGCCGCGGCCGATCTGGTCGCCCGCCATGTCGATCTGGAGAAGCTTGCCGGCATTGCACGCCTGCCCCATCTGGGTGCGCCGCTGCCCGCCGCCGCGCCGCTCAAGCCCCTGGGCCAGCGCATCGCGGTGGCGAGCGATGCCGCCTTTGCCTTCGTCTATCCCGCCGTGCTTGATGCCTGGCGCCGCGCCGGAGCCGAGATTTTGCCGTTCTCGCCGCTCGCCGACGAAGGGCCGGATACAACGGCCGATGCGGTCTATCTGCCCGGCGGCTATCCCGAGCTTCATGCCGCGCAGCTGGAGGCTTCCGACCGTTTCATGAGCGGCCTGCGCGCCGCGGCGGCGCGCGATGCCGCGATCTTCGGCGAATGCGGGGGGTTCATGGTGCTGGGGGAGGAGCTGATCGACACCGAGGGCGAGCATCACCGCATGGCGGGGCTGCTGCCGGTGGCGACCTCCATCGGATCGCCGCGCCTGCATCTGGGCTACCGGCGCTTCACCCTGGCCCACGACGGGCCCCTGGGGCGCAGCGGCGATGTCTTCCGCGGCCATGAGTTCCACTATGCCCGGCTGGTGCGCCAGCGGGGCACGCCGCTGTTCCACGCCAGCGACGCGGCGGGGCGTTATTTCGGCCCCTTCGGCGCCGTGGTCGGGCGCGTCTGCGGCTCGTTCCTGCACGTCATCGACCGCGAGACGGCCTGAGGAAGCCCTCCCGCGGTCGCCGTGACCGGCATTAAAACTTGGCAATCAGTTGCGGGCGAGCAGCCCCAGGCCAAAGCCGGCGAACACCTCGGCGAGCTGGATGAATCCGGTCAGGTCCCGGCCTCCCGCCGCGAACTGGGCGATGTCGATGCCGGCGGCTGCCACATGCAGGATCGCCACCGTGCCCAGTGCCAGAAGGATGATGTTGCGGCGGGGAGAATGCCGCGTCTGCGCGAGAAGCCGTTGCATTGTCGTCGTCCCCCTGGCCTGCGGTCAGGCCGCGATCTGGATGGTGTCGTCGTCGTCGCCGTCGAGAATCTCGTGCAGGCGCGAGCGGGCACGGGAGAGACGGCTGCGCACGGTGCCCAGGGCACAGCCGCTTTCGCGGGCGATGTCCTCATGGGGGCGGCCTTCGACACCCGCCGACATCAGCACCTCGCGCTGATCCTGGGGCATCGTGTCCATGGCGTTGGAGAGATCGACCAGCGCCAGGTGATGTTCCTGCGAGGCAGGGGTAGCCATCGACTGCTCCCAGCCCTCGTCCAGGCCGACCTGCTCGCGCTGGGCCTTGCGGATGTAGCTGATGTGGGTGTTGCGCAGGATCGTATAGAGCCAGGCGCTGAGGTTCGTGCCCTCCTGGAACTTGTCCTGGTGGGTCCAGGCCCGCAGCATGGTCTCCTGGACGAGGTCATCGACCAGATCGCCACGGCCGGCGCGGCGCCAGGCGAAACGCTCGAGAGCGGGACGGTGGGCATTGAGATCGTCGGCGAAGGTGGAGGCGCTGGCTGCGGTGTTCATTTCGAACTCCCCGTGTTTGGATGAGTCGAAAGTGGCCCTTGTCGTAGCGTTTTAACATTCGGAGAGAGGCTCTATGCACGCCGGTGGAGGCAGCTTCATCCGTTCGTATGGGTCGTTCTGCCGATGGCCCGACCGCCGCGGGACTAGTACCTTCGGGGGATGCGCCGCGGCCTCGTCCATCGGTACTAGTGCGCATGGACGAGGCCGCATAGGACTCAATGCCGAAGCACGAAACGTTCATGGTTTCCGACAGTTATGAGACCATGTCCCTATCTCTTGAAAAGCCCGGCAAGGCCCAGGCCCAGGCTGGCAGCATGTTATCCGAGGAGCGAGCCATGGACCGTCCTCTGGTCGTCGTTCTGGAAGACGATTTCGTAAATGCCTGGGGGCTCTCGCTGGTGCTTCAGGACTGGGGTTATCGCACCGTGATCGGAGATTCGGTGAAGCCGGTGTTCGAGAAGCTGGAGGGCGAGGGCATGACGCCGCAGGCCGCGGTTTGCGACTTTCATCTGGCCGACGGCGAAAACGGCGTCGCCGCCGCGGCAAAGCTGCAGGAGCGTTTCGGCGAGGAGGTCTCGGTCGTCATCATGACCGGATCGGGCGGTTCGACGGCGCGCCACCAGGCCCGGCGCTTCAGCTTTCCCGTGCTCAGCAAGCCGGTCGATCCCGACATGCTGCTGGCCTATCTGCCGACTTCATGAGCGTTTTTTCGTGGAGGTCCGGGGACCCCGCCGGGCAGATCGCCGATCTGGCCGCCAACGCCGAATTCGCCCTGCTGGTCGATGAAGACGGCTACGTCACGGATGCAAGCGTTGCCGCAAACGCCTTGATGGGCCAAGCCCTCAAGCAGAAAGGGCGCGTGCCGGTCTGGACGCTTACCAAGGAACCCGAAGCCGAAGTCCGCGCCTTTCTGGAGCAGTGCTGGAACGCGCGTCAGCCGGTGCGACGTGTCCTGCAATTCCACGGCCCCGACGGGCGCATCGAACCGCGGGCATGCATGGGCTCGCCTCTCGCCGGCCGCGAGGTTCTGATCATCTGCCGGCCCCTGGACCGGCCGGAGGGCATCGGCGAGCGCATCCAGGCCAAGCTGATGGCGCTGAACGCCGAGGTCGAGGAACGCACGCGGATCGAGGCCAAGGCGCGTTTCGATTCGGAGGCCAAGTCGCGTTTCCTGGCCGCCGCCAGCCACGACCTGCGCCAGCCCCTGCACGCCATGACCCTGTTCACCCGCGCCCTGTCGCGCCGCGTCGAGGGCGAAGAGGCCGTGGAGCTGGTCAACCAGCTCGGCATCGCGCTGGGTTCGCTCCAACGCATGTTCGATTCGCTGCTGGATGTCTCGAAGCTCGACGGCGGCCTGGTCAAGCCGCAGTGGAGCGATGTCGATCTGGTGGAATTCTTCGAGCCGCTGGGCGCGGAACTGGAGGCGCGGGCGGCCTCCCTGGGCCTGTCGGGCCGTCTCTATCCCCTGGACGGCACGGTGCATACCGACCGCGCCCTGCTCGAGCGCATCGTGCGCAACCTGATCAACAACGCCCTGAAGTTCACCGCGCGCGGCGGCATCATGCTGGCCGCGCGCCGCCGCGGCGACCGGATCGCCATCGAGATTTTCGACACCGGCATCGGCATGGACGCACGCCAGCTCAGCGAGGTCTTCAACGAGTTCGAGCGTGGCCGCGTGGCCGCGCGCGGCCAGAACGACGGCCTGGGCCTGGGCCTTTCGATCGTGCGCCGTCTCACCGAGCTGCTGGACATCGAGCTGTCGGTGGATTCACGGCCCGGGCGCGGCACCCGCTTCCGCCTGCTGCTGCCGCCGGGCAAGCGCAGCGGCGCGCAGATGCGCCAGAGCGCCCGCGACACACAGGCCTTCGCCAAACCCGATCTCAGGGGCCGCACGATGATCGTGCTGGATGACGAACCCATGGTCGTGGAAAGCCTGACGCGCGAACTGCGCGACCACGGCATTGCCACCGTCGGCGCAGGCAGCAGCACTGCCCTGCGCAGCCTTGCGGCCGGCGTGCCGATCGATGCCGCCATCGTCGACTACGACCTGGGCGACGAACGGGGGCCCGATGTGATCCGTGCCTTCTGCGAGGAGACCGACAGCGCCTTCCCGATCCTGATCGTGACCGGTTCGACCGAGCCGGAGGTGCTCAAGCGGCTTCAGAAGTCGGGCCATCCCTGGGTCACCAAACCGGTCGACCCGGATGTCTTGCTGGCGCTGATCGCCGGGATGCTGCCGCGCGGCTGACCCCGGCTCAGGACTCGATGGCGAGTTTCTGGGCCAGGACCACGGCCTGGGTGCGGTTGCGTGCGCCCAGTTCGCGAAAGATCGCGGCGACATGGATCTTCACCGTGCTTTCGGCCAGATCGAGTTCGCGGGCGATTTCCTTGTTCGACATGCCCTTGGCAAGCAGGGTCAGGACATCGGCCTGACGCGGCGTGAAGCGGCTGAGGTCGATGCTGGGGCCTTCGTCCTCCTCCCGGCTCTCGCGCTCGCCGGCGCCGGCCAGGAACGAGGGCACATAGATCGTGCCCTGCATCACCGCGGCAAGGGCGCGGGCGATCTCCTCATTGTCCGAACCCTTCCAGACATAGCCGTGGGCGCCGTTGGCCAGCGCCCCAAGCACATCCTCGCGCTGGTCGGAGCCCGACACGACGACGATGCGCAGGTCGGCGCGCTGCTGGCGGATGGTCAGCAGCGAGGTGACGCCGTCCATGCCCGGCATGTCGAGATCGATGAGCAGGCAGCCGATCGTGGCGTCGCCCAGGGCCTCCAGCGCCGACTGCAGGCTGGCGGCCTCCAGCACCTCCTCGACATCGACGCTGTCGCGGATGAGGGTCGCCAGACCCTCACGGTACAGGCCGTGATCGTCGGCGATCAGGATGCGTTGCATCGGGGATACCGTAGGAGGTTAGTCAAGGCGTCTCTGCTCGCAATAATTGTCGGCGCCGGAGCGGCGCGATCTTTGGATTTATCCGGCATCGCGCTGCCCCCCGCAACTGCCATGCCGGGATGGTCACGATTCCGGCTTGGACTGCATGAGACAAACCCCGCGGCCCGCCGGAAAGTTCCACCCGTTCCCCACGGATGGTGTCAGCGATCACGCCCGCGGTCGTCGGGCGGGGTCGCCTCACCGCCCGCGAGCTCGCCGAACAGGGTGTCGAGCAGCGAATCGAAGCCGCCGTCGCCGGTCTGTGTCTCGACCGCCGGGGGCGTTGCGTCGATCAGCGCCATTGCCGGCCGTCCGGCCTCTGCCCGGACCATGAAGGCCGACCAGATGTGCGCCGGCAGGCCGCCGCCGGTGACGCGGTTCATCGGGCTGTTGTCGTCGTTGCCCACCCAGACACCGGTCACGATGTTGCGGGTGAAGCCGACGAACCACGCGTCGCGGAAATCCTGGCTGGTGCCCGTCTTGCCCGCCGCCGGCCGGTCGATGGCCGCGGCATGGCCGGTGCCGAACTGGATGTTGGCCTGCAGCATGTCGACCATGGCGGCGACGACCGCGGGGTCGAGCACGCGCTGCTGGGGCATCTCCGGGCGCTGGTAGAGGACCTGGCCGTCGCGCGTGGCGATGCGGGTGATGACATAGGGCCAGGCGATGTTGCCCTGGTTGGCGAGCGCGGCGTAGGCGGCGGTCAGTTCGAGCGGATTCACCTCCGTCGCGCCCAGCGCCAGGCTGGGCAGCGACGGCAGTTCGGCCGTGATACCCAGGCGATGGGCGACGCCGACGACATTCTTGATGCCGACGCGCCAGGCGGTGTCGGCAGCAACGGTGTTGATCGAGTCGGCCAGCGCCTGGCGCAGGGTGACCGCGCCCTGGTACTCACCGTTGAAATTACCGGGACTCCAGCCCTGGATGGTCACCGGCTGGTCGATCACCACATCGTCGGGACGCATGCCCGATTCCAGCGCGGCCAGATAGACGAACAGCTTGAAGGCCGAACCGGGCTGGCGCTGGGCCTGGACGGCGCGGTTGAACTGGCTGGTGCTGTAGTCGGCACCGCCGACCATGGCGAGCACCGCACCGTCGGGCGCCATGGCGACCAGCGCGCCCTGGTGGGCGTTGCGCTCGGCCCCCTCGCCCGCCAGGGCCGAGGACAGCACATCGCCCGCCGCGCGCTCCATGGTCGAATCGATGGTCGTGGTGATGACGATGTCACCCGCGACGGTGCCGATGTAGTCGGAGGCGCGGCTGACCACCCAGTCGGCCGCGTAACGCGCCGAGCCGCCGGCCAGACGCGGGCCGACGAGATCGAGCGGCGCGAGCTTGGCGCCCTCGGCCGCGCTGGCATCGATGAAGCCCGCCTCGACCATGTTGTCGATGACCTCGGCGGTGCGCGCCCGGGCGGCCGCGGCATCGGACGCCGGATTGAAGCGCGAGGGCGCCTTCAGCAGGCCCGCGATCATGGCGCATTCGGCGAGATTGAGTTCGCCCACCGGCTTGCCGAAGTAGCGCCGCGCGGCGGCATCGGCGCCATAGGTGCCCGAACCCAGATAGACCCGGTTGAAGTAGATCGCCAGCAGCTCCTGCTTGGTGAAGCGCCGCTCCAGCCAGAGGGCAAGCAGGGCCTCCTGGATCTTGCGCTTGAAGGAGCGTTCGGGCGTGAGGAACAGGTTCTTGGCGAGCTGCTGGGTGATCGTGCTGCCGCCCTCCACGACACCGCCGGCGCGCAGGTTGGCCCAGGCCGCACGCGCGATGCCGCGCAGGTCGACGCCGGGATGGCTGAAGAAACGGCGGTCCTCGGTCGCCAGCACCGCCTGGATCAGGGCGGGGGGCAGGTCCTCGTAGTGCAGCGGCGTGCCGTGCAGCTCGCCATAGGTCGCCAGCACCGAACCATCGGCGGCAAGCACCGTGACCGAGCCCTTGCGGTCGCCGGCCAGCATGTCGGGATCGGGCAGGTCCAGGACATACCAGCCGATGAGACCGGCCAGCGCCAGCGAACCCCAGATGAAGCTGACCGCGGCCCAGCGCAGCGCCGTGCGCCAGAAGCCGCGGCGCCGCGGCCGCCCGGACGGTCCCTGTTTGCCGCCTGCCTTCCTGGCCGCGGCGGGTTTGGCCGGGGCACGGCTGCGCGTTGCCGGCTTCTTGCCGGTCTTCTTCGTGGTCGGGCGTTGGGCCATGGTGCTCTGGTGGCGGGGACAGGGCCGCGGCGATCTGCGGCCGGGGCCTCAGACGTCGAGGTTGGTGACCTTCAGCGCGTTGGTCTGGATGAACTCGCGGCGCGGCTCCACGACGTCGCCCATCAGGGTCTCGAACAGCTCGTTGGCCTCGTTGGCGTCCTTCACGTTGACCCGCAGCAGGGTGCGCGCGTTGGGATCGAGCGTGGTTTCCCAGAGCTGCTCCGGGTTCATTTCGCCCAGACCCTTGTAGCGCTGCACGGAGGCGCCCTTGCGGCCCAGTTCCATCACCGTGTCGACGAGCCCGGTGGGGCCGACGATCTTGTGCTCCTTGTCCTTCTTCACGAGCTTGCCCGGATGGGCGTAGGTCTCCTGGAGCGAGACGGCCATGTCGTTGAGGCCGCGCGCCTCGGCGCTGGCGACGAGAGCGCGGTCGACGCGATGGGTCTCCGTCACGCCGCGGATCGTGCGGGTGAAGACAAGGCCGCCGTCGCCATCGGACTCGCCCGCCCAGCCGCGTTCGGTCTCGGCTGAAAGGGTATCGAGCCGCTTGGCGATGTAGCCGGCGATCTGCCCCGCGAGCGTGGCGTCGGCCAGCATCTCGGGCGCCAGCGCCCCGGCGATGGCGGTCTGCTCGGCCACCAGCAGGGGCAGGCGCCGCGTCAGCGCCTTGATGAGATGGGCCGCCCGGCGCGCCTGGTTGGTCGTGTCCTTGAGGTCGGTGCCGGTGCTGGTGGAGCCGGAGTGGTGCACGAACATGCAGTCCTCCAGGCCCATGTCGATGAGGTAGTCCTCGTAGGAGCGTTCGTCCTTGAGATAGACCTCGCTCTGGCCGCGCTTGACCTTGAACAGCGGCGGCTGGGCGATGAAGAGATAACCGTTGCGGATGATCTCGGGCATCTGGCGGTAGAAGAAGGTGAGCAGCAGGGTGCGGATGTGGGCGCCGTCGACGTCGGCGTCCGTCATGATGACGATCTTGTGGTAGCGCACCTTGGCGATGTCGAACTCGTCGGCGATGCTGGCACCCAGCGCCGTGATCAGCATGCCGATCTGGTCGGACCCCAGCATCTTGTCGATGCGCGCGCGTTCGACATTGAGGATCTTGCCGCGCAGGGGCAGCACCGCCTGGTTGGAGCGGTCGCGCGCCTGCTTGGCCGAGCCGCCTGCCGAATCACCCTCGACGATGAAGATCTCGGACTTGGCGGGATCGCGCTCCTGGCAGTCGGCGAGCTTGCCCGGCAGGTTGGCGATGTCGAGCGCACCCTTGCGCCGGGTGAGATCGCGCGCACGCCGCGCTGCCTCGCGCGCCGCAGCGGCCTCGACGCACTTCGAGACGATCGCCTTGGCGTCGTTGGGATGCTCCTCGAACCATTGGCCGAGGCGCGCCGCCACGACCTGCTCGACCACGGGGCGGACCTCCGAGGAGACGAGCTTGTCCTTGGTCTGGCTGGCGAACTTCGGGTCGGGCACCTTGCACGAGACGATGGCGGTCAGGCCCTCGCGCATGTCCTCGCCCGAGATCTGCACCTTCTCGCGCTTGAGCAGGCCGCTGCTGGTGGCATAGGCCTGGATCGTGCGCGTCAGCGCGCCGCGGAAACCCGAGAGATGGGTGCCGCCGTCGCGCTGGGGGATGTTGTTGGTAAAGCACAGGGTGTTCTCGTGATAGGCGTCGGTCCACTGCATGGCGACCTCGACGACGATGCCCTCCTTCTCGTCGGAGAACCACAGGGTCTCGCCGTGCAGCGCGGTCTTGTTGCGGTCGAGATAGGCAACGAAGGCCTTCACGCCGCCCTCGTAGAAGAACTCCTGCTCGCGCCGCTCGACGGTGCGCTCGTCGACGAGGCGGATGCGCACGCCGCTGTTGAGGAAGGCCAGTTCCCGCAGGCGGTGCTCCAGCACGTCGAAATCGAAATCGACGTTGGTGAAGGTCTCCTGCGACGGCGTGAAGGTGACGCGCGTGCCCTTCTGGCCCTCGGGTGCGGGACCGCGCACGGCCAGCGGCGCCTCGGCATCGCCGTGGCGGAAGCGGATGAAATGCTCCTGGCCGTTGCGCCAGATCACCAGGTCGAGCACGGAGGAAAGCGCATTCACCACCGAAACGCCGACGCCGTGCAGGCCGCCCGAGACCTTGTAGCTGTTGTGGTCGAACTTACCGCCGGCATGCAGGCGGGTCATGATGACCTCGGCCGCCGAGACGCCTTCCTCGGTGTGGATGTCGGTCGGGATGCCACGGCCGTTGTCGGTCACCGTCACCGAGCCGTCGGCGTTGAGGATGACGCCCACGACATCGCAGTAGCCCGCCAGCGCCTCGTCGATGGCGTTGTCGACCACCTCGAAGACCATGTGGTGCAGGCCGGTGCCGTCGTCGGTGTCGCCGATGTACATGCCCGGGCGCTTGCGCACCGCATCCAGGCCTTTCAGAACCTTGATCGAGTCGGCGCCGTATTCGGCGTTGCCCGAGGGATCGAGCTCCGGTGCCTCGTTGCTCATGTGGAACGTCCTCTGTGGTCTCCGGCGGCGCTGACCGCGCCCCCGGCAATGCGAAAGAACTGCGCGCGCCCGTCGAGCGCGCGGAAGGATTCAGGCTCCGTGCCGGTCATCCAGGCCTGCAGGCCGAGATCCAGCACGCTGTCGAAAAGGGCGTTGCGGTGCGCCTCGTCGAGATGGGCCGCAACGTCGTCCAGCAGCAGCAGGGGCGGACGGCGGTGCGCCTCCAGCCGTGCGGCCGCCAGGAGCAGGGCGACCACCAGCGTCTTCTGCTGGCCGGTCGAGCAGAGTTCGGCGGGCATGGCGCTCGCCAGATGGGTGACCGCAAGATCGCAGCGGTGCGGCCCCTCCGCGGCGCCGCCGGTTTCGGCATCGCGCCCGCGCGAGGCGGCAAGGGCGGCGCGGAAGCGCTGCTCGGCCTCCAGCGCCGGCATGACCGCGATGTCGTTCTCGACGCTGCCGACGAGCGCCAGGGCGCAGCCGGGGAAGGGTCCATAATCCTGCGCCAGCAGCGGTTCCAGACGGTCGGCCAGTTCGCGCCGGGCCGCGGCGACCGCGACGCCCGTCTCGGCCATGGTCTCCTCCAGGGCGTCGAGCCAGGCCGGATCCCGCCTGCCTTCCTTCAGCAGGCGGGCGCGCTCGCGCAGGGTGCGTTCGTAGGCGCCGATGCGGCGGGCGTGCAGGGGATCGTGGGCATAGACCAGGCGGTCGAAGAAACGCCGCCGGCCGGAAGCCGATTCGCGGAACAGACCGTCCATGGCAGGCGTCAGCCAGATCATCGAGACATGTTCGGCAAGGGCCGAGGGGCCGCGCACGGTCTGGCCGTCGATGCGCACGACGCGGCGTTCGCTCAGGGCCTCCGGGTCCGCGCCCGTACCCAGACGCAGCGGCCCGACGGGCGTGGCGACATCGGCCGAGACGGCCCAGGGCGTCACCGCGCCCTGGCGCGCCAGATCGGCGATGCGCGCGCCGCGCAGGCCGCGTCCGGGCGAGAGGTAGGAGATCGCTTCGAGCAGGTTGGTCTTGCCCGTGCCGTTCTCGCCGGTCAGCACCACGGGGCGGTGATCGACGGCAAGACGCAGGCTGTCCCAGCTGCGGTAGGCGTTGAGCGCAAGCATGGTCACCGCGACCGGGGTCGCGTCTGTGGCCGTGCGATGCTCCGCCTGCGCCAGCGCCATGCCGCCGGTCAGACCCGCATCGGCATGAGGACGTAGAGCGTGCGGTCGTCGCTGGTGTCGTTGACGATGGTCGGCGAAACGGCGTCGGCCATGGTGAAGCGCATACGCTCGCCCTCGAAGTTGCCGGCCATCTCCAGCACATAGCGGGAGTTGAAGCCGATCTCGATGGCCGGGCCGTCGTAATCGACCGGCAGCTCTTCCTCGCCCGAGGCGCTGTCGGGGCTGTTGGCCGAAAGCTGCATGCGGTCCTTTTCCAGGGCCAGCTTGATCGAGCGCGACTTGTCGGTGGAGATCGCCGCCATGCGGTCGACCGCCTGCACGAAACTCGCCGCGTCCATCTCCAGCACCTTGTCGTTGGCCGCCGGGATGACCCGCTCGTAATCGGGGAAGGTGCCGTCGATCAGCTTGGAGGTGAGCACCGCCGTATCGAAGGCGAAATGGATCTTGGTGTCCGACAGGTCGATGCTGACCGCGCCGTCGATCTCGTCGACCAGCTTGCGCAGCTCGGCAATCGCCTTGCGCGGCACGATGACGCCGGGCATGCCCTCGGCGCCCTCGGGCATCTCCGAATCGATGCGCGCCAGGCGGTGGCCGTCGGTCGCCACGGCGCGCAGCACCGGGCCGTTCTCGCCGGTGGCGCCGTGCAGGTAGATGCCGTTGAGGTAGTAGCGCGTCTCCTCGGTGGAGATGGCAAAACGCGTCTTGTCGATCAGGCGGCGCAGTTCCGAGGCCGGCAGCGCGAAGTGATGGGTGAAATCGCCCCCCGACATGACGGGAAAGTCTTCCGGCGGCAGGCAGGGCAGGCGGAACTGGATGCGCCCGCAGGAGATCGACAGGCGCCCGGCATCGCCCGTGGCGTCGAGCTGGACCTCCGAACCGTCGGGCAGCTTGCGGCAGATGTCGTAGAGGACATGGGCGGGCGCGGTGGTGGCGCCGGCGACCTGCAGGTTGGCCGGCACCGCCTCGACCACTTCCAGGTCCATGTCGGTCGCGGTCAGGCGCAGCCCGTCGTCCTTGGCCTCGAGCCGGACGTTGGACAGGATCGGGATCGTGTTGCGCCGTTCGACGACACTCTGCACATGGGCCAGAGCCCGCAGCAGGACGGCACGTTCGATAGCCAGCTTCATCGCCTACAAACCCGTAGCGGTTGGAGGAATCGGGAACCGGTCACCGCCTCGCAGCGAGACGGAACGGATCGTGAAAATCCATGTCCCGAACCGGATGGGAGAGACTAGCAGAACGGCGCCCGAAACGCCAGTTTTCGGCCCCGGATTCGCCCCGCGCAAGCCCCTGGAATCGCTGGACTATTTCGCGCTGATCCCGGAACTGCGTACAACCGGCGCGATCAGCTCTCGAGCATGCGCTCCAGAAGCTCGACATCCTCGGCGAAGGCGGAGTCGCCGGCCATCAGCTCCTCGACCTTCTTCACCCCGTGCATGACGGTGGTGTGGTCGCGGCCGCCGAACTTGCGCCCGATCTCGGGCAGGCTGCGGCTGGTCAGGCGCTTGGCCAGATACATGGCGATCTGGCGCGGCCGGGCGATGGCCCGCTGCTTGCGCGCCGAAACCATGTCGGCCAGCCGGATGTTGAAGTGCTCGGCGACCTTCTTCTGGATTTCCTCGATGGTCACCCGGCGATCCTGGGCGCGCAGCAGGTCGCGCAGCAGGTCCTGGGTCGATTCCAGGGTCACGGGGCGTCCGACGAGCTGGCAGTGGGCCAGCACCCGGTTCAGCGCGCCCTCGAGCTCGCGCACGTTGGAGGTCACCTTGTGGGCGAGGAACTCCAGCACCCGGGGCGGCACGGCGACATCGGGGAACTGGGCGGCCTTGGCCTGCAGGATGCCGAGACGCAGCTCGTAGTCGGCGGGGTGGATGTCGGCGACGAGGCCCCAGCCCAGGCGCGAGCGCAGGCGCTCCTCCATGCCGTCGAGGTCGCTGGGCGAACGGTCGCCCGAGATCACGACCTGGCGGGCCTGATCGACCAGGGCGTTGAAGGTATGGAAGAACTCCTCCTGGGTGGAGTCCTTGCCCGCGATGAACTGGATGTCGTCGATCATCAGCACGTCGACGGCGCGGAACTGGTCCTTGAAGGCCATCGTGTCCTTGTAGCGAAGGGCACGGATGAACTTGTACATGAACTTCTCGGCCGACATGTACAGCACCTTGCGGCCCGGCTTCTTCGAGCGGACATGCCAGGCGATGGCGTGCATCAGGTGGGTCTTGCCGAGACCGACGCCGCCGTAGAGGAACAGCGGATTGAAGGTGACCGAATCGGCCTCGGCGACGCGGCGGGCCGCGGCATGGGCGAATTCGTTGGTCTTGCCGACGACGAAATTGTCGAAGGTGAAGCGCGGATCGAGGCTGGCGGCAAACGCATCGGCCTCCTCCACCGGATCGGCGACCGGGCCGTCATGGGCGACCATGCCCAGATCGCGGCGCGCGGGAACCACCTCGCGGCGCACCGGACGGCGCTCGACCTGGCCGACCTTGATGGCGATGCCGGTGACCGCATCGTTCTCGCCGCACCAGAGATCCTTCAGCCGCTCGCCGCAGCGCGAGAGCACCCAGTCCTTCATGTTTCCGGAGGGAACGCGCATGACGACGTCACCGCCGGCGACTCCGTCGAGCGAGAGCGGACGCAACCATGTCTTGAATGCCGCTTCGCCGAGCTCGGCCCGCAAACGGCCTCGCACACGCTTCCACTGCTCTTCGACAGCCGGATCCAGAACCAGGGAATTGGCAGCCATCCACACTCTCCTTCTGACACCGGCGGCCGCCAAGGACCGCCCGGTATCGCCGGCGCCCTAGAGCGGCGCGCCGAAGTCCAAGGACACCATGACAGCAGCGCAGCAGCGCAGCTGCCTGTCCGGCGTCACGCCGTTGTAATCGATTCGCGGAGAAGATGCTGCAATGACCGTTGCAAACGTCGAAAAATCATTCTGTTTCAACAGCTTGGTCAAATCTTCAATCCCTGCCGCATAAGAAACGCGACCAAGTCGCGCAGCCCCGTCTCCGGGTCAGGAACCGGCGCGCAGGGTCGAAACCATCCTGTCGGCGCGACCTGTTGTCGCCGCCGATCCGGTTCGCCGATGCGGTACGTTGACCGCCTGCGCGTTTGTGTTCTTGAGGTCGGTCCCTCGACCCGGCAAGCACCATAGACCAGGGCGGGCGAAAGCGGCAATGGGATCAAAAATGGAATCTGGCCCGGCTCGCGCTGATAACACGCATGGGTTGCATGACCGCAACATGACCCTGAAACGACAAGGGCGCCGGACCCGATGGTCCGACGCCCTTGTTCGACATCATGATGTGCGCCCGGTGGGCGCGGTGACTACATCTTGGCGACGCGGCCGGCCAGACGAGACACCTTTCGCGATGCGGTGTTGGAATGCAACACAGGGGTCTTGGCTGCCTTCATGATCTCGGGCTCAGCCGCGCGCAGGGCCGCGGTGGCGGCTTCCTTGTCGCCGGCCAGAATCGCCTGCTCGACACTGCGCACGTAGCTGCGCACGCGGCTCATGCGAGCGCGGTTTACCGCGGTCTTCCGGGCGGTCTGGCGAACCCGCTTCTTGGCTTGCAGGGTATTGGCCATGGTCGTTCTCGTCCTTGGAGTAAATTGGGTTGGCGCGCTTATACCGATGGTCCCATGGGGCGTCAACGCCACGGGATTCCTAGGGCGCGGGCCCGCCATCGCCACCTTGCAGCGGCTTTCGCCGTGTAAGGCAAGCGCCCGCTTTGCGAATCGCTTCGGCGCCGGGCGGCGAATCGGCGCCTGGTCCTATCGCTGGCAGACCCCGCACAGGAAGGTCGAACGGTTGGCCTGCACGATGCGGCCGATGACGCCTTTGCAGCCCGGAGTCGGGCAGGGCGCTCCCTCCCGGTCGTAGACCCGGAAGCTGTGCTGGAAGTAGCCGAGCTCGCCCGAGGCCTGGCGGTGGTCGCGCAGGGAGGAGCCGCCCGCCGCGATCGCCTCGTTCAGCACGTCGATGATCGCGGGCACCAGGCGCTGCGCGCGCTTGCCCGCGACGCTGGCGGCAAGGCGCCGCGGCGAGATGCCCGCGCGGTGCAGCGACTCGGAGGCATAGATGTTGCCGACGCCGCCGACGACGCGCTGGTCGAGCAGGGCGGCCTTGATCGGCGTGCGCCGCCCGGCAAGGCGCGCCGAAAGGTGCGCGGCATCGAAGCCCGCCTCAAGCGGATCGAGCGCGATGGCCGCCAGCAGGGGATGGGCCGCCTCGTCGCGGGCGGTGGTCAGCGTCATAAGGCCGAATCGGCGGTGATCGTTGAAGACGATGCGGTCGCCGGCCTCCGTGGTGATGACCACATGGTCGTGCTTGTCGGGCGGCTGGTTCGATCCCGCGGGCAGCACCACCATGCGGCCCGACATGCCCAGATGGCAGATCACCACCTGGCCGTCCTCCAGGTCGAAGAGCAGGTACTTGGCCTTGCGCCGCAGGGCGGTGACCCGGCGGCCCTCGACGAAGCGGGCGAATCCGATGGGAAAGGGAATGCGCAGGTCCGGCCGGCGTTGCTCCAGCGTGACGATGCGCCGGCCTTCCAGCACAGGCTGCAGGCCGCGGCGGACGGTTTCGACTTCGGGCAGTTCCGGCATGGCGCGACGCTACAGTCTTTCCCGCTGATGAGGAATCGGATGTGAAGCCATGATGCGTCAGATCGGTTCCCTCGGTCCCCGTTCCGATTTATGGTCCGCCGCCATGGCGCGCCCTCTCGAAATCGATCATGCCACCCGCTTCGGCGACCGCCGTGTCGCCGAGGACGAGAAGGGCTCCCTCGTGCGTGCGGTGTTCCGCAACGTGGCGCCGCGTTACGACCTGATGAACGACCTGATGAGTGCCGGCATCCACCGTGTGTGGAAGCGCACCATGGTCAACCGTGTCGCCGAGGGCGGCGCGGGCGTGGCGGTGGATGTCGCGGGCGGCACCGGCGACATCGCCTTCCGCCTGAAGGAAAAGGGCTTCGAGGTCGCCGTCGTCGACATCAACGACGCCATGCTGGGCGTGGGCCGCGACCGGGCGCTCGACCGCGCCGTGACCGACGGCATCACCTGGACCTGCGGCGACGCCGAGGCGCTGCCCCTGCGCGACTCCAGCGTCGATGCCTATACCATCGCCTTCGGCATCCGCAACGTGACGCATCTTTCACAGGCCCTGGGCGAGGCGCGCCGGGTGCTCAAGCCCGGCGGGCGTTTCGCCTGCCTGGAGTTCGGCCATGTCGTTGTGCCGGTGATCGACCAGCTCTACGCCCGTTACAGCGATGCGGTGCTGCCGCGCCTGGGCGGCATCATCGCGGGCGACGCCGATTCCTACCGTTATCTCGTCGACAGCATCCGCGCCTTCCCCCAGCAGGCCGATTTCGCGGCACTCGTCGCCGAGGCGGGCCTGGCGCATGTCGGCACGACCAATCTTTCGGGCGGCATCGCGGCGCTCACCACCGCCTGGCGCCTGTGAGCGCGGGCGGGCACGACCCCTCGGAACGCAGAACGTGACCGGTCCGATCGAATCGGTGCGCAACCTGGCGCGCCTCTTTGCCATCGCCCGCACCCTGGCGCGCCACGACGCCCTTTTCCCCCTGGAGCTTGCCGGAGTCGCCCCGCCCGTGGTCTGGGCGGCCAAGCTGATCTCGGCGCGCGACCAGCCGGGCCGGCCGGGCGAACGCCTGGCCCGCGCCCTGCAGGAGCTGGGGCCGACCTTCATCAAGGCGGGCCAGCTTCTCTCCGTGCGCCCGGACGTGGTCGGCGAGGAGATTGCCGAGGATCTGGCCAACCTGCAGGACCACCTGCCCGCCTTTCCCGCAGCCCAGGCGCGCGCCGCGGTCGAGCGCGAACTGGGCGCGCCGATCTCGAGCCTGTTCTCCAGTTTCGATGACAAGCCCATTGCCGCCGCCTCCATCGCCCAGGTCCACCTTGCGGTGACCTCCGACGGGCGCGAGGTGGCCGTGAAGGTGCTGCGCCCGGACATCGGGGAGACCTTCCGGCGCGATCTCGACCTTGCCCACTGGCTTGCCTCCTTTGCCGAACAGGCCCGCCCCGCCCTGCGCCGCCTCAAGCCCGTCGCGGTGGTCGAGAACGTGCGCGCCTGGGTCGCCCTGGAGATGGACCTGCGCATGGAGGCCGCCGCCGCGGCCGAACTGGATGAGAACTTCGCGGGCGATCCCGATTTCCGCGTGCCGGCCGTCGACTGGCAGCGCACCGCCGAACACGTGCTCACCCTGGAGCGCATCACCGGCATGCCCATCGACGAGCGCGACAAGCTCATCGCCGCCGGACACGATCCCGAAGCCCTGGTCGCCGTGGCGGCGCGTGTCTTCTTCCAGCAGGTCTTCCGCGACGGCTTCTTCCACGCCGACATGCATCCCGGAAACCTGTTCGTCGATGAGGCCGGCTGCATCGTCGCCATCGACTTCGGCATCATGGGCCGCCTCGACCGGCCGACGCGCCTGATCATCGCCGAGATGCTGCTGGGGTTCCTCAAGCGCGACTACAAACGCGTCGCCGACATCCACTTCGAGGCCGGTTTCGTACCGGCCGACCGTTCGCGCGAGCTGTTCACCCAGGCGATCCGCTCCATCGGCGAGCCGATCCTCGGCAAACCGCTCGCAGAGATCTCGCTTGCCCGCCTGCTTGCCCAGCTCTTCCGCGTCACCGAACAGTTCGGCATGCCGACCCAGCCGCAACTGCTGCTGCTGCAGAAGACCATGCTGGTGACCGAGGGAATCGGGCGTTCGCTCACCCCCGACATCAACATGTGGCAGCTCGCCCAGCCGCTCGTCGAGGAATGGGCGATGATCAACCTGTCGCCGCCCGCGCGCCTCTATCACGGCGCCGGACACGCCGCCGACATCGCGCGCCGACTGCCCGACCTTGCCGCCAAGGCCGCGGCCATCGTCGACGAGACCGCCGCCTCCGGCTTCCGCCTGCACCGCGACACGGTCGACGAACTGGTCGAGCGCCAGTCCCGCGCCAGAGGCCGCGCCCTGCGCTGGCTCTGGGCGCTGGCCACCATCGCCCTGATCCTCGCCATCATCGCGATCGCCGACTGACCGGGGCCAGGCAGACCGGCTCGCCTGCCGCCCCAACGCAAAAGGGGCGGACCTGACGGCCCGCCCCTCTGCGTCGTTGTCATCCCGCCGGATCAGTCCCGCAGGTCGAAACGGTCGGCGTTCATCACCTTGGTCCAGGCGGCCACGAAGTCCTTCACGAACTTCTCCTGGGCGTCGTCCTGGGCATAGACCTCGGCATAGGCGCGCAGGATGGCGTTGGAGCCGAAGACCAGATCGGCCCGGGTCGCCGTCCAGCGGGTCTTGCCGGTGGTCCGGTCGCGGAGCTCGTAGGTGTTCCGCCCCGTGGGCTCCCAGCTCATGGCCATGTCGGTGAGGTTGACGAAGAAGTCGTTCGTCAGTTCGCCGACGCGGTCGGTGAAGACGCCATGGGCGGTGCCGCCATGGTTGGTGCCCAGCACGCGCATGCCGCCGACCAGCACGGTCATCTCGTGGGCCGAAAGGCCCAGGAGCTGGGTGCGGTCGAGCATCATCTCCTCGGCGCTGACCGCATAGGGCTTCTTCAGCCAGTTGCGGTAGCCGTCGGCGAGCGGCTCCAGTGCCTCGAACGACTCGGCATCGGTCTGCTCGGGCGTGGCATCGCCCCGGCCGGGTGCGAAGGGCACGCTGACCGGGAAGCCCGCCTTCGCGGCAGCCTGCTCGATGCCGACATTGCCCGCCAGCACGATGACGTCGGCGACGCTGGCGCCGGCCTCATCCGCGATGGGCTCGAGCACCTTGAGCACGCGGGCCAGCCGCTCCGGCTCGTTGCCTTCCCAGTCCTTCTGGGGGGCAAGACGGATGCGCGCGCCGTTGGCGCCGCCGCGCATGTCCGAACCGCGGTAGGTGCGGGCACTGTCCCAGGCCGTGGCGACCATGTCGGCGACCGACAGGCCGCTGGCGGCGATCTGCGCCTTCACATGGCCGATGTCGTAACGCGTCGGGCCGGCGGGGACCGGGTCCTGCCAGATCAGGTCCTCGGCGGGCACGTCCGGGCCGATGTAGCGGACCTTGGGGCCCATGTCGCGGTGGGTCAGCTTGAACCAGGCGCGCGCGAAGGCATCGCGGAAGGCATCGGGATCCTTGGCGAACCGCTCCAGGATGGCGCGGTAGGCGGGATCGACCTTCATCGCCATGTCGGCGTCGGTCATGATCGGCATGCAGCGGATGCTGGGATCCTCCACATCGACCGGCATGTCCTCTTCCTTGATGTCGACGGGCATCCACTGCTTGGCGCCGGCCGGGCTCTCGCGGACTTCCCACTCGTGGCCGAGCAGCATCTCGAAGTAGCCCATGTCGAACGTCGTGGGATTGCTCGTCCAGGCGCCCTCGATGCCGCTGGTCACCGTGTCGCGGCCGATGCCGCGGGTGGTCTTGTTCATCCAGCCCATGCCCTGGTCTTCGAGCGGCGCGGCCTCCGGCTCGGCTCCCAGGTTGTCGGCACTGCCGTTGCCGTGGGTCTTGCCGACCGTGTGGCCGCCGGCGGTGAGTGCGACGGTCTCCTCGTCGTTCATCGCCATGCGCTTGAAGGTCTCGCGGACGTCCTTGGCCGTGCGCATGGGGTCGGGCTTGCCGTCCACGCCCTCGGGATTGACGTAGATGAGGCCCATCTGCACGGCAGCCAGCGGGTTCTCGAGGGATTCCCGGTTGTCATCGGAGCCGTAGCGGTTCTCCGTGGGTGCGAGCCACTCCTTCTCGGAACCCCAGTAGGTGTCCTTCTCGGGGGCCCAGATGTCGGCACGGCCGAAGCCGAAGCCGAAGGTCTTCAGGCCCATCGACTCGTAGGCGATGGTGCCGGCGAGGATGATGAGATCGGCCCAGCTCAGCTTGTTGCCGTACTTCTTCTTGATCGGCCACAGCAGGCGGCGCGCCTTGTCCAGGTTCACGTTGTCGGGCCATGAGTTGAGCGGGGCGAAGCGCTGGTTGCCGGTGCCGCCGCCGCCGCGGCCGTCGGCCAGGCGGTAGGAGCCCGCGGCATGCCATGCCATGCGGATCATCAGGCCGCCGTAATGACCCCAGTCGGCGGGCCACCAGGCCTGGCTGTCGGTCATCAGCGCGTGCAGGTCCTTCTTGAGGGCCGCAACGTCGAGCTTCCTGACCTCCTTGCGGTAGTCGAAGTCCGGACCCAGCGGGTTCGTCTTCGTGTCGTGCTGATGGAGGATGTCGAGGTTGAGGGCGTTGGGCCACCAGGCCATGTTCGAGGCGCCGGTGGCGGTCTGGGCGCCGTGCATCACGGGGCAGGTGCCCGAGCCGGGTTTGGTCTGTTCCATGGAATCACTCCCGTTGCTTGTTGCGAATCCAGCATGCGGACCTTCCCCGGTGCATCCTGGTGCGGCCGCCGCCGCGCGAGGGCTCGCGCGGCTGGCTGCCGTGGTATGGGAACAAAGTAGTTTATAATCATTCTAATTACAAGGGCGGTGCGCGGGAATCGTGAAAGCGCGCGCCTTCTTCCCTATATTGTGCGGCGCACCCATTGCCGTGCATGGCGCGGGCCACCGCCCGCCGAAAGGACTCCGATGCTACAGGGCAAGCGCATCCTGCTCGTCATCGCCGGCGGCATCGCCGCCTACCGCGCGCTGGAGCTGATCCGGGCGCTGAAGGAACGGCAGGCCGTCGTGCGCTGCGTCATGACCCATGGCGCGCAGCAGTTCGTCACGCCCATGGCCGCCGCGGCGCTTTCGGGCGAGAAGGTCTTCACGGAGCTCTTCTCGCTGACCGACGAGGCCGAGATGGGCCACATCCGCCTCTCGCGCGAGGCCGACCTTGTGGTCGTGGCACCGGCCACCGCCGACCTGATGGCCAAGATGGCCGCGGGCCTTGCCGATGATCTCGCCTCCACCGTGCTGCTGGCGACCGACAAGCCGGTGATGATCTGCCCGGCCATGAACACGCAGATGTGGAACCACCCGGCAACCCGGCGCAACGTCGCGCGGCTGCAGGCCGACGGCATCGCCATGCTGGGTCCGGACGCCGGCGACCTTGCATGCGGCGAGGTGGGCCGGGGCCGCATGAGCCAGCCCCAGGCCATCGCCGCCGCCATCGAGGCCTTTTTCGAGGAGGCCGCCGACAAGCCGCTCGCCGGGCGCCACGCGCTGATCACCAGCGGTCCCACCCACGAGCCCATCGATCCCGTGCGCTTCATCGCCAACCGCAGCTCCGGCAAGCAGGGCCATGCCATTGCCGCGGCCTGCGCGCGCCTCGGCGCGCGCGTGACGCTGGTCTCCGGCCCCGTGAACCTGCCGGATCCAGCCGGCGTGGAGATCGTGAAGGTGGAGACCGCGCGCGAGATGCTGGCGGCCTGCGAGGCAGCGCTTCCCGCCGATGTCGCGATCTGCGCCGCGGCCGTGGCCGACTGGCGCGTCGCCAGCCAAGCCGCGACCAAGCTGAAGAAGGAGGGCGGCGCCCTGCCGACGCTCTCCTTTGCGGAGAACCCGGATATCCTCGCCACGCTGGCGGCCCGCAACGACCGGCGGCCGCGCCTCGTCATCGGCTTTGCCGCCGAGACCGGCGATGTCGTGACCTATGCGCGCGCCAAGCTGGCAAAGAAGGGCTGCGACTGGATCGTCGCCAACGACGTCTCGGCCGGCACCGGCACCTTCGGCGGCGACGACAACACCGTCCATCTGGTCGGACCCGAAGGCGTGGAGAACTGGCCGCGCATGAGCAAGCAGGAGGTCGCCACCACACTGGCGCGCCGCATCGCCGGGCACCTGGCGGCATGAGTGCTGTCCTGCGCATCCAGCGCCTGCCCCACGCCGAGGATCTGGAGCTTCCCGCCTACGCCACCGCAGGTGCTGCGGGCCTAGACCTGCGCGCGGCGATCTCCAGCGAGATGACGATTCAGCCCGGCCACCACGCCATGGTGCCCACGGGGCTGGCCATCGCCCTGCCGGAAGACCACGAGGGCCAGGTGCGCCCGCGTTCGGGCCTTGCCCACCGCCACGGCGTCACCGTGCTCAACAGCCCGGGCACCATCGATGCCGACTACCGCGGCGAGGTGCAGGTGATGCTCATCAACCATGGCCACCAGCCCTTCACCATTACCCGCGGCGACCGCATCGCCCAGCTTGTGGTCGCGCCCGTGGTCCGGGTTGCGATTCGCGAAGTCACCGCGCTCGACGAGACGGCGCGCGGCGACGGCGGCCACGGCTCCACCGGTGTCGCCTGAGGAGGACCCATGCTCGAACTGCGCCCCAACTGCGAAGCCTGCGACCGCGACCTGCCGCCCGAGTCGCCCGAGGCCTGGATCTGCAGCTACGAATGCACCTTCTGCTCCGACTGCGTGGAGGAGCTGCTGCAGAATGTCTGTCCGAACTGCGGCGGCGGTTTCATGCCGCGCCCCGTGCGCCCGAAGACGGCCTGGCGCGCTGGCGCGAGCCTTGCGGACGATCCGGCGAGCACGGAGCGCCGCCGCCTGAAGTTCAGCCGCGAGGACATCGCCGCCTTCGTGAAGAAGGTGCGCGCGACGCCGCCGGAAAAGCGCTGACCGGCAGCCCTTGCAAGCGCCACCGCGCCACCGCAGGTTAGGTTCATGAAAGCCAGCGATTTCACCGAAGAACAGCTCCACCGCTACGCCCGCCACATCGTCATGCCCGAGGTCGGCGGCACGGGGCAGGTCAAGCTGCTCAACGCCCGCGTGCTGGCGATCGGCGCCGGGGGCCTGGGCGCGCCGCTGCTGATGTATCTAGCCGCCGCGGGTGTGGGCACCCTGGGCGTGGTCGACAACGACCATGTCGAGCTTTCCAACCTGCAGCGCCAGATCATCCACACCACCGACCGTGTCGGCGTCGACAAGACCGAAAGCGCCCGGCAGGCGATCGCCGCGCTCAATCCCGACGTCAAGGTGATCTGCCACCAGGAGCGCTTCGAACACCACAACGCGCTCGACATCATCGGCGGCTACGACATCGTCTGCGACGGCTCCGACAACTTCGCCACGCGTTACCTCGTCAACGACGCCTGCTTCCTGGCGGGCAAGCCGCTGATCAGCGCCGCCATGATGCGCTTCGACGGCCAGCTCACCACCTTCCGCGCGCATGAGGGCGAGGGCCATGCCTGCTACCGCTGCCTGTTCCCGGAGATGCCGCCGGAGGGCCTGGTGCCCTCCTGCTCGGAGGCCGGCATCTTCGGCGCCATCGCGGGTGTCATGGGCACCCTGCAGACCGCCGAGGTGCTGAAGGAGATTCTCGGCATCGGCCAGCGCCTGGACGGCACCCTGCTGATCTACGATGCGCTCGCCGCCGAGGTCCGTCGCGTCACCTACACCAAGGATCCCGACTGCGCGCTCTGCGGCAGCCAGCCCTCGATCACTGATCTCGATTTCCACGCACAGTTCGCAAAGACGAAGCAGTCATGAGCGACGCGACGCCGCTCGGCCTCGTCGTGCTCTCGGGCGAATGGGCGCGGGTCCACTACGCCCTGATGATGGCGAGTTCGGCCGCCGCCATCGACCGCCCCGTCACCCTGTTCGTCACCATGGACGCCGTGCCCCTGCTCGAGGCCGATGCGGGCTGGCGCAGGCTGGCGGGCGCGGAGGGCGACGACGCCCTGAAGGAACGCAAGGTCGCCGACACCGAGACCCTGCTGGAGGCCTGCGCCGCCATGGATGTGGCGATCTTGGTCTGCGAGGCGGGCCTGAAGGCGCGCGACGTCGCGCCATCGGCCCTGCGCGAGGACCTGGGGGTGGAGGTGACGGGACTCGTCACCTTCTACCAGAGCGTGGGCAGCGGGCAGATCGTCGCGCTCTAGCCTGCGCCTCAGGCGGACTCGGGCACGCCGGCGTTGCGCAGGGTGTCCTGGAACCGCTCCATCACCTCGGGATCGCTGATCGGCAGGGTGCGGCGGATCAGCGCCAGCGACAGGTCGGGCTTGAGCTGGCGCGCCCGGGCGAGAGCGTCCGCGGCTTCCCGCGGCCGCCCCAGATGGCCCAGAGCGGCGAGCTCGCCGATGTTGGCATAGATCGTTGCGCCCGGCTGGCGCTGCGCAGCGCGGGCCGCTTCCAGCGCCTCCTCGGCACGCCCGACCAGGCCGAGCGCGATCGCCTGGCTGGCCAGGAAGGCCCACATCAACGGATCGCGCGGGCTCAGCCGGATCATCATGTCGTAGTGCGGCAACGCTTCCGCCGCACGGCCGGCATGCCAGAGCGCGTGTGCCAGACCGAAATAGGCCGTGGCGTAGTTCGGGTTGAGCGCGATGGCCCGCCGCGCATCCGCAATGGCCGCCTCGTGCTCGGCGCGCATCACGTGAACCCGGCCCAGGGCGACATGGCCGAAGGGGTCGTCGGGGTCGAGCTGGACGGCCTTGCGCGCTGCGTCGAAGGCCCTGCGCTCGTCCCCCGCCGGATCGGCCGCCACGCCGAACAGCCAGCGATAGTAAAGCGTGAAGGCAAGGCCGGCATGGGCCGCGGCAAAGGTCGGGCCGCGCTGGACGGCCTGCTCCATGAAGGAGACGGCCTGGTCGAGTTCGTCGGGCTGACCCTGCGAGCCGTAGAGATGCCAGAAGCCGCGCTGCAGGCTTTCCCAGGCATCCATGCCTTCGGCCGGCCTGCGCCGGGCACGCTGGCGCTCGACACTGCCGAGCTGGGGTTCCAGTGCGGTGACGATCGCCATCACCACCTCGTCCTGCACGGCGAAGATGTCCTCGAGATCGCGGTCGTAGCGCTCGGCCCAGAGGTGGTTGCCGGTGGCGGCCTCGATCAGCTGCGCGGTGATGCGCACGCGCGACCCCGCCTTGCGCACGCTGCCCTCCAGCACATAGGCAACGCCCAGCCTGGTGCCGACCTCCTTCACGTCGACCGCCTGGCCCTTGAACGTGAACGAGGAATTGCGCGCGATGACGAACAGCGAGCGGAAGCGCGAGAGCTCTGTGATGATGTCCTCGGAGATGCCGTCGGAGAAAAACTCCTGCTCGGGATCGCCCGACATGTTGGTGAACGGCAGCACCGCCACCGACGGCTTGTCCGGAAGCGCCAGAGTGCTGGGCACGGCGGCGGGGCCACCCTGCGCCTGCGGAGACCAGAGATGGATGCGCACCGGGCGCGCAATGTTCCTGAAGCTCTGCTCGCCGCCGTCGCGGAAGACGACCGAGGCCTTGCCCGCGACCTGCTCGTGGGCCGCGCCTGAAATGCAGATGCCGCCGGGCTCGGCCGCGGCCTCCAGCCGGGCGGCAAGGTTGACGCCTTCGCCGAAGACCTCGCCCCGGTCCTCGATCACGTCGCCCGGATGGATGCCGATGCGGATCGCCACCCGCGCATCGTCGGCGACTTCTGCCTGTCCTTCGGCGAGCGCCGTCTGGATCGCCGCGGAGGTCTCGACCGCCAGCACGACGCTGGGAAAGGTCGCCAGGATCGCATCGCCCGCATAACGCAGCACGGTGCCGCCGGCCGCGCCGATGCGCGCCGTTGCATCGTCGAGCAGCGCCATCACGCGCCGGTGCGTGCCTTCCTCGTCGGTGCCGGTCAAGCGGCTGTAGCCGGCCACGTCCGCGTAGAAGATCGCAACGAGGCGGCGCGTTGCTGTCATGGTTTCGCGCCGGTCGCCGAGAGCGCGCCGTCCACCGGCAGTCCGGCCCGGCGGAAGCCCTCGCTCATCAGGTCGGAGTCCTCGGTCCTCTTGTAGAGCCTCAGGTCTCTGATCTGATCGCGTATCTCGCTCTCCAGCGAGATGTTTTCGCCGCTTTCCCGGCGCGCAATGCGGGCATAGGTCACGCCCAGCTCCCGTGCGGCCGCGACGTCGCCGTTCATGGCGCAGGCGGCGGCGTGGTAGGCGCATACCCACGACGGCGGATCGAGGACGCGGCCGTAGGCCGCGGCCGCCTCTGCGAACCGGTGCGTGAAGTAATTGGCGTGACCCAGGAACTCGAAGGCCCAGTCGCCCACGTGTGGATCGAGCGCGACAGCACGTTCGAGATGGGCCCGGGCTTCATCATGGCGGCCGTTGTGCGCCAGGCAGACGCCAAGCATGCTGCGCTCGTACATGCTGCCGGGCAGAAGTTCGACGGCCCGCCGCATCAGGGGGACCGCTTCGTCCGACCGTCCGCTCTTGCAGAGCGCCAGGGCCAGGGCGCTGAGCGCCGCGGGTTCGTCCCGGTCGAGTGCAACCGCCCGCTGCCCATGCTCGAGCCCGCGTGCCAGCGTCTCCGGCCGGTTGTCCCAGAAATAGCTGTAGGTGCAGACCGTCGCCATGCCGGCGTGGGCCAGCGCGTTGTCGGGGTCGAGCGCGATCGCATGGGCGAAGGCGTCCTCGCCCAGCCGCGCAGGCTCCTTCCGGTAGACCTGGATGTACGAGCGGCCGCGCAGGATGCTGTCATAGGCAGGCAGGCTGCCGATCGAGGCCTGCCGCGAGCGTTCGGCGCGGGTGCGCTCGATCCGGACCGGCAGCGCGGCGACGATGGCCGCGACGACATTGTCCTGGACCGCGAAGATGTCCTCGAGGTCGTGGTCGTAACGTTCGGCCCACAGGTGGTTGCCGGTCGCCGCCTCGATCAGCTGGGCGGTGATGCGCACCCGGTTGCCCGCCTTGCGCACGCTGCCCTCGACGACGTACGCCGCGCCCAGGGTGCGAGCCGCTTCCCTGATGTCGAACGCCTGCCCCTTGAAGATGAACGACGAGTTGCGCGCGATGACCAGGAGGGAGCGGAAGCGCGAGAGCTCCGTGATGATGTCTTCCGTGATGCCGTCGGAGAAGTACTCCTGCTCGGCATCGCCCGACATGTTGTTGAACGGCAGCACCGCGATCGACGGCTTCTCGGAAAGCGCCGGTGCACCCGCCGCCGGTGCGGCAGCAGCACCGGGCGACCAGCACCACACGCGCACCGGGCGCGCAATGTTCCTGAAGCTCTGCTCGCCGCCGTCGCGGAAGACGACCGAGGCCTTGCCCGCGACCTGCTCGTGGGCCGCGCCTGAAATGCAGATGCCGCCGGGCTCGGCCGCGGCCTCCAGCCGGGCGGCAAGGTTGACGCCTTCGCCGAAGACCTCGCCCCGGTCCTCGATCACGTCGCCCGGATGGATGCCGATGCGGATCGCCACCCGCGCATCGTCGGCGACTTCTGCCTGTCCTTCGGCGAGCGCCGTCTGGATCGCCGCGGAGGTCTCGACCGCCAGCACGACGCTGGGAAAGGTCGCCAGGATCGCATCGCCCGCATAACGCAGCACGGTGCCGCCGGCCGCGCCGATGCGCGCCGTTGCATCATCGAGCAGCGCCATGACGCGGCGGTGCGTGCCTTCCTCGTCCACCCCCGTCAGCCGGCTGTAGCCGGCGACATCGGCATAGAAGATCGCCACGAGCCTGCGCGTCGCGCCCATTGCCGAATCCTGTGCCATACGCCCCCTCGAGCAACAGTTTAGGTGCGCCGGGAGGCAATTGCATCTTCCGCCGCAGCGTGGCTGCAGCCCCGCAGCAGCAGGCCTTGACCCCCATCGGCGACAATCGCAGGCTTCGCCGCCCACCATCCGGATGCCCCCATGCCCGACCGCTTCGACCCCACCACCGTCATCGATGTCGCACCCCTCTTCGAGCAGGGCTGCGACACCCGCGCGCTCGACGCACAGGTCGTCGCGACGCTTGCCACAGAGGGCAGCTTCGTGGCCACGGGCTTTGCCGGTGCACGCGGCAACGACGACGCGGCCTGGCGCGTGCTCGATTTCTTCAAGCTTCCCGGCGACGTGAAGGAAGCCATCGCCACCTGCCGGGCGCGGCCCGAAAACGAGAACATCTACCGCGGCTACTACCCCCTGCTCGACAAGCAGGGTTTCGCCTACAACGAGACGCTCGACATCGGCCCGGCGGTTCCCGGCCATGTGCCCGACATCGCCGGCGCCGACGGCTTCCGCGAGCACACCCCCTGGCCCGCGCGCGAACCCCATGCCGGCTGGAAGCAGGAAACCCTCGACTATTTCGCAACGGCCCACGGCCTTGCCCTGGCGGTTCTGCGCGCCATCGCGCGGCACACCGGACGGGATGAGGAGGCCATGGTTGCCCCCTGCCTGAAGGGCAACGGCACCCTGCGCCTGCTGCACTACTTCGAGACGCCCGACGACTACATGCCCAGGGAAAAGGGCACGCCAAGGGACTATGCCGACGAGCTGGGCCGGCGCATCCGCACCCAGCGGCACATCGATACCGGCGTCATGTCGATCCTGTGGCAGGACGAAAACGGTGGCCTGCAGATGCAGGGCCGCGACGGTGTCTGGCGCGAGGTGCCGGCCGTGGCCGACGGGCTGTCGGTCCACTGCGGCGACCTGCTGAAGGCGATGACCGGCGGCCTGATCGAGGCGACGCCGCACCGGGTGGCCGGCGGCGGCCAGGAGCGCCTGTCGCTCGGCCTTTTCGTCGAGCCCGATTTCGACGCCATGGTCCTGCCGCCCGACAGCACGACGCCGGTGACCTATGCCGGCCACCTGATCAACGAGTTCCCCGGCCGTTTCGAGCGCCCCAGGGCCGCCTGAGTCT
Organism: uncultured bacterium; assembly: GCA_938014945.1. GTDB lineage: Bacteria > Pseudomonadota > Alphaproteobacteria > SP197 > SP197 > CALGGB01. Next base: position 3,806 of record CALLQH010000188.1, on the reverse strand, counting down.
TCAGACGTTCTGCAGGCTCTGCACCTTGTAGCCCTCGGCCTCGACATCGGGCTCGCGCTCGGCGAGCAGGTCGTCGGGATCGCGGTTTTCGGCCCAGCCCAGGATCGGCGCGTGGGCGCGGTAGCCCAGAAGCTGGCGTGCGGCCAGCGGCAGGCGCGCGGCGGCTTCGGGCGGGCAATCGAGAAGCTGGCTTTCCTCCTGGCGCAGCCAGCCCACGGCATAGCCCGAGACGATGGCGCTGCGCGGCTCATCCGTGGTGTTGATCGCCGCGCCGTGCAGCACCGACCCCAGATAGACCACCGCCGAACCGCGCGGCATTTCCGCCTGGACGATTTCCTCCTCGCGCGCGATGCGCTCGCGCGGCCAGGTGTGGCTGCCGGGCACGATGCGTGTAGCGCCGTTGGCAGCCGTGAAGTCGCTCACCGCAACGATCCACGAGAGCAGGATTTCCTTGCCCCCGGGTTCGCGCAGCACATAGGGCTCGTAGACGCCGATATCGCGGTGCAGGGGCTGCAGCCGCCCGCCCTGCCAGACCTGGAACAGGCCCAGTACCTGGATGCGGTAATTGCGGCAGTTGTCCAGCAGCACGCGGTCGCCAAGGCCGGTGAGGACGGGTGCGGTAATGATGTCGGCGACGGTCGTGGTGCGGCGCGCCAGGCCATGGATGCGCCGCATGGCGCCGCCGAAGAACTCGCCGCCGCCGACGGGCGCCTCTGCGATGTCCTCTTTCAGATCGTCCATCATGGCGTCGAGGCCCGCCTGGGACACCACGTTCTCGACGATGATGACGCCGTCGGCCTGCAGCGCCGCCATCATGGCATCGAGACTCTCGCTCGCCTGGAAATGCCGGATCATCCCACGCCTCCCTTGGCCTGACCTCGGCGGGGATGGTGACGCGGCTTTATTCAACCGGCAATGAATTTCTTGCGGCGCGGCGGATTCTTCAGGCCCAGGCGGCGCCACATCTCGACACGGAAGCGGTCGACGGCGGCGGGTCCGCTTTCGTCCAGCACCACCGTGCGCACCGTGACGCCGTCGAGATAGGTCGAGACGAAACGCGCGAAGGGGCCGGGTTCGACGTCGTGGAACAGGCCGCGCGCCAGCCCCGTGCGCACCACGCGCATGAGCATGCGCCGCTCCTCGTCGTAGAAACGTTTCAGCGCAGCATCGACCGCGGGAATGGAGGCCCCCGAACGGCGGTAGTCGAGCCCCAGGCGCGCCATCTTCGGGATCGTGCTGCCCGGCGCCTCCTGCACGTCGAGCCAGGCGGACAGGGTCTTCACCGGATCGTCGCCGTCGCCGGCCAGCCGCTTGAAGACGGCATAACCGGTCTCCACCGCATGGCCGACGGCGGCGGCAAAGAGATCCTCCTTGCCCGCGAAGTAGTAGTAGATGAGCGCGGGGTCGACGCCGGCGCGCGCCGCGATCTGCTTCACCGAGACGTGGGCGAAGCCGGATTCGGCGAAGAGATCGAGAGCAGCCGTGCAGAGCTGCTCACGCCGGTCCGGCTCGCCCAGGGCGGGTTCCTGGCGGGGCCGGCCGGGGCCTCTGCCTCTTGGTTTTGTTCTGGCCATGGACGCAGTCTAAGGCCGAATCCGCGGCGCGCACGTTTTTCCCGCCCGGGCGGTCTCCGGGATGTTCATCGGGCATCCAGCATCACGTTCTCGAACTCACGCACGGCGGCATCGTTGTCGAAGACCGCACCGGCGCCGCGCCGCAATCGCTGGGCGAGACCCGCCCGCGCGACCGGGTCGCGGCCCAGCGCCAGCGCCTTGGTCACATAATCGGGGATGTCGCTTGCCACCGTGTCGGTAACGCCGGCTTGCGTCAGATAGGCAAGGCTCAGGCGTCCGCGCCGGTAGGGCGCGGGGAGGGTGATCACCGGCGTGCCGGCGGCGATCGCCTCCAGGGTCGTCTGGCCACCGCCGAAGTGCAGGGGGTCGAGCAGCACGTCGATCTGCCCGAGCAGGCTCTGGAAGGCGGGCCGGGCCATGTGGGGAATCATCACCGTGCGCCGCGCCGCCGGGCCGAGGCTCTTGGTCAGCCGGGCACGCAGCCTCTCGTAGAGCGGATCGGCGGTGTCGGTCAGCAGCACCAGATGAGCCCGGGGATCGCCGTCGAGCACCGCGCGCAGCACGCCGTCGAAATCGGGGTGGTACTTGAAGACCGTCTGCAGGCAGCCGTAGAGCGTGCCGCCCTCGGGCAGGTTGAAGGCCGCCCGGCTGTTGCGTGCCGGATCGCCCCTGGGCCGCCCGTAGCGGATCGAGGGCGCATCGAGGCGCACCAGGGTTTCGCTGTAGTGGCTGTCGGCATCGGCCGTCTCGGCAGCGCGGGCCGAGAGGTAGAGGTCCTGGCTGGGCAGCCCCGTGGTCACCGGATGGCCCCATGTGACGGCCTGCAGGCGGGCGTAACGGCCGTGAGCGAGGAAATAGAGAAAGCTGTCCATGCCGACGCCTGCGAAGACCAGGGCGTCGAGCTGCGGCGCGGCCAGCACCTGCTGGGCCGGGGCCAGCCTGCCCGGCAGAGCATGGACATGCTCGGCCGCCGCCGCGATGCGCTCCCAGGTCGGATCGCCCGGGCGCGGCGGGGCGAAGACGTGGACCTCGAAACGGGTGCGGTCGATGCCCGCGATCAGCCCCTCCATCAGGCTGCCCACGGTCTGCTCGTAGAGAAAGCGCGAGACGAAGCCGAGTTTCATGCGGCCCGTGCCGCGCGGCGCGCCGGCATTAGGCGCTTCAAACGACAGCACCGGCGCGGCGGCGCGGAAGAGGGCGGCGAGTTCGACCATCAGGTCCCGGTCGTTGCAGCCCTGGTAGGCGAGGTTGAAGGCGATGCGCGTGATCGATGCGGCGGGGTCGGGCAGGGAGAGGCCCTCGCTGCGCAGCCGCTCCAGCCCGGCGGTGAAATCGCGCCGCGCGGCCGCCACGTGTTGGGCCGAGTCGTAGACCGACGGCAGCATGGTGGCGCGGCGGAACCGCAGGCCGTCGCCCGCGCCGGCGGCGATCGCCCGGTCGCAGGCCTCGCGCGCCTCGTCCAGCCGGTCCGTGCGTTCGAGAACACGGGCAAGGCCCGACCAGGCCGCCGCGCCGTCGGCGCCGCGGTCGATGGCGGTGCGCCAGGCTTCCTCGGCGAGTGCGGGCTGTTTCTTTTCCTCGGCGGCACGCGCGATGCGCATGGCCTGGGCGCCGTCGAGACGGGGCAGGGCGAGCGCGGCGCGGGAGGTTTCGGCAGCCTGGGGCTGGGCCGCGCCGAGTTCCATGACGGCGAGATCGGCGGCGATCAGGGGCAGGTCCGGCGCCAGGGTGCGGGCGCGCTCCAGGGTGCTGCGGGCTTCGGCCTCGCGCCCGGTGTTCTTGAGGAGGAGAGCGAGCAGGTGGAGGGCCGGGATGTGGTCGGGGCTGGCCGCCAGGATCGCGCGGCACAGCTTCTCGGCCTCCTGCGTGCGCCCGGCGCGCGCGTGTTCGCCCGCCAGAGCCTGCGCATCGGCCAGGCTCATGGAACGCGACGTCTCGGCCATGATGGAACTAGAGGAGGGTGTCGATCACGCGGTCGGGCGGCTTGTGGCCGTCGACGAAGGTCTTGATGTTGATCAGCACCTTTTCGCCCATGTCGACGCGGCCCTCGATGGTGGCCGAGCCCATGTGGGGCAGCAGCACCACGTTGCCGAGGTTGAGCAGCTTCGGATTCACCGCGGGCTCGTGCTCGAAGACGTCGAGGCCGGCGCCGGCGATCTCGTTGCCGCGCAGCATGCGCGTGAGCGCCTGCTCGTCGATCACCTCGCCGCGCGAGGTATTGACGATCAACGC
>CALLQH010000187.1 GCA_938014945.1 uncultured bacterium | reverse complement strand
GGTCAGTCCACCAGGGCGTCGGCGCGCAGCCCTTCGCGTTCCAGGTGGATGGGCAGCACGCGGCCGTAGAGCTGGCGGGTGCGCTCGACGCGGCCGACCATGTCGGGGAAGGCGACGTAGCTGAAGATGCCGACATATCGGTTGGCGCTGCCGCTCACCGGCGCCACGCGGTGCAGGGAATAGCGCCCCTTGAAGATCTGCAGGTCGCCGGGTTCCAGCACCAGGGTGCGGACATGGGGGCTGGTACCGTCGAGCACGGCGCGCACGCCGTCGTAGTTCTCGTCGGTCGCGCTACGCAGGTTGGGGGCGTACTGGAATTCGCCGCCGCCCTCGCCGTTCTGGATCGCCAGCGTCACGGTGAAGTTGTTGGTGTCGAAGTGCCAGGGAAAGCCGCCACCGGGTTCGACGACGTTGACGATGACGTCGGCCAGCGGATCGGCATAGGGAAAGAACGCCTGTTCCTGAAGCGCGGCCTGGATGAAGGGCGCGAAGGCGGGCCAGGCATAGATCGCGCGCAGGATGGAATCGGCCTTGAAGTTGTCGGCCGGCACGAAGGCGTTGGAGCGCTCGTAATAGCGGCGCAGCGGATGGCCGGGATCGAGCGCGGGGTCGTCCTGGGTGAAATAGGCATTGGTGCGGTTGAAGGAGCGATGGGCGGCGGGCGCCACCGCGTCGGCCTCGCGCGCCAGTTCGCCGATGCGGCCGGCGCGCACGAAGCCCTTGAGCACGGCGCAGCCCTCGCTTTCCAGCGCGGCATGGAGGCGCGCCATCATGGCGCCGTGGGCGGGGGAACCGGGATCGTCGACCGGGTAACGCTGGAGGTCGACGTAGTCCTCGACACGCACGGGCTGCGCCATGGCGCGATCTCCGCAGGAGGCAGGCAGACGGAATCGATAGGGCCGCGCTGCCGTCGCCGTCAATGGTGCGTTGGCAGGGCAAGGGCCGGCATGGTCTGATGGGGCCTCAGCATGGAGAACGAGATGGCGAAGATCCTTCTGGTCACCGGCGCCAGCCGCGGCATCGGGCGCGACACCGCGCTGCTTGCCGCCGAGCGGGGCTATACGGTGGCCGTCAACTACACCCGCCACGAGGCCGGCGCGCGCGAGGTGGTCGAGACCATCGAGGCCAAGGGCGGCAAGGCCGCCGCCTTCCAGGCCGATGTCTCGCGCCCCGAGGAGGTCGAGCGCCTGTTCGCCGAGGTCGATGACAGGCTCGGCCGGCTCGACGCCCTGGTGAACAACGCGGGCGTGGGCTACAGCCAGAGCCGCATCGAGGACATTGCGCCCCAGGACGTGGTGAAGACCTTCGAGGTCAACGTCTTCGGCCTGTTCTGGTGTTCCCAGGCGGCGGTGCGGCGCATGTCGACCCATCACGGCGGCAAGGGCGGGGCGATCGTCAACATCTCCTCGGCGGCCGCGCGCACCGGCGGCGTCGGCGCCTTCATCGATTATGCCGCCTCCAAGGGCGCGGTCGATGTCATCACCACCGGTCTTGCGCGCGAGGCGGGCGATGCCGGCATCCGCGTCAACGCCGTGCGCCCCGGCGTCACCGAGACCGACATGATCGCCGAGGCGCGCCGGGCAAAGCCTGAATGGCTGGAAGCGGTGGTCGCCAACATGCCCATGGGCCGCATCGGAGAGGTGCGCGAGATCAGCCATGCCGTGCTCTGGCTGCTCTCGGACGAGGCCTCCTACATCACAGGTTCGATCATCGACGCATCCGGCGGGAGGGCCGTGCCATGAAAACCCATCTGTTTGCCGCGGCGTTCTGCTGCGTCCTTCCCCTGGCCGCCGGTGCCGACGGCAATGTCGAGGCGGGCCGCGCCTTCGCCATGGAGAACTGCTCGCGCTGCCATGCCGTGGAAGCCACGGGCGAGAGCCCCAGGGAGGGCGCGCCGCGCTTCCGTAACTTCCAGACCATGTGGCCGCTGGAAAGCCTGGAGGAGGCGCTGGGCGAGGGCATTGCCGTGGGCCATCCCGACATGCCCCAGTTCGAGCTCGACGGGCAGCAGATCGACGATCTGCTTGCCTATCTGGCTTCGCTGCCGCCGGACTGATTCCGCTTGCGGGAACCCGCCCGGCACCCGACCTGTTAGAAATAGAGTTCCAAAGAGGATCGTGACATGGCGTTCGAGGACTACGAGGCCGAACTCGGCATCCTGCTGGGCCAGCTCAACGAGGGCACCGGCGACCGGCAGGAGATCTATGAGACGCTGCGCGAGAGGCTCAACGAGATGCGCGCCTACGGCATGCCGATCCCCGAGGATCTGGCGACGCTCGAAAAGGAACTCGAGGCCGAGCTGTTCGGTGGGGAGACTCCGGCGACCGGAGCCTGACGGAAGCTGGCGGGGGCCGCCTTCGAACGACCCCCGCTGCCGTGGCTGCTCAGGCCGCTTCCCAGCCCATGACGGCCTTGGTCTCGAGGAAGTCCTCGAAGCCGTACTTGGCGAATTCCCGTCCGTTGCCCGAGGTCTTGTAGCCGCCGAAGGGGGCGGCCTGGTCGACGGCCGCGCCGTTGAGATGGACCATGCCGCTCTGCAGCCGCGCGGCGACCTTGCGGGCGTGTTCGAGTTCGCCCTGGACATAGTTGGAAAGGCCGTAGGGCGTGTCGTTGGCGATCGCCACGGCATCGTCCTCGTCCTTGTAGGCCAGGATCGACAGCACCGGACCGAAGATCTCCTCGCGTGCGATGGTCATGTCGTTGGTGACGTTGCCGAACACGGTGGGCGCGACGAAATAGCCCGCGTTGAGGCCGTGCGGGCGTTCGGTGCCGCCGGTGACCAGCGTGGCGCCTTCCTCGATGCCCTTGGCGATCATGTCGCGCACCTTGTCGTACTGGCGTTCGTAGGCGATGGGCCCCAGCACCGTCTCCTCGCTGGTGGGATCGCCGACCTTGATGCCCTCTGCCGTGGCGCGGGCGATCTCCATGGCATCGGCCATGCGGGCGCCGGGCACCAGCATGCGCGTGGGGGCGTTGCACGACTGGCCGGTGTTGTTCATGCAGGCCTGCACGCCGCGGCGCACCGCCTTCTCGAAATCGGCATCCTCCAGGATGATGTTGGCCGATTTGCCGCCCAGTTCCTGGGTGACGCGCTTGACCGTGGTCGCGGCCTTCTGCGCCACGTCGATGCCCGCGCGCGTCGAGCCGGTAAAGGAGATCATGTCGATGCCGGGATGGCTCGACATCGCCGCACCGACCACCGGGCCTTCGCCGTCGACCAGGTTGTAGACGCCCGCCGGCACGCCGGCCTCGTCCAGCACCTCGGCCAGGACATGGGCCGAGAGCGGCGCAATTTCCGAGGGTTTGTGGACCGTGGTGCAGCCCACCGCCAGGGCCGGGGCGAGCTTGGCCGCGATCTGGTTGAGCGGCCAGTTCCACGGCGTGATGAAACCGACGACGCCGATGGGCTCGCGGAAGACGCGGCTGGTCTTGCCCGCCGGCTCCTCGAACGCGAAGTTCTCCAGCGCCTTGCGCGCCTGCATGAAATGCCCGAGGCCGGAAGGGGCCTGGGCGCGGGCGGCGAGCGTGGCGGGCGCGCCCATCTCGGCGGTCACGGCGCGGGCGATGTCGTCCATGCGGTTCTTGTAGGCCGCGATGATGCGGTCGAGCAGGTCGAGGCGCTCCTGCCGGGTGGTCCGCGAGAAGGTCGCAAAGGCCCGCCGCGCGGCGGCGACAGCCTTGTCGATGTCGCCGGCGCTGCCCAGCGAAATGGTGCCCACGGCCTGTTCGGTCGCCGGGTTGATGACCTCCTGCGTCTTCGCGCCCGCCGGGGCGGTCCAGACGCCGTCGATATAGAATTTCGTGCAGTCGTACATGCTGACCTCTTGTTGTTGCTGTTGCGGCCCTTCGCCTGTCCAGAAGGGGGCGCGGCGGCATGTTTTCAACCGTGATGCGCCCCTTCGCAGGGGAGAGATTCGTTGTATCTGTGAGAATATAACGAAAGCAAGTCCTAATCAGAGAAACCGAAGCGCAATAATAGGCAAAATGCTGCATTTCTTACATTCTGACGCCTGTCTTGAGAAGCAACGCATAAGGTGCCATCGTCCCGGACGCAGGAGGCACCATGCAGGATCTTGGCGGCGCGTTTGCTCAGGCGCTGTGGCTGATCATCGAACTGGACCGCGATCTGGTGGAGATCGTCGGCCTGTCGCTGCGCGTCTCGCTTTCGGCCGTCCTGCTCGCCGCCCTGATCGGCTTTCCCCTGGGCGCGGCGATTGCGGTGGCACGCTTCCCCGGCCGCGGTGTGGTGGTGGCCGCGCTCAACACCTTCATGGGCCTGCCGCCGGTGGTGGTCGGCCTGCTTATCTATGTCCTGCTTTCGCGCGCAGGTCCGCTCGGCGAGCTGGGCCTGCTCTACACGCCCTCGGCCATGGTCGTGGCGCAGACCGTGCTGGTGACACCCATCGTTGCGGCGCTGACGCGCCAGACGGTGGAGGACCTGCGCGGCGAGTACGAGGAGCAGCTTCACGCCTTCGGCGTCGGCGCGGGCGGTCTTGTCGCCACCCTGCTGTGGGAAGCGCGCCTCAGCCTCGTCACCGTGCTGCTGGCCGGTTTCGGCCGGGCGGTGGCCGAGGTCGGTGCGGTGATCATCGTTGGCGGCAACATCAATCACGTGACGCGCGTCATGACGACGGCCATCGCGCTGGAAACCTCCAAGGGCGATCTGGAACTGGCGCTGGGCCTGGGCATCGTGCTGCTGGTCATCGTGCTGGTGATCAACGGGCTCGCCTCGGGGCTGCGCTCGGCGGTGGCGCAGGCAAGCCATGTCTGAGGCCGCCGCCATCGCCGGCTCCGTGGCACCGGTCCGAACCCTGGCGGGCGGCAGCGCCGTGCTGCCCATCGCCGGGGAGGGGCTCGTCGTCCGCCGCGGCGGGCGCATCCTGATCGACGGCATCGATGCCGCCTTCGAGGGCCATGGCATCACCGTGGTGCTGGGCGCCAACGGCGCGGGCAAGAGCCTGCTGCTGCGTTTGCTGGCGGGCCTCGTGAAGCCTGACGGCGGCGCCGTGACCTGGGCGGGTCGCCCGCCCGACCGCGGCCGCGCCCTGGGTGTGGGTTTCGTCTTCCAGCGCCCGGTGATGCTGCGCCGCACCGCCATCGCCAACGTGCGCTATGCGCTGAAGGCCGCCGGCGTGCCGCGCAGCGAGCGCGATGCGATCGCCCGCCGCGCCCTGCAGGATGCGGGGCTGGAGGCGCTGGCCGACTGGCCTGCCCGCCTGCTTTCGGGCGGCGAGCAGCAGCGCGTGGCGCTTGCCCGCGCGCTGGCGCCCGCACCCCAGGCGCTGCTGCTGGATGAGCCGACCTCCAACCTCGATCCGGCATCGACGCTGGCGATCGAGAACCTGGTGGGCCTGGCGCGCGAGGCAGGCACGCGCATCGTTCACGTCACCCACGACCTCGGGCAGGCGCGCCGCCTGGCCGACGAGGTCATCTTCATGCACGGCGGGCGCATCGTCGAGCGCGCGCCGGCGCAGAGCTTTTTCGATGGACCCTCGAGCGGGCGGGCACAGGCCTTTCTCGAGGGGCGCATCGTGTTGTGAGCAACCCCACCAGAGGAGACTTCCCTTGATCCGCAGAACCCTGTTGCGCGGCATGTTTGCCGCGGCCCTGCTTGCCGCCGCCTGGGGCCTGACGCCCGCCCAGGCCGAGGACGACAACTTCATCATCGTGCAGTCGACGACCTCGACGCAGAACTCCGGCCTGCTCGACTATCTGCTGCCCATGTTCACCGAAAAGACCGGCATCGAGGTGCGCGTCGTCGCGGTGGGCACCGGGCAGGCGATCAACAACGCCGCCAACGGCGACGGCGACGTCCTGCTGGTCCACGCCAAGCCCGCCGAGGAGGCCTTTGTCGCCGAGGGCAACGGCGTCGAGCGTTTCGACCTCATGTACAACGACTTCGTCATCGTCGGCCCGTCGGCCGACCCCGCGGGCATTGCGGGCACCAGCGATCCGGTGGCCGCACTCCAGGCCATCGCCGCCTCGGGCGCGACCTTCGCCTCGCGCGGTGATGACTCCGGCACCAACAAGGCCGAACTGAAGCTGTGGCAGGCCGCCGGCGTCGACCCCGCAAGCGCCAGCGGCGACTGGTACCGCGAGACCGGCTCGGGCATGGGCGCCACACTCAACGCCGCAGCCGGCATGGGCGCCTACACCCTGACCGACCGTGCCACCTGGGTCGCCTTCGAGAACAAGGGCGATCTGGAGATCGTCACGCAAGGCGATCCCGCGCTCTTCAACCAGTACGGCGTCATCCTTGTGAACCCGGAGAAGTTCCCCAGCGTGAAGGCCGACCAGGGCCAGCAGTTCATCGACTGGCTGCTCTCCGACGAAGGCCAGGCCGCCATCGCCAGCTTCCAGGTGAACGGCCAGCAGCTGTTCTTCCCGAACGCGCAGTAGGGCCGGACGCAACAGGACAGGGGGCCGGGGCGGTTTGCCGCTCCGGCCCTTCGTGCGAGTGGGACCTCAGCCCGCGCCGTTGCGGTGGACAGTGCCCAGGGCGGCGATGTCGTAGCCGCCGAGTTCGGCGGCGCGTTCGGCAAAGACCCTGGTGCGCGTGAAGGCGAGCAGGGTCTGGAAGGGCGGCTCGAAATAGTCGCGCCGGCCGATGGCGATGTCGAAGCGCTCCTGTGCCAGCGGCACGAAGCCCAGGCGGAACTGGCGCGCCACCGATTCGATGGCGAGCCCGGCATCGGCCTTGCCGCCCGCAACGGCGTGCGCGACATCGGTCTCGCTGCGCGCCGGACTGTCGAGCATGGTCAGCGCGTCCTCGGCAAGGCCTGCTTCTTCCATGAGATGGCGCAGCAGAATCTGGCTGCCGGCCTCGGCCTGGCGCGGCACCACGGTGCGCCCCTTGAGATCGGCGACGTCGGCGATGCCGAGCGGATTGCCCGCCGCGACCACCAGGCCCTGGGCGCGCCGCGCCCATTCGATCAGCACGATGCCGTTGAGGCCCGGCGTGGCCGCGACGTGATCGCGGTTCCAGTCGCCCGTGGCGGGTTCGAAGACATGCATGCCCGCTGCCATGGCCTTGCCCTCGGCCATGCGCGAGAGACCGCTGAGGCTGCCTTCGTAGACCGTCGCCAGGCCGGAACCCGATTCGCGCAGCGCCCAGTCGAGCAGGGGATCGTGGCTGCCGGCCACCACCGGCGGCGGGCTGGAAAGCCGGTCGCTGTCGCCGGACCATTCGATGCTGCCGTCGACCCAGGCCTCGATCTGGCGGCGCGGGAACAGCAGCTTGCCGGTGACGCGGCAGACCGGGATCGCGGCATCGGCGACCAGTTCATAGACCTTGCGCTCCTTGATGCGCAGCAGGCCGGCGACCTCTCGCGTTGTCAGGTAGCGCGGCGGCGGGGCGGATTCGGCAGCCAAGGGCGTTCTCCAGTGCATGCGCGGCGAAAAACGGGGCGAGGCCTCGAATTCGATATGCGCTGATAGGCAGGATCAGGTGTTTATTACCTGTTTGACCAGCAGTGTCAGCCAGAACTACTTTTTGCACAACGGCTTTCGCAGGCCGCGCCGTCGATCATCGGTCCGGCGCGATCGCGACAGGAGATGTCGGTGGATCAACGCCCCTTGTTGTCCGCCGAACGCCCGGGAGGGCGGCGTGTGCCCGCCGCCCTCCCACCCCTTCCGCGATGGTTCTCGCACCGGTGCCGTGACGTGTTAGAAGGGGATTTGTGATCGAAAATGTCAGCATGACCGTTGCGGACCGCCGTCCCGGCGGGCCAACATGGGCAAACAACAAATCGGGGACGTCATCCATGCGTTACGAAGCTCCAGACACGATCAAGGCCGCGGTCGGTCTGCTCTCCAAGGCTAAGGGCACCTCCCGCATTCTTGCCGGCGGTACCGATCTGCTCGTGCAGATGCGTTCGGGCATGATCGAGCCGGACCTGGTGGTCGACATCAAGTCGATCCCGGGCATGCGCGAGATCGTTGCCGAGAAGGGCGGCTTCCGCATCGGTGCAGCCGTCAGCGGCGCCGAGCTCGAGGAGCACGGCAAGGTCGGCAAGATGTGGCCGGGCGTGGTCGAGGCGACCAACCTGATCGGCTCCACCCAGATCCAGGGCCGCGCCACCATGGTCGGCAACCTGTGCAATGCCTCGCCGGCCGCAGACAGCGTGCCGGCCATGATCGCCGCGGGCGCCACCGCCCGTGTCGTCGGTCCCAAGCGCACGCGCGACGTGCCGGTCGAGGACATCGCCAAGGCGCCGGGCAAGACCTCGCTCGCCAAGGGCGAATTCGTCGCCTCCATCTTCCTGCCCAAGGCTCCGGCCCGCACGGGCAGCGCCTATCTGCGCTTCATTCCGCGCACGGAGATGGACATCGCCGTCGTTGGCGCCGGCATCGCCATGACGCTGAACGCCAAGGGCGTCATCACGGCGGCCAAGGTGTCGCTGGGTGCCGTCGCCGCGCGCGCGCTGGTGGTCGAGGAATGCGCCAAGGCGATCATCGGCAGCACGCTGGACGACGCGGCGCTCGATCGCCTGGCCGCCGCCGCTTCGGCCGCCGCCAAGCCGATTTCCGACAAGCGCGGCACCGTCGACTTCCGCATCAAGGTGGCAGGCGTGCTCGCGCGCCGCGCCGCCGTCATCGCATACGACCGGGCGAGGGGCTGATCCATGAGTGCTGTTCACGTTTCCACCAACATCAACGGCGACGACGTCGAGTTCGTCTGCCGCCCCGATGAAAGCCTGCTCGACGTCCTGCGCGACCGTCTGGGCATGACCGGCAGCAAGGAAGGCTGCGGCACCGGCGACTGCGGTGCCTGCTCCGTCGAGCTCGACGGCCGCCTGGTCTGCTCCTGCCTCGTCATGGGCGCCGAGGTCGGCGGCCACAAGATCGAGACGATCGAGGGCATGGCCCAGGGCGACAAGCTGCACCCGCTGCAGCAGAAGTTCCTCGAGCACGCCGCCCTGCAGTGCGGCATCTGCACCCCGGGTTTCCTGGTCGCCGCGCGCAATCTGCTCGAGCGCAACAACGACCCCACGGAAACCGAGGTCCGTTACTGGCTGGCCGGCAACCTGTGCCGCTGCACCGGCTACGACAAGATCGTCCGTGCCGTGCTCGACACCGCCAAGGACATGAGGAAGGCCGCGGCGAAGTCGTCGGCCAAGAAGGCCTCTGCCAAGAAGCCGGCCGCCAAGAAGAAGGCCGCCCCGAAGAAGACTGCCAAGAAGGGAGCACGTCATGCCGCTTGATGCGAACACGCCCGATCTCCGCACGGAGTTCAAGTCCGTCGGCACGCGTCCCAACCGTCCCGACGGTGTCGACAAGGTCACCGGCCGCGCCCGTTTCGGCGCCGACTTTGCGCTGCCCGGCCAGCTCACCGGCCTGATCCTGCGCAGCCCGCACGCCCACGCCAAGATCAAGTCGATCGACACCTCGGCCGCCGAAGCGCTGCCGGGCGTGAAGGCCGTGATCACCTACAAGGACATCCCCGAGCAGGAAGGCTGCGACAAGGACGTCCTGGTCAACATCATGGCCCGCGGCACGGCCCTCTATGACGGCCATGCAGTCGCCGCGGTCGCCGCGGTCGACGCCTCGGTCGCCCGCAAGGCGCTGAAGCTGATCAAGGTCGACTACAAGGTCCTCAAGCACGTCACCGACGTCGACGAGGCCATGAAGCCCGATGCGCCCGTGCTGCACCCCGGCCGCTTCGAGCCGGTGGACTTCAGCACGCTGGAGAATGCCGCCCACGTCTCGGGCAAGGAGGAGCGCAAGACAGCGACCCGCGCCCACTCCAACATCGCGGGCCGTTACGTCTTCGGCCACGGTGATCCTGACAAGGGCTTCAAGCAGGCCGACATCATCGTCGAGCACGAGTTCAAGACCGAGGCGACCCACCAGGGCTACATCGAGCCCCACGCCTGCACCGCCAGCGTCTCCAGCGACGGCATGGCCGAGCTCTGGGTCTGCACCCAGGGCCCGTTCATGGTCCGCGATGTCTGCGCCAGCCTGCTCGGCATGGATGTCTCGCGCCTGCGCGTCACCCCGTCGGAAATCGGCGGCGGCTTCGGCGGCAAGACCACCGTCTTCATCGAGCCCGTCGCCCTGGCGCTGTCGCGCAAGGCCGGCAAGCCCGTGAAGGTGGTGATGAGCCGATCGGAAGTCTTCCGCGCCACGGGTCCGACGTCGTCGGCCAGCATGTGGGTCAAGATCGGCGCCAAGAAGGACGGCACGTTCGTTGCCGCCGACGCGGTGCTGAAGTACCAGGGCGGCGCCTTCCCGGGCTCGCCTGTCGAGATGGGCGCGATGTGCGCCTTTGCCTGCTATGACCTCAAGAACGTGCGCATCGTCGGCTACGACGTTGTCACCAACCGTCCCAAGCAGGCGGCCTACCGTGCCCCGGGTGCGCCGATGTCGGCGTTCGCGGTCGAGGGCGTGATCGGCGAGATCGCCGACAAGCTCGGCATCGACGCCATCGACATCCGCCTGAAGAACGCGGCCAAGGAGGGCACCGTGTCGTCCTACGGCCCGACCTTCGGTCCGGTCGGTCTGGTCGAGACCCTCGAGGCGGCCAAGGCGCACAAGAACTACAAGGTGAAGCTGGGCAAGAATCAGGGCCGTGGCGTCGCCTCGGGTTTCTGGTTCAACTTCGCCGGCAACACCTGCGTCTCGATCAACCTCAACGTCGACGGCACCCTGGCGCTCGCGCTCGGCACCGTCGACATCGGCGGCAGCCGCGCCTCGATGTGCCTCATGGCCGCCGAGGAGCTGGGCATCAGCTATGAAGATGTCCGCGCCATCATCGCCGATACCTCCTCGCTGGGTTACAACGACATCAGCGAGGGCAGCCGCGTCACCTTCTCCTCGGGTCTGGCGACCATCAAGGCCGTCCGTGACCTCAAGGTGAAGATGTGCGGCCGCGCCGCCAAGATCTGGGGCATCCCGGAAGACGCGGTGAAGTGGGAGAACGGTGCGGCCCATCCGGCCGGATCGAACGCGGGCAACTTCCCGCCGCTCTCGATCAAGGAGATCGCCGCCCAGGCTTCGGCCACCGGCGGTCCGCTCGCCGGCCACTACGAGATCAACGCCGAGGGTGCGGGTCCGTCCTTTGCCACCCACGTCTGCGATGTCGAGGTCGATCCCGATACCGGCGCCATGAAGGTGCTGCGCTATCTCGTCGTGCAGGACGCCGGCAAGGCGATCCACCCCTCCTATGTCGAGGGTCAGTTCCAGGGCGGTGCCGTTCAGGGCATCGGCTGGGTGCTGAACGAGGAGTACTTCTACGGCAAGGACGGCACGCTGCAGAACGCCGGCTTCCTGGACTATCGCATCCCGGTCTGCTCGGACGTGCCGATGATCGACACGGTCATCGTCGAGGTGCCCAATCCGGGTCACCCCTACGGTGTCCGCGGCGTCGGCGAGACGTCGATCGTGCCGCCGCTGGCATGTGTCGCCAACGCCGTCTCCGATGCCATCGGCGTGCGTGCCCGCACGCTGCCGATGTCGCCGCCGAAGGTTCTGGCGGCGCTCGAAGGTGTGGCTGCCTCGAAGGCTTGAGGCATGCTGAAGGTCAAGCTCGGCGGCACGCTCGTCAACAAGGCGGGCGGCCGCACCGAGTTCGAGGTCGAGGGAGCCAACATCATGCAGATGTTGCGCAACCTCGGCCGGACCTGCCCTGAGCTGGAGCCCATGCTCCAGAAGGGCGTGTCGGTGGCCGTCGACGGGCAGATCTACCGCGACGCCATGCTCCAGCCCCTGGGGCCGGAGAACGAGATCATCCTGTTGCCACGCATGGCGGGCGGCTGACCGCTGCCTGCCATGTGTCGGCGGCCCCAGCGGCCGCCGGGGACCAACGCCCATGACATCCGAACTGATCGACGCGCTGGGTGCCCGCAACGGCATCGTCTGCGTTGCGGGCGCGGGCGGCAAGAAGACCACCATGCTGCGTCTGGCGCGCGCCCACGACGGGCGTGTCGCGCTCAGCGCGACCTCGAAGATTCCGGAAGCCTTCGGCAAGGGCGATCCCGATCTGCTGTCCTTTTCGCAGACCGCGACCGCGGCAGACGTGCTGGCCCATGCCGGTGCGGCGCGCATCTTCGCCTATGCGGGTGAGCCCAGCCGTTCGGCCCGCCTGCGTGGCGCCGAGCCGGACCTGATCCGCGCGGTGCACGAGGAGGGCGATTTCGCTGCGACCTATGTGAAGGCCGATGGCGCGCGCATGCGCCTGGCCAAGGCGCACCAGGGGGAGGAGCCGCGCCTGATCGCGGGTGCCGATACCGTGCTGTTGCTCGCCTCGATCCGCGTCGTGGGCAAGCCGCTGGACGAGACCAGCGTCCATCATCACGAACGGTTCGGGCAGATTGCCGGCCTTGCCATCGGCGAACCCGTGACCGAGGCGGGCCTTGCCCGTGTCCTCGCGCATCAGCTTGAAACCATCACCGGGCAGGGGCATGGCAACGTCGTCGCCGTCATCAACATGGCCGATGATGCGGCCCTGTTGGCCAGCGCCCGGGCCGTCGCGCAGGATGTGCGGCAACGCCGTGGTACGGAGCAGCGCATTGCACTGACCGCGATGCTGGCCGAGGAGCCCTTGCGCGAACTGCTGGCCTAGAGAGGCGACAGCGCGTCGGCGATGCGCGGCAGCTTCAGGGCGTCGTAACGCTCCTGCTGGTCGGCCGGATCGTGGGCGAGGCGGAAGCAGGTGATGCCGTTCCACAGCGGCTGGATGATGTTGCCGCCGTAACCGCGCATCGAGGGCACGCGCACCAGGCGTCCGCTGCGGGCGCGATAGGGAAGCTGCCAGTAGGCCAGCCGATAGGTCACCTCGCCGTCGGTCGTCGTCGTGCCGGTGGGCAGACCCTTGGCGGCATCGCCGTCCGTGGCGTCGGCCAGCAGGCGGGGGCAGAGCAGACGCTCGCCCTTGTGGATGCCGCCACCGGCGATCAGCGTGCCCAGCCTGGCGATGTCGTCGAGCCCCAGGAACAGACCGAAGGCGGTGAGCGGCAGGCCCGGCCTGCCGTCGGTCTCCTTCGTGCGGGCAACATCGGCACCGCGGATGCCGATCGGTTCATAGACCTCGCGTGCGACCATCTCGAAGAGATCGGCATCGGGCCCGGCATGGCGCTTCCACAGCGCGTCCATGGCGACACCGGCCATGAACAGATCCTGGTCGCGGTAACGCGCCACCTCGCCAGGCCCCCAGGGATAGGAGGGGCAGGCGAAGGCGCGCGCGAGCTTGTCGTTGCAACTCTCTGCGGCATACCAGGCCTGATAGGCGCGGTAGGAGTCGGGGCCGTCGCCCTGCGCCTGCGCATTCTCCGGCTCGGTCAGGTTGTCGGCATAGATATCGAAGGGTTCGGCCTCCTGCCCGGCGGTGCCGATGCCGCTCGCCATGTTGAGGCAGTCCTTGATGGTGACACTGGCCCAGCCGTCGTGATCCGCACCGATCTCCAGGGCATCGGCAATGCGCGTCCGGGCGACCTGCGGCCCCAGATGCACGGCCAGACGCAGCAGGGCCGTGGTGCCGAAGGCCGCCTTGGTCGCCGACCACAGACCGAAGCGCATGGCGCGCGGGAAGGGTGCCGCGCCGTGGGCGACCTGCATCGACGTTGCATAGATCACGCCGTCGACGACAAGACCGGAAACGATCTCGGTGGCCGCGCCGAAGCCCTCGCCCAGGGCGGCGATCAGCGCGGGATCGACGCGGCCGGAAAGCTCGCCGATGGCGCGGACCGGCAGCGCCTCGGCGGCATCGGCCTCGTGGCGCGCGCGTGCCGCTGCCGCGCCGCTCACGGCGCCGGTCTCCAGCCGCGCGGGCACGCGGCCCCACAGGCCGAAGACATCGGGCAGGTGGTCCGGCTGGGTCTGGGTGATCTTCTGCACCACCAGGTCGCTCATCTTGCCGTCGCGCCACAGGAAGGTGGCGACCAGGTGATGGGATTCGTTCTCGTGGGCGTTGGAGAGATGCAGGGGGAAGGCGGCCCGATTCCAGCCGCCGTCGGCCTCCTCGCGCCAGATGCACCCGCTGCCCACCATGACATCCCAGTAGCTTGCCGCATCAGGTTGGCGGTGGAGACCCGTTTGCACCGGCACCAGCGCATCGCCGCTGCTGGTGAAGGCCAGCGCGACCGCCGGAAAGCGGCGGGGATCGCCCGCCAGGCGGAACGGGCCGGCCAGCGCTGGCGTGTCGGTGGTCAGCATCGCGCCTGCCAGATGCAGGGTGCCCTCGAACGGCGGCGCCGCCAGCGCGTTTTCTGTCGGCAGGTAGGCGCCGTTGTCGGCGGGTGCGTCGAGCGCTGCGCCCGCTTCGAGGAAGCCGGTCGTGAATCGTTTCAGCATCGGGGCGCTCTCCTGTTGCCGCTGCCTGCAGGCTGCGGGGATGATAGCCTCCAAAGCGCAACGCGAAAGGATCGAAGATGAGCGAATTTCTGGTGGTGGGCGGCAATGGCCATGTCGGCAAGGAAGTGGTCGCCCAGCTTCTGGACGCCGGCCACAGCGTGCGCGCCCTGGTGCGCAGCGAGGCCAGGGTGCCGGTGCTCAAGCGCGACGGCGTCACCCTCTTCGTCGGCGACATCGCCAATGCCGATTCGCTCGCCCCGGCGATGCGCGGCATCGAAAGCGCCTATGTCGCCACCAGCGACGGCGAGGAATCGGTCGCGGCCTTCGAGACCTTCCTCAAGGCCGCGCTGGAACACAGGCTGCAGCATATCGTGCGCCTTTCGGCCCGTTCGGCCGATGCCAGCTCGTCCTCTGACCTGACGCGCAGGCACGGTCTGCGCGAAAAGGCGCTGGAGGAATCCGAGATCGGCTGGACCCATCTGCGCCCGACCTGGTTCATGCAGATGATGACGGAATACGCCCCCGGCGGCGTCATCGCCGTGCCGGGCGGGGAGGGCCGCATCCCCTGGATCGACACCCGTGACATCGCCGCCGTTGCGGTGGCTTCGCTGATCGACGGCGGCGATCACCTGGGCCAGACCTACGAACTCACCGGCGGCAGGCCGCTGACCTACGGCGACCTTGCCCGCGACATGTCGGCCGCCACGGGCCGCACCTTCGAGTACCACGACATGAGCCCGGAGGATTACGCCGCCAAGATGCGCGCGGAGGGCAACGAAGAGTGGTACATCGCGCTCATCCTCCAGCTCTACGAAAGCATCCGCAGCAACAGCAAGGCGGAGCTGGCGCTGGGCGTGCAGGAGGCGCTCAACCGCCAGCCCATCACCTTCGCCCAGTTCTGCCGCGACCACGCCGACGAACTGGTGAAGCAGCTCTAGCGGACAACATCGAGCTGCGGCAGGGCGTCCCCGCTGGTGGCGGGTGCCTCCTGCCGGGTTGCTCCCAGGCTGCGGGCAAGCGCCTGTTCCAGGGTCGGCGCCAGGAAGTCGAAGCCGGCCTGTTGCAGGCGCATCGGCACGGCGCGGCGGCTGGCGAGCAACAGCTCCTGGCCCATCTCGCCCAGCAGGCCGCGGATCAGGGCAGCGGGCAGG
The DNA here is from genome assembly GCA_938014945.1 of uncultured bacterium. Classification (GTDB taxonomy): domain Bacteria; phylum Pseudomonadota; class Alphaproteobacteria; order SP197; family SP197; genus CALGGB01. Next base: position 1,613 of record CALLQH010000187.1, on the reverse strand, counting down.
GCAAAGAGGCAGGGCCGGTGCAGCGCGCCTGCGAGGGCGCTGGAGAAGTCGGCATTGCGCACCGGTTCCGGCGCGACGGCGTTGAAGGGGCCGCGCAGGTCCTCGCGGGCGATGGCGAAGGCGATCATCCGCACGGCATCGTCCAGATGCAGCCAGGGCATCCACTGGCGTCCGCTGCCCAGGCGTGCGCCCAGGCCGAACTCGAAGGCCGGCATCATGGCGCCCAGCGGCCCGCCGTGGGCGGCAAGCACCAGGCCGAAGCGCAGCTCGACCACCCGCACGCCGAAACGGCAGGCCTTGCGCGCCTCGGCCTCGCGCGCCGCGCAGAGCTCGTGGGCGAAACCAGGCGCATGGGGGCTTTCCTCGCTCACCGGCATGTCGTGGTCCGTGCCGTAGAAGCCGGTCGCCGAGGCCGAGACCAGCACGTGCGGCCTGGTCTGCAGGCGTCCCATGAGGTGGATGAGGTCGCGCGTCGTGTCGATCCGGCTGGCGCGCAGCACGGCCTTGCGCCGCGCGCTCCAGCGTCCGCCGGCGACCGAGGCGCCGGCCAGATTGACGACGGCGTCGAACACCGTGTCGTCGGGCAGGCTGTCGGGCGTGGTCGCCACCGTGACCGGCATGGCGAGATCGCGCGCCTTGCGGGGATCGCGTGTCAGCACCGTGACGTGGTGTCCCGCTTCCACAAGGGCGGCGACCAGGCGGCTGCCGATAAAACCCGTGCCGCCCGTCACCAGAACCCGCATGGGGGAAGGCAGGAACGGGGTGACGAGCGGCGCCGCGGGCAACGCCGGGGAGGCAACGGCGTGTGCGCGGGAAGCATCGCGCAGGGCCCACAGGCCGACACCGAGCGCGAAGACGGTGAAGAGCACCGACCATAGGCCGCGCTCGACCAGCACGAGGCCGCCGGCCTCACCGGCCCATGCGGCAAGATGGGGCACGAGCAGGGCAAGGAAGGCGCCGTAGCTCACCGCCAGCAGGGTGTGGATGATGCGCTCGCTCTCCGGCAGCAGCCGGGTGCGGTCCTCGACGATGAAGTCGGCAAGGGTGATCGCCACCTCCGCGGCGAGTACGGCGACAAGGACGGCGACCCACCAGCCGTGCGGCTCGACCCAGGCGAGCACCAGGAAGATGACGGCATAAAGCGCATTGCGTGCGGCATGGAGGCCAAGCTCCCGGCCCGTGCCGGTCTTCCAGGTCAGCCGTTCGGTGAACTCGTGGTGGAAGGCAAGGTCGAAGGCGCCGACCAGCCCCTGGATGGCGGCGAGTATCAGCACGGTGTTCATGGCCGGTCCTCCCGTTCGAAGAAGTCGCCTTCCTGGAACACCAGTTCGCCGAACCAGGGATGGACGATGGAGAGCGTGAAGCGGAAACGGCCGCCGCCCAGTTCGCGGTGGCTGACGCGCGTGCGGCCCGGCCACAGGGCGCGCGGCAGGCGGATGTGCAGGCCGCCGGCATGGAAGGCGTAGGCGCGGCTGGTGAAGTGCAGGACATCGGCCTGCGCCTCCAGATCGAGCTCCATGACGATGCCGTGGCCCAGGCACTCCAGCAGTCCGCATTGGGGATCGAAGCGCTTGACGCTGCGCACCGTGAAGGCGCGCCCGCCCGGCATCAGG
>CALLQH010000186.1 GCA_938014945.1 uncultured bacterium | reverse complement strand
CTGCGCGGAGACGGCCGCGCCCAGCACCGTACCGTTCTGGTTGACCGTGGCGCTGTGGATGCCGACGAGGCGGACGCTGCCGTCGGGTGCCGCGATCATCAGTGGCGAGCCGGAGTCGCCGTGCACGGCATCGCAATCGTGCAGGAACAGCTCGCCGCCGCGCACCATGGCGACGATGTGGCAGGCCCGGTTCATGGTCGGCACGTGGCGCGAATCCTGGCTGAAGCCGGCCTGCATCATGGCTTCGCCGGGACCGGCGGTTTCCGTGCCCGGCGCGGCGAGCGGGATCGGCTGGCCGAGCGGCTTGGCCACCGTGAGCACGGCCCAGTCGAGCGGCAGCTTCGCGTTGTCGCCCTCGCGCGGCAGGTCGGGATCGGGGCCCATGATGTAGGAGACGACCGGGGCATCGTCGGTCCAGTCGCCGCGCCGGTAGTTGACGACGACATGCAGCGCATCGGGCGTCAGCCAGTGGTTCGTACGCGAGAGCCACAGGCAATGGGCCGCAGTCAGCACCTTGTCAGGTGCGACCAGCACACCCGTGCAGTAGCCGCCCGTGCGGCGGTTGACCTTGACCACAGCGCTCCAGGGCCATTCCAGGCTCTCGACGATGACGCGGTTGTCGTCGCCCTTGATGCCCGGCAGCTGGATCGGCGCGTCCTGCGCCAGCAGCGGGCGCACGAGGCAGAGCACAAGCAGGACGGGCAGCAGGCGCATCATGCGGCCAGTTCCGCCCGCATCGCTGCGGCCAGCGGTTCGGCAATGGCGCGCACCCGCGCGGGCACCGAGCGGGCATCCTCGTTGCTGGTGCGGAAATTGACGATGCAGGCGCGCAGGTACATCGCGCCGCCGATGACGGCGTTGGAAAGATAGAGATCGCCCGAACGCTGCACCGCGCCCATCAGCGCGCCGTTCAGCCGGTCGAGCCAGGCCGCGACGGCGGGCTCGCCGCGACGGCTCATCAGATCGGCCGGGACATAACGGAAGGTGGCGATGGAGAGGGAGCAGAGCCCCGCCTCGAAATCGGGTGCTTCCTGCGCCGCCGCATACATCAGGCGCGCCTGGGCGATGTTGCGGGCGATGGCCTCCCGGTAGCCTTCCCGTCCGGCCTGCTGCAGGGCGAGCCAGACCTTGAGCGCGCGGAAACCGCGCGAGTTCTGCGGCCCCCAGGCGTAGTAATCCGTGACCTCCTCGCCGCCGGTCAGCGCGTAGTAGCTGGGGTGGGTGGAAAAGGCCGCCTTCAGGCGCGCGCCGTCGCGCACCAGGGCGCAGCCCGCTTCGAGCGGCACGTAGAGCCACTTGTGGGCATCGACCGCCAGGGAATCGGCCCGCCGCAGACCGAGCAGGTCGGCGGACGCATCGGGCAGGCAGGCCGCGGGCGCGCCGTAGCAGCCGTCGACGTGGAACCACAGGCCCTCTTGCTGCGCCAGATCGGCGATGGCGGGCAGCGGATCGACCGCGCCGACGGCGGTCGTGCCCGCCGTGCCGACGATGAGGAAGGGCTCCATGCCCGCGGCACGGTCGGCGGCGATCATGGCGGCTGCGGCGGCGACATCCATGCGCGCGCTGCCGTCGGTCGGCACGCGACGGATCGCACCCATGCCCAGGCCCAGCAGGTCGGCCGTCTTTTCGATCCAGGCGTGGCATTCGCCGGTGGCATAGAGCGTCAGGCGACGGCCGGCGAGGCCGTCGCGCCGGATGGCATCGCCGCCCAGGGCATGGCGGGCCGTGGCGACGCAGGTCAGGTTCGCGGCATTGCCGCCGCTGGTGAACAGTCCGCCGCCGGCGGGATAACCCAGCAGCTCGCCAAGCCAGGCGACGGCCTGCTCCTCGATGGCGGTCGCCATGGGCGCGCCGTTCCAGCCCGCGACATTGGGGTTGATGGCGGCGGCCAGCAGGTCGGCCAGCGCCCCGACGGGAGCGGGCGAACCCGTGATGTAACCCCACATGCGCGGATGGGCGTTGAGACAGGTCGCCGGAGCCAGAAGGTCGAAGGCGCGGGCAAGCAACACGGCGGGGTCCGTGCCCGTCTCCGGCAGGCCGCCGTGGCCGCGGGCTTCGGCGATGGCCGCAGGGGTCGTGGCGGGCGCGACCGGCGTCTCGCGCAGGCCCTCGAGCCAGTCGGCGATGCGCTCCACCAGATCGTGCCCTGCCGCGCGGAACGCCGCGCCGTCCATCTCGAAACCGCCTGCCGTCATCGTCGTGCTCCGCTGCCTGGCTTCGCCATAGCAGCCCACGCCGGGCAAGGCGAGAGCCACCCGCCGCAGGTTGCGGTTGCACCACGACGCTCCTTCTCTAAGGTAGGTCGTATATGTCGCTGTTTCGCGTTTTGCGTGCAAGCCGGCAAGACGGAACTTGGGGGAGTTCACATGCAATGGAGTCTGGTTTCCGCTGTTACCGGCCTTGCGCTGCTTGCCGCAACGTCAGGCCACAGCATGGCTCAGGACGCCGACCGCTGTATTGATACACGCGGTTATGCGCGCGGCATCCGCCTGGTCAACCAGTGCAGTTTCGATGTGAACGTGCGTGTCTGTTGCAGCGGGGAGGGTGCTCTGGCCAGCTGTCAGGGTGGCAGCAGCGAACGGGAGTTGATTCCTGCGGGCGCTTCCTTCTCGCCAGGCTCCTGCGATGGTTATGTGTACTGGCTGCCTTGCGCGGACCCGAAGGTGCCGACTGAGAAGATCGAATGGGCAGACGGCGAGCTTTGGTTTTTCGAGCCCATGTGCGTCACGGCGCAATAGCCGCCACCTCCGCTTGATGCCCCCTGCCCTGCGACCTAGCATGGCGGGACACGGGCCGGCGGCAAGCGCGCTTCCGGCCCTTGCCATGTTGCAAGGTGCCATGACCGAACCCGCGATCCGCCACGACTTTCCGCGCAGGGTGCGCGAGATTCCGATCCTCTGGATCCCCATGCGCGACGGCGCGAAGCTGGCCGCGCGCGTCTGGCTGCCCGAGGACGCCGAGGACGACCCCGTGCCGGTGATCCTGGAATCGATCCCCTACCGGCGGCGTGACGGCACGGTACTGGGCGACGTGCTGACGCACCCCTGGTGGGCGGGGCATGGTTATGCCTGCGTGCGCCTCGACATCCGCGGTTCGGGCGACAGCGACGGCGTGCTGATGGACGAATACACCGCGCAGGAACAGGCCGACATCTGCGAAGCCATCGCTTTCCTCGCCGAGCAGCCCTGGTCGAGCGGCAAGGTGGGCATGATCGGCATTTCCTGGGGCGGCTTTGCCTGCCTGCAGGTCGCCGCCCTGCGCCCGCCCGCGCTGAAGGCGATCATGCCCAATTGCGCGGTCGACGACCGTTATGCCGACGACGTGCATTTCATGGGCGGCTGCCTGCTTTCCGACGGCATCTCCTGGGGCAGCGGCCTCTTTGCGCTCGTCTCGCGCTGGCCCGAGCCGACAGGCCGGGGCGAGGACTGGCGCGCCCTGTGGCAGGAGCGGCTGGAAAAGTCCGGCAATCCGCTGATCGAATGGACGCGCCACCAGCGGCGCGACGGCTTCTGGAAACACGGCTCGGTGGCGGAGGACTTCAGCGCCATCGAGGCCGCGACCTGCGTCGTGGGCGGCTGGACCGACGGTTATTCCAACGCCCTGCTGCGCCTGATGACCCATCTGAAGGCGCCGAAGAAGGCGCTGATCGGGCCGTGGACCCACGTCTATCCCCACTTCGGCACGCCGGGCCCGGCCATGGGGTTCCTGCAGGAAGCCCTGCGCTGGTGGGACCGCTGGCTGAAGGACATCGACAACGGCGTCGACCGCGAACCCGCCCTTTCCCTGTGGATGCAGCAGGACCTGCACGCCCACGCCATGGACTTTGCCGTGGGCGGCCACTGGATCGGCGAGCGAGCCTGGCCGCCGTCCGGACCGGTAAAGACGCTGGCCCTGGGGGAAGGCACCCTGGGTGGCGATGGTGCGGCAGCCACCTTCCATCACAGCTCGCCGCTTTCCTGCGGCATGGCGGGCGGCGAGTGGTGCCCGCGCGACGGCGGCGGCGTGGGCCCGGAATACCAGTCCGACCAGCGCGCCGACGATGCGCTCTCCCTGTGCTTCGAGACCGCGCCGCTTGAGGAGGACCTCACCGTTCTGGGCACGCCCGTGGTGCGCCTGCGGCTGGCGGTCGACAAGCCCCAGGCGATGATCGCGGTCCGCCTCAACGAGGTGACGCCGGACGGCCATTCCAGCCGCGTCACCTTCGGCCTGCTCAACCTTTCCCACCGCAAGAGCCATGAGCGCCCGGAACCCATGGTGCCGGGCGAAACGGTGGAGATTGCCCTCGACCTCAACGCCGTCGCCTACCGCTTCGCCAGGGGGCGGCGCATTCGCCTGGCGATCTCCACAAGCTACTGGCCGATGGCCTGGCCCGCGCCGGAGCCGGTGACGATGACACTGGAGACCGCAGGCTCGGCTCTGGACCTGCCCCTGCGCGGCGATGCATCGGCCGACAAGGACCTGCCCACGTTCGGCAAGCCGGAGATGAGCCCGCCCTATGCCTCGACGCGGCTGGCCGAGGGCGAGAGCACGCGCACGCTCGCCCGCGACATGGCGAGCGGGGCCTTAACGCTGCACCACATCGAGGACACGGGCCTCACCCGCATCGAGGACATCGGTCTTGTCGTGGGCAAGCGCGGCACCGAGACCTACACGATCACCGAGGGCGATCCGGCGAGCGCCAGGATCGTCATGGTGCGCCACGCCTATGCCCGGCGCGAGGGCTTCGACGTGCGTACAGAGGCCAATCTCGCCTTCTCCTGCGATGCGACAAATTTCCGCATCGAGGCGAGCCTCGAAGCCTTCGAGAACGGCCAGTCCATCCTGACGCGGACGTGGGACGAGACCATCCCGCGCGACCACCTGTGACCGCCGCCGACGGCGACAGGGGCGCGGGCGTGGAGGAACGCAACGCCATGCTCGCCCAGATCGGCCAGGAGATCCGCACCCTGCGCCGCCTGCGCGGCATGACCATGAAGGATCTGGCCGAACGCACCGGCAAGACGATCGGCTTCATCAGCCAGATCGAGCGCGGCCTCTCGCGCGCCTCGCTCACCACCCTGCAGGACCTTTCCGATGCGCTGGACGTGCCGCTGGCCTGGCTGTTCCGCGCCGGCGACGAGGATGACGACGGCGAGAGCGCGGAGAAGCGTTATGTGCTGAGGAAGGAGCGCCGCCGTCCGCGCGCGCCGACCAGCCACGGCACCACCGAGTATCTGGGCATGGACGATTTCCTCGCCACGCCGGCGAGTTACGCCAACATGGGTCTCGGCATCACCCGGTTCCGCATCGGCGGCGGCAGCGGCAAGGCGCCCGAGAAGGTGGAGTTCGGCTTCATCGGCCTGACGCGCGAGGGTGCGATGACCCTGGAGATCGACGGCGAGACCATCGATCTCGCCGCGGGCGACGCCTTCTATGTGCCCGCGCGCACGCCCTACCGCCTGGTCAACCGGGGCAGCCAGGAGGCCGAGTTCGTCTGGGTCGCCGTGCCCCACAAGCCGGGCGGCTGAAGCGGCTCGCACCTGTCTGCTTCAATTACGTATTGCCTCACTAAAACGAATTATACTAAGACTCGGCCACCGGACCCAGCCAGCATGTATCCAGCCAGCCCCCACACCGACTGCCCGACCCGACGCGAGGCTCCATGAGCCGCGACCCGCGTTACGACATCCTGTTCGAGCCGGTGAAGATCGGGCCCGTCACGGCCCGCAACCGTTTCTACCAGGTGCCCCACTGCACCGGCATGGGCTACGACCGCCCGGCCACGCTTGCCGCCATGCGCGGCGTCAAGGCCGAGGGCGGCTGGGGCGTGGTCAACACCGAGTTCACCTCGATCCACCCGACGTCGGACGATGCGCCCTTCCCCAGCTGCAGCCTGTGGGACGAAGATGACGTGCGCACCATGTCCGTCACGGCCGACGCCATCCACGAGCACGGCGCGCTGGCGGGCACCCAGCTCTGGCACGGCGGGCTCTACTCCTGGGTGCGCATGACCCGCGAGGTGCCGATTGCCGCCAGCGGCCGGCCGATCGCCTATCCCGCGCCGATCCACGCGCGCACCATGGACAAGAGCGACATCGCCGAGCTGCGCCGCTGGCAGGTCGATGCCGCAAGGCGCGCCAGGCGCGCCGGCTTCGACATCGTCTATGTCTACGGCGGCCACAGCTATCTTCCCGCGCAGTTCATCAGCCGCCGCTTCAACCGGCGCGGCGACGAATACGGCGGCAGCCTGGAAAACCGGGTGCGCCTGTTCCGCGAGATGATCATCGATACCAAAGAGGCCATCGGCGACACCTGCGCCGTCGTCGTGCGCTTCTCCATGGACGAACTCTCCGGCAGCCTCGGCATCGAGAGCGACCAGGAGGGCCGCGAGGTCGTCGAGATGCTCGCCGAGCTGCCCGACCTGTGGGACGTCAACGTCGCCGACTACCGCACCGACTCCGGCAGCAGCCGCTTCTTCGAGGAGGGCTTCCAGGAGCCGCACCAGAAGTGGGTGAAGCCGCTGACCAGCAAGCCCGTGGTGGGCGTGGGCCGTTACACCAGCCCCGACGCCATGGTGAGCCTCATCAGGCGCGGCGTGCTCGATCTCATCGGCGCCGCCCGCCCCTCCATCGCCGATCCCTTCCTGCCGCTGAAGATCGAGGAAGGACGGCCCGAGGACATCCGCGAGTGCATCGGCTGCAACATCTGCCGTGGTGCGGCCAAGGCCAGCGTGCCGATCCGCTGCAC
>CALLQH010000185.1 GCA_938014945.1 uncultured bacterium | reverse complement strand
CACCCTGGGCACACCGATCTCCTGCATCCAGCATCCCGAGACCGGACGGGAGGTGGTCTATGGCACACGCAAGACCGCATCGAAGCGCAAGAAGGTGCTGGTTGCCGGCGGCGGGCCCGGCGGCATGAAGGCCGCGGCCGTGGCAGCCGAGCGCGGCCACGAGGTGATCCTGTGCGAGGCCGCGGCCCAGCTCGGCGGCCAGGCCCTGCTCGCCCAGGCCCTGCCCGGGCGCGCCGAATTCGGCGGCATCGTCACCAACCTGACGCGCGAGATGGAGCTGGCGGGCGTCACCGTGCGGCGCAACACCGCCGTCGACCGGGCACTGATCGAACGCGAGGCGCCCGATGCGGTGATCGTCGCCACGGGTGCGCGGCCCGCGCCGGTGGAGATCGAGGGCGCCGAGGAAGCGCACCTGGTGGAGGCATGGGCCGTGATCAAGGGCGAGGCCAATGTCGGCGGCCGGGTCGCCATCGCCGACTGGCGTTGCGACTGGATCGGCCTGGGCCTTGCCGAGATGCTGGCGCGCAACGGCTGCGAGGTGACCCTGGCCGTGGACGGCTACATGCCCGGCCAGACGATCCAGATGTACGTGCGCGACCACTGGGCCGCGACCCTGCAGAAGTTGGGGGTGAAAGTCATCCCCTACGCCCGCCTGTTCGGCGCCGACGCCGAGAGCGCCTATTTCCAGCACATCACCAGCGGCGAACCGATCATCCTGGACGGCATCGACACGGTGGTGACGGCGCTGGGCCACACCTCCGAGACCGGGCTGATCGACGCCCTGGAGGACTGGGACGGAGAGATGCACATGGTCGGCGACTGCCTGGCTCCGCGCACCGCCGAGGAAGCCGTCTACGACGGCCTGAAGATCGGCTGCGCGATCTGAGAAGCCTGGGTCAGCCGCCCTCGGGGCCGAGGATCGCGCAGTAAAGCGTGCGTGACTTGAGCGTCTCGCAACGGGCCTGCGCCTGCGCCTCATCGGCCAACGGACCGGCCTGGAGGCGGAAGAAGGTGCCGCTGTCGCCGCCCAGCTCCTTCATCACGATGACCGGCAGCAGGTCGCCCAGGACATCGCGGTTGTCCTTGGCCAGTTGCTGCCAGCCCGCCTGGGCCTCGCGCACCGTGCGGAACGAGGCCAGCCACAGGCGATAAGGGCCGATGGAATCGGGATTGCCGAGTTCGGCGACCACAACGCCGTCGATGCTGTCGAGATCGGGGAGCATGGCGGCAGCCGCATCATCCTCTGCGGCGACCGGCACGTCGATCACCGGCTCTGCATCCGGGGTGCCATCCATGGCGCCGTCATCGGGCAGCGTCTGGACCGCAGCATCGGCCAGCGACGGTTCGACGGCCGTATTGAGAGGCGAATCGGCACCCGGCGCCTCGCCTTCCAGGGGCGGTGTGGCGAGGCTATCGGCGTCGTTCTGGGGCAGCGTCTCCACAGCGGGCGTCTCGGGCGCAGGCGGCGGCTCCGGCTGCGCCTCCTCAATCGGGTCCAGGGCGCCGTTCAAAGGCATGATCACGGCCTGACGGCTGGCCTCAAGCTCGCGCAGGCGATCCAGCAAGGTCTCGCCGGTCTCGTCCTGCGCGTGCAACGGCGCAGCCGCGCTCAGCAGAACGCAGGCAATCAGGGGAGCGAGGAGGCGGCGAAGCTTCATGGCGGCACAGCCTAGTCGAAGGCAGCGGAAGCGGCCAGAGTGTGTGGTCCGCAGGATGGCGCGCCCTTGTATCATGACGCCCGCGCGGCTATCAGACGGCCCGCCCCTGCCGTTTGAAGGACGTGCCATGCCCGCGACCGACCCGATGCTGATCCGCGAACTGATCGCGCTGGCCGACGAGGCCGGTGCGGCGATCATGGCGCTCTACGGCAAGGTCGATGCGCGCCAGAAGGACGACCGCTCCCCCGTGACCGCGGCCGACGAAGCCGCCGAGAAGATCATTCTGGCCGGGCTGCGCCGCCTGACCCCCGACATTCCCGTGCTGGCCGAAGAAGAGGCCTCGCGCGGCGATGCCCCCGAGAGCGTCGGCAGCCGCTTCTGGCTGGTCGATCCCCTCGACGGCACGAAGGAATTCCTCAGCAAGAACGGTGAATTCACCGTCAACATCGCCCTGGTCGAAGACGGCAAACCGACCATCGGTGTCGTCGGCGCGCCGGCCAAGGGCCTGCTCTATGCCACGGACGGCAAGACCGCCTGGCGTCGCCGCGACGGCGAAGCCGAGGAGTCCATCGCCGCCCGCCCCGCCCCCGTCGAGGGGCTGATCGTGGCGGTCAGCCGCTCGCACCGCGACAGCGCGACCGACGACTTCCTCAAGACCGTGAAGGTCGCGGGCGAGGCCGTGGGCGGCAGCTCGCTGAAGTTCTGCCTGGTCGCCGAGGGCGCGGCGGATCTCTATCCCCGCTTCGGACGCACCATGGAATGGGATACCGGCGCGGGCCATGCCGTGCTGCGCGCGGCAGGCGGCAGCGTCCGCACGGTCGAAGGCGAGGAACTGCGCTACGGCAAGGCCGGGCGCGACAACCCCTCCTTCATCGCGCGCGGCCGGGACGCCTGAATGGACGTGCGCCCCGCCGATACCGGGGCCATTGCGCTGGCCGCCCGGCGGCTGGCAGAGGGCGGGCTGGTCGCCTTCCCCACCGAGACCGTCTATGGCCTTGCCGCCGACGCCACCAACGGGCGCGCCGTGGCGGCCATTTTCGAACTGAAGGGCCGCCCCCACTTCAACCCCCTGATCGTGCACCTGCCCGATACCGGCGCCGCGCAGAAACACGGCGTGCTGGACCACCGTGCGCTGGCGCTGGCCGAGGCGTTCTGGCCGGGCCCGCTGACCATGGTGGTGAAACGGCGGGAGGATTCGCCCCTGTCCGAACTGGTCAGCGCGGGGCTCGACACGGTGGCCTTGCGGGTTCCCGCCCACCCGGTAGCGCGGGCGGTGCTGGAAGCCTGCGGCCTGCCCATCGCCGCACCCAGCGCCAATCCCTCCGGCTATCTCAGCCCGACCACCGCTGCGCACGTCGCTCAGGGCTTTGGCGATGCCGATCTCCTGGTGCTGGACGGCGGCCCCTGCGCCGTGGGCCTGGAATCCACGGTCATCGACCTTTCCGGTGAGACCGCCGGGCTGCTGCGCGCCGGAGCGATCACCGCCGAGGAGATGGCAGCGCACATCGGCCCCGTGGCCGCCGCTGACGCAGGCGCGGCGATCCGCGCGCCAGGCATGCTTGCCAGCCACTATGCGCCGCGCTGCCCCGTGCGCCTCAATGCCGCATACGTCCGTCCGGACGAGGCGATCCTGGGCTTTGGCGCCGACATGCCCCAGGGCGGGGCGGCCAGCCGCAACCTCAGCACATCGGGCGACCTGCGGGAGGCAGCTGCGAATCTCTTTGCCATGCTTCACGACCTCGATCAGCCCGGTATCGCCGCCATCGCCGTGGTGCCCATTCCCGGCGACGGCCTGGCCGTGGCGATCCGCGATCGCCTGACACGGGCCGCAGCGGACCATTGATCGGCGCAGCAGGCGGGTTACGATCCGGCATGGCAGAACAAGAACAAGCCGCCCGTCAGGGTGCGGCAGACAACCCCGCTCTTCTCGCAAGGCTCAAGGAAGCGGTCGGCCCCGAAGGCTGGCTGGCCGAGGGCCCGGATACCGAGGCCTACACCAGGGACTGGCGCAAGCGCTGGCCCGGTCGCACGCCGCTGGTGTTGCGCCCGTCCTCGACCGAAGAGGTCGCCGCGGTCGTCGCCCTGTGCGCGGAAGCCGGCGTGGGCATCGTGCCGCAGTCGGGCAACACGGGCCTGGTGGGCGGCAGCGTGCCGCGCAACAGCGGCGACGACATCGTGCTCAGCCTCAACCGCATGAACACGATCCGCGCGGTGGATCCGGCCAACAACACGATCACGGTCGATGCCGGCTGCATCCTGGCCGATGTCCAGGCCGCCGCGGCCGAACACGACCGCGTCTATCCCCTGAGTCTGGCCGCCGAGGGCAGCTGCCGTATCGGCGGCAACCTCTCGACCAATGCCGGCGGCACCAACGTGCTGCGCTTCGGCAACGCCAAGGAGCATGTCCTGGGCCTGGAAGTGGTGCTGGCCGACGGGCGCATCTGGAACGGCCTGAAGGGCCTGCGCAAGGACAACACGGGCTACGATCTCAAGCAGCTGTTCCTGGGCAGCGAGGGCACGCTGGGCATCATCACCGGCGCCGTGCTGAAGCTGTGGCCGGTGCCGCGCCAGACCGTGACCACCTGGATCGGCGTGCCCGACGGCAAGGCCGCCGTGGCCCTGCTCAACCGCGCCCAGGCCGCGACAGGCGGCCAGGTGACCGGCTTCGAATACATGGTGCGCGCTGCGCTCGACCTCACCTTCACCAACCTGCCGCGCAACCGCGATCCCTTGAGCGAGACCGTGCCGGCGGCCGTGCTGATGGAGGCCAATTCGGGCGAGGAAGGCGATGGCCTGCGCGCCAATATCGAGAGCGTGCTGGCCGCCGCCATCGAGGACGGCCTGGTGCTGGACGCCGTGCTCGCCGAATCCCAGGGCCAGGCCAAGGCGCTGTGGCAGATCCGCGAGGACATGCCCGACGCCCAGGTGATCTCCGGCGGCGGCATCAAGCACGACATCTCCGTGCCGATCTCGCGCATCGCCGAGTTCCTGGAGACCGCCACGCCCATGGTGCAGAAGATGGCGCCTGAGGCCCTGGTCATCGCCTTCGGCCACCTGGGCGACGGCAACCTGCACTTCAACATGGCCGGGCGCGACGCCGCCGGCCTTGCCGCCCTGCTGCAGCAGGAACGCACGATCAACGACGCGGTCGAGACGCTCGCCGTGGAGATGGGCGGCTCGTTCAGCGCCGAGCACGGTGTCGGCCGTCTGAGGCTGCGCCAGATGGACCTCTACAAGTCCGAAGTGGAGCGCGATCTGATGACCACGCTCAAACACGCGCTGGACCCGAAGGGTCTGCTCAACCCCGGCAAGACGGTCGCCTTCGGCGGCTGACGCCCCCTGCCCGCTCAGGCGTTGGCGACCACCTCGATGTCGCCGGCGGCGAGTTGGGCGACATCGGCGACCGCCTGATAACCGGCACCGGTGCCGTTGCCGTCGAAGAACAGGGTGTGGTCGGTCTGGGAGTAGATGAAGCTCGCCTGGCCCAGGCCATGGTTGAGATTGATGCCGGCATTGGTGCCGTCGTACGAGCCGGCGATCACCGAAAAGCTGACGCCGTTGGTGAGCGCCCCCAGGGCCATGCCTGCGAAGGCGGACTGCAGAAGCTGCAGGCTGTCGGTGCCCGTGGCAAAGTCCGTGATCGTGTCGGTGACGCCCGCCGCACCGCTGAAGGCCGTGTTCGCGGATACCGTCAGCAGCCCGTCGGAGTCCTCGTAGACGAAGATGTCGGCCCCCGCACCGCCACCCAGAATGTCGTGGCCGCTGCTGCCGAACAGGGTGTCGTTGCCGTCGCCGCCCAGGAGAACATCCCCCGTGCCGCCGCTGACGCCGAGACCGACCAGAACATCATCGCCGGTGCCGCCGAACAGGGTTTCCTCGACCGCGGCCTGGCTGGCATAGATGCGGTCATCGCCGCCCGCGCCATCCAGCGTCGTCTGGCCGAGCAGGGCCATGATGACGTCACCGCCCCCGGTGGTTCCGTTGGCGGACGTGACCCAGCTAAAGGTCACCGACTGACCGGCCCCCAGCGAGTCGATGGCGAAGACGATGTTGATGCCGATGTCCCCTGAGGCCCCATTGGGATCGGCCGGGTTGGAAAAGGCCGAGGCGGCGAAGGGATTGGTGTTCTCGAAGCCGAAGGCCGAGGCACGCACCGCAATGGTATCGGGCGCAAGACTGTTGGCGTTGTTGAGTGCAGCCTGGTCGGCCAGCAGCATCACGTTCTGTCCACCGGTGATGCCCTGCGCATTGACCGCCGCGATGTGGCCCGCACCGGGATTGGAAAGGACATCGTTGAGGGTGTTGAAGGAGCCGCCGAAGTCGACATCCTGGTCGGGGTCGTTGTTGCGCATGTAGCGGATGCCGCTCATGGCGCTGTCGGTGAGGTTCGTGAGCGTTACCGTCGTGGTGTAGTAGCTGTCCTCGCCGTCGAGCGTGATCTGCTGGGTAAGGCCCAGCCGCCCGGCGATGCCGCCGACCGAGATCACCGATGTGCCATCCGCACCGACCGAGATCGAGTCGAAGGCCAGCGGAATGCCGGTGAACCCGCCGGCATTGTGGTTGCTGGAAAGGAACGAACCCGTGCCGTCGGTGAAGGCCAGCGAAAAGGTCTCCACGGGCGAGCCCGGCAGGAAGGCATCGCCCGAGGTCGGCGAACTGTCAGCGATGCCGCCCAGGTTGAAGAAGAACGAAAGACCGAAGTTGCTGGTGTGCGCCCCGGATTCAAACGTCTCCGGAATCCCCGAACTCGTGCCCAGCGTGCCGTTGCCAGACACGCCCAGCTCCAGGAAGCTGCCCTGCAGGAAGGTATCTCCGTTGGCTTCCGAAATCGTGGTGACGTCGCCCGAGAGCGGCGGGGGATCATCGACGCCGGTGATCGTGACCGTGACCGTCGCCGTCGATGCGCCCCCCTTGCCGTCCGAAACGGTGTAGGTGAGCGTGTCGATGGCGGTCTCACCGGCATTGAGGGAATCGAAGGCGCCGTTGGACTGATAGAAGATCTCGCCATTGACGATGCTGGCCACCCCCTGCAGCCCGGTGGTGTCGATGGACGCGATGGTCAGGGCATCGCCATTGGCATCGGTGTCGTTGGCCAGAACGGCGATGGCAATGCCCGCGGCGGTCTCGCTGAGCGTCACGCTGTCGGCCACGGCCTTGGGCGCAACATTGGCGGGCGTGGTGGTTGCCGTGGTTGTCGTCGTCGGCAACCGCTCCTTGTCGGGCAGGGAAAGGATCGTCGACGAGGTCGCGGGCGGCGTTTCCTCTGGAAGGTCTTCGGGGAGCTCCTCCTCGGCCAGTTCCTCATCGAGCTCGTCGGCCAGCGCCGCAAACAGATCGACGATGGCGGCCGAGAATGCCTCGACCTCCGCCTCGCTCGGCTCCGGCGGTGTCTCGCCGCTGTCCTGCGGCGTATCGCCGGGCAGACTGCTGTCGGGCGTGTCGCCCTCGGCACCGGAGGTGATGCCCAGGCTGGAGCCGCGCATGGTCTGCATGGTGGCAAGCGCGGCCCGGTACAGGCTCTCGACGTCGGCCGAGGTCAACACCTCGATCGCGGTCGGCGCCTCATTGGCGCTGGTCACCGATGTGGTCTCGCCGATGGCGCTGAGGATGACGCTGGCAACGGCCGTCGCCACCTCTACAACGCCGACGTTGCCATCGGGATCCTGCAGCAGGGTGATCAGGTTGCGCAGGCCCTCGGTTGCCGCCTGGATGGCGACAGAGGTGCCGCGGA
The DNA here is from genome assembly GCA_938014945.1 of uncultured bacterium. Classification (GTDB taxonomy): domain Bacteria; phylum Pseudomonadota; class Alphaproteobacteria; order SP197; family SP197; genus CALGGB01. Next base: position 9,479 of record CALLQH010000185.1, on the reverse strand, counting down.
TGCCGATGGTCGACACCGGTGTCTCGACCGTCATGTCGCCGCTTTTGGCTACATCGCCGGAGACCAGGACGAAAAGGCCCTGAACCAGGGAGAAGGATGCACTGTTGCTGGCCGAGGACGGGCTGTAGACCAGCTCGTCAATGACCATGCGGGCGCCTTCCGACAGCGAAAGGCTGGTGCCGTCGACAAAGGTCAGGGCAAGGCCGCCATTGCTGCCCGTCTCCACGACATCGCCCTGATGGATGGCGCTGCCTTCGATGGCCTGGACGCGGGTGCCGTCCACCCGCGTCACCCAGGCCTCGCCGGTGAGAGACTGCACGCTGCCAATGGCCGAAACGTCGGAGCTGCCGAGCTGGGCGCTCTGCCCGGGCGCCAGAGGACCAGCCAGGCGCTCCACGACAGCGCCGCGCAGGACCCCACCGCCCAGGTCCAGATCGGGAACCCCAGTGCTGCCGAAGTAGTCGCGAATCAGCAGATGCTGGCCGTCCTGTCCCTCGGCCAGCAGGTCCGCGCCATGACGCTCAAAGGCAGCGCGCAGCAGCCACGTATTTCCCTCCAGGGAAATCGCGTCGCTTCCGGGCACCGCCGTAAGAACGGTCAGCCCATCCTCTGTGCCGTATTCGCCTAATGCGTCAACGAAACCAACAGTGCTGCCCATCGTCTACCCTCGATGGCTGGTGCTGCCAGCATCCCAAGCCTGCAGGCACCAAGCGTTCCGGCCTGGCCGCAAACGCGCTCAACAATTACACGTCTCTATTTTAATGGATTCCACAGGAATGCCAGTGGCGGCAATCACTCGCCTCGCGATCAGCCAGCTTTCACCCATAGTGCGCAAGAAAAGACACAGTTATTAAAGTCGTTGTTACAAAGCACACGGTCTGGGAGCGCCGTCCGGCAACCCCCGCAGCCCGATCAGGGTACCGTCCCCGGAGCCTGGACATCCCCCACGCCCGGCTGATCCATGCTCGCCACGGCAAAATATCCCGCCGTGCTGCCGTTATCGTCGTAGTAGAGCACGCTGTCGGCCTGCGAGTAGATCAGCGCCGCACTGCCGCTACCGAACGCACTGTTGGTTCCGGCGTTCGTGCCGTCCCAGGGACCGGCGATGATCGAGAAGTTGATGCCGTCGCTGATCGCGCCGCCCAGGCCCGCCCATGCGCCGCCATCGAACAACAGCGTGTCCTGCCCCTGGGTGAAGTCGGCGATGGTGTCCATCGGCGCGCCACCCGGGAACAGCGAACTGAGCTGGCCGTTGACCGTGACCTGCAGCAGGTCATCGGTGCTTTCGTAGAGGAACACGTCGTTGCCCGCGCCGCCCGACAGGAAGTCGTCGCTGGCGCCGCCGATAAGGACATCGTTGCCGCCGCCACCCAGCAGCAGATCACGGTTGGCGCCACCGAAGAGCACGTCATCGCTGCCGTCGGTGCCGACCAGAAGGTCCGCCGAATCCCCGCCTTCGAACTGCGTGCCCGAGGTCGTCGTCGCACCGATGCGATAGACGATGCCGCCGATGACAAAGGCCTCGACCGGCGTGTCTGCGAACTGGCCCTGGATATCGACGCTGACCGAGCCGCCGTTGAACTCCAGATGCAGATCGTCGCCGTTGCGGATCGTGCCCGTGCCCATGGTGACGTTGTCATCGACCTCTATGCGGTCGAAACCCGAGGCATCCTGGATGAGATTGTCCTGGCCGCTCTCGGTGTCGAAGTCGTAGATGTCGTCGCCGCTGCCGCCTGCCAGCAGGTCGCTGCCCGCGCCGCCGAAGAGTTCGTCGTTGCCCGCGCCGCCGACCAGCGAGTCGTTGCCCGCACCGCCCGCGAGAAGGTCGCTGCCGTCACCGCCGTCGAGGATATCGTCACCAGCTCCGCCGCTGAGATAGTCATCGCCGGCGCCGCCATTGAGCACATCATCGCCATCGTGGCCGAACAGAGCATCGTTGCCGTCACCGCCGTCGACGGTGTCATTGCCCGTCAGGCCCGCGATGAAGTCGTTCCCGACCGAGGGCGTCAGACCGATGGTGAAGTGTTCCTCGCCATTGAACTCGACCGTCTCGATGGCGCCACCGGCATATTGCCCGGAAACCGTGGTCTGGCTGCCGGTGCGGTCGGTGATGATCAGGTCGTTGCCGTTGTTGAAGGCATCGAAGTCGAACGGTGCGGCATGATCGCTCTGGCCCTCGAGAATGCGCAGGACATCATTGCCGCTGCTATCGAGGATCACATCGTTGCCGTTGCCGGTGGCGACGATGTAGAGGTCGTTGCCCGCGCCGCCGCTGAGCACGTCGTTGCCGGCCCCGCCAGCGAGCAGGTTGTCGCCGGACGAACCCGTGATCGTGTCGTTGCCGAAACCGCCCAGCAATCCGGCGATGCCCAGCAGAATGTCGCTGGTCGCGCCCTTGTCGACCGTGCCGTTGCCGTCGCCGCCATCCAGCGTTGCCACCACGCCCGTGGTCATGTGGCGGTAACTGACGATGTCGAAACCATTGCCGCCGTCCATCAGCATCGCCGTCGCCGTGGGGCCGCCGCCGATGATGTCATCACCATCGCCGCCCGAAAGGGTGGCAAAGCCGTAGCCGTCGTCGGCAAGCACGAGGTCGTCGCCGAAGCCGCCATTCACAGGGGAACCGGAAAAGGCGCTGCCCATGATGAAGTCGTTGCCGCCGCTGCCGCCCGCGGTCGCCCAGTCATAGAGGGTGCTGCCGATACCGGCATTGAAGAGCGCGCCGAAGAAGAACTTCTCGATGGCGCTGCCGCTCATCTGGTCGACAAGGTTCACCTGGTTGCCGCTGTGATCGGTCAGGATCAGATCGTTGCCCGAGCTGGAGGCACTGACGACATCGAACGAAGCGTCAAGGAACAGCTTGTCCTGCGAGAAGAAATCGAATGCTTCAACGATCGTCACTGTGAACGGCTCGGACGTCGCCACGGATATCTCGAAGGTGTCGCTGCTGGAGCCGCCCGACATCACATCGTTGCCGCCACCGCCATTGGTCAGGGTATCCTGACCGTCATCGCCCGAGATGGACTCCGCGAACGACGAACCCACGATGATGTCGTCGTCGGCGCCACCAAACAGGAGCTGCCCGTCGCGGTTGCCCGCGAAGATCACATCATTGCCGAACCCGCCCGTGATCGTGGAAGCACCCATGTTGTGTGACGCAACGACGATCAGGTCGTCGCCGCCCGTGCCGCCCTCGGCAAAGGTGACGGTGCCGGTCGTGAAGAAGGCAACCTCCTCGAAACCGGTGTTGGAGCCGGCGGCAATACCCTCCTCGAAATCGACGATCTGGATCTGGAAACGGTCTTCCTCAGGTTGGTTGACAGCACTCTCGTTGCTGTCGATCAGCAGCATGCCATTGCCCAGGCGCTCGAAGGAAAACGCTGTCGGCTGAGCGGAGATAGCCCTCAGGTCGAGCCCATCGTCGCTCGAGCCGCTGTCGCGGAGAACGAAGACACCGTCCGTCGGTCCAACCTCGACGATATCGTTGCCGGCGCCACCGTCCATGGCCATCAGGCCAAAGCCGCCGCGCAGGATGTCATCGCCGTCGCCGCCCATCAGGCTGGCCAGGCCCGCACCGCTGTCGAGGATATCGTTGCCCGCGCCGCCGTCGATGACGATGTATTCGACACTGCTGAGAGAATAGAGCGCCTCGGGAGCGCCATGGATATCGCCGACGCTGACGCCGCGGCTATCGGTGTAACCACCAACAATACTGTAGTTGGAAAACGACGTGCCGTTGTTGAACAGGATCCGCGTGTAATCGCCGACGACAACCGCATCGAGATCGCCGTCGCCATCCAGATCGGCCAGGGCGACATCACGCATGTTGCCGTACAGATACTGGTTGTAGGAGGAGAAATAACCGCCGCCGTTGTTGATCAGCACATGGGCGCTGCCTGAGCCGACGAGGAAGATGTCGAGATCGCCGTCGCCGTCGATGTCGCCCGCCGCCGCGGCATTGGCGTAGTAGGCGGGCAGCGACTGATCCAGCGTGTAGCCAAAGGACCCATTGCCCTGATTGAGCCGAACCTGGCTGCCGTAGCCGAAGGAACCACCGCCCAGGAAAAGGTCGTCGAAGCCATCGCCATCAAAATCGGCCAGGACTACCGCCCTGATGTTGGAACCATACAAGCTCTGGATCTGGCTGAAGCTGCCCGCACCATCGTTGCGATAGACAATGTTGGAGCCGCTGAAGCCGCCCGCCACCACCGCATCAAGGTCTCCGTCGTGGTCGAGATCGGCCAGCGCCACGCCATAGCTGTAGCCGCCGCCGAGCCCCTGACCGCTATCGGTGAAACTGCCGTTGCCGTCGTTCAGCAGGACCGTGTCGGAGGACGACGAGTACGATCCGCCTCCAGGGCCGATCGCAAGGAAGACATCCGTAAAGCCATCACCGTTCAGATCGCCCAAGGCAATCTGCGATGCATGCACAGTGGGTAGAGGCTGATAGCTGGAATCAAAGCCGCCTGTGCCGTCGTTGAAGAGAACGCTGCTCGCGTAGCCGTCACCAGCCAGGAAGATGTCGAGATCGCCATCGCCATCCAGATCGGCAAGTCCGACATCGCCGAAATCGCCATAGGCGTACTGACCGCTCTGCGAAAACGCCCCGCCGCCCTGTGGAAGCAGAATGGTCGAACTGCCGTAGATGCCGGCCACAACGATCGAGTCGCCAAGGTTCTCGCTGCTGGCAACGCTGCTGCTGGTATCGCCCTCACGGGTGACGATGATCGTGTCGTTGCCCGAGCCACCAAGCAGGCCCGCGGTATCCTGGCCCGCGCCGCCGTCGAAACTGCCGGTGCCGGGGCCGAAGCTGCCGCCATCGCCATCGATGTGGAAGATGGCGACATCGTCGCCGTCGCCGCCGATCAGGACATCGTTGCCCGCGCCGCCTTCCAGCGTGTCGTTGCCGCTGCCGCCCAGCAGCGTGTCGTCGCCCGAGCCGCCGAGCAGGCTGTCGTTGCCGGCGCCGCCGTCGATGGTTGCGCCCCACGGCGCGGCGGATGCGTCGGCCGTATCCTCGCCGTCGCCCAGTTCGACCCGCAGCGAGCCGTTGACGAGGACCAGGCTGGAGAGGTCGTTGATGGTGATGTCGTCGTCGCCGGCACCGGTGTTCAGTACCGCGTGCTCGATGTTCGATGCGACGATGGTGTCGCTGCCTCCGACGATCTCCAGGCTTCCGGAAAGGTTCTCGGAAACAACAACCGTGTCGTTGTCGGCGCCGCCTTGCGCGATCAGCGTATCGTTGCCCGCGCCGCCGTCGATGACGTCGTTGCCGTCATCGGCATTCCAGAACGCGGTGTCGTCGCCGTCCTCGCCGAACAGCGTGTCGTTGCCGCGGCCGCCGCCCATCTGGTCGTTGCCGGTTCCACCGAAGATCGTGTCCTCGCCGTCGCGGGCATCCAGCGTGTCGTTGCCGGCACCGCCCTGCAGCAGATCGTCGCCGCCATCGCCGCGCAGGAAGTTGTCGCCGCCGTTGCCGATCAGTGTGTCGTCGTGGCTGGAGCCCCGGGCATGTTCGACACTGACGAGGGTGTCGATGGTGCCGTAACCATCGACGGCGAAGCCGTTCGCGAGGTCAACCGTCACACCCGAGGGCGCGCGGTTGTAGACCACCAGAACCTCGCCGCCCGAGCCGTCCACCGTGTCGGCGCCGTCGCGGCCGCGTACCTGGATGACACCGTTGAAGCTGGCCGAGAGATCGAACAGGTCGTCATAACGCGATCCCGTCAGACGCTCGATGCCGGTCAGGCTGTCGGTATCGCCGAAGCCGTCGATGACGGTGAAGGCGTTGTCGCCGGTCAGCGTCACCGAGATGGCGAAGGGATCCTCGCGGTAGAAGGCGTCGTCGAAGCCGGAGCCGCCGTCGATGACGTCGTTGCCGGCACCGCCGATGAACTGCTCGAACTCGTCGTTGTTGCCGCCGGTGATGGTATCGGCAAAGGCCGAACCGCGGACGCCGTCAATCTCCACCAGGGTGTCGTTGCCGACACCAGCACCGCTGGCGGTGCCTGCGGCCAGGTTGACCGTAACGCCCCCCGTGGCATCGCTGTAGTCGACGAGGTCTTCCATCAGGTCGTTCGAGGAGCCGGTGATCAGGTCATTGCCCGCGCCGCCCTGGAATTCCTGATACTCACCATCGGGCGCAGCAGCGCCGGTCAGAGTGTCGTCGAAGGCGCTGCCGACCACACGCTCGATGCTGCTGAGAACATCGCCGCCCTGGCCACTGGCAGTGCCGGCCTGCAGATCGACCGACACGGCCCCGCCGGCGCCGGAGAAGTCGGCGGCATCGAAACCATCGCCACCAGCCAGGGTGTCGTTGTCATCGCCGCCGATCAGGACATCGTCGCCGTTGCCGCCGACCAGCGTGTCCGCGCCCGCACCGCCGTCTAGGGTGTCGTCGCCGGTCGCCTGGGGGCGGCCTTCCTGATCGCCTTCGAGATAGTCGTTGCCGGCACCGCCGCTGAGCGAGTCGTTGCCGTTGCCGCCCAGCAGCGAATCATCGCCATCGCCACCGTCGAGCAGATCCTGGCCGTCACGGCCGTCCAGGCGGTCGGCGCCGCCGTTGCCGATGAGAACGTCATCGCCCTGGAAACCGGTCAGCCGGTTGTCGAGATCGTTGCCTTCCAGGGTGTCGTTGAAGCGGGTTCCCGCAACGCGCTCGATGCCGAAGTAGGTGTCGATGCCCAGTTCATCGCCGCCGTCGAAGACGCCATCGCCGGTTGCGGAGAGCACGAAGTTGACCGCCACCGAGGCGGTGAAGAAGCCGATCGTGTCACTGCTGCCCGAGCCGATCAGCGTATCGTCGCCGCCGCTGCCCTCGAGCCAGGAGAAGCCGGCGCCGGTGGACGTGATCGTGTCATCGCCCTGCGAGCCGTAGACCGCGAAGATGTTCTGGAACGTGTCGGTTTCGCCCGACGCGAAGTTCGCCGAGCCGTTGCCGCTGCCATCGAAGGTGATGACCGCGCCATCGGCATGGTCGAGGAAGGAAACCTCGTCATTGCCGGCGGCATCGCCGATCACCGTGTCGTTGCCAGAACCGCCCGTCATGCGCGAGCCGTCGACAGCCGTGCTGATGAGGACGTCGTCGCCGCCGCCGCCGAAGACATAGTCGAAGCCACCGGTGGTGGTAATCGTGTCGGCAGTCGACAGGCCGACCAGAAGATCGGTCTCCGCAGCCGTCTCGGCGGTGGTAGTCTGCGCCACGGCAACCGGGAAACGTCCGCCGCGCGTGCTGGTATCCTGCAGAAACTCGATGGCGCTGCCGGCGAACTGCCCCTGGATGGTGACTGTTTCACCGACCGACGTGGTGATGACCAGGTCGTTGCCGCCGGCGGTGCGCTCGGCATTCAGGGCGACCTGATCGAAGTCGATACGAAGCGCATCCTGCGTGCCCGAGGAATCAACGATGGTGTCGTTGCCGTCGCGCAGATCATGGCGGTAGAGGTCGTTGCCTGCGCCGCCGATCAGCAGGTCGTCGCCGCGGAAGCCGTCGATACGGTTGTCGCCGGCATCGCCCGTGATCGTGTCATCGAAGCGGGAGCCGAAAACGCCCTCGATGGAGGAGACGAAGGTATCGGTGCCGCCCATGCCGTCGTCGGCGACACCCGTCGCCAGATTCACGATCACCGCGCCCGTCGAATAGAAGTAGCTCACGACATCGGTGTTGGCGCCGCCCGTGAAGGTATCGTTGCCGCCGAAGCCCTCCCAGGAGGTGAACTGCGGGAGGGTTCCGTCCACCGCGCCGATGAAGGTGTCGTCCTGGGCGGTGCCGTAGAACTCGTCGATGCCGGAGAAGACATCGGTCTGGCTGCCGTGGACGGCGGTACCCGCGGCCTCGTCGATGGTGACGCCGTTGCTCGCCTCGCCCATGAAGGAGATGGCGTCGCTGTCACCGCTCAGGGAGCCGTAGATGCGGTCGCTGCCGGCATCATCGTCGTAGAACAGGCTGAAGCTGCCGCCCACGACAATGTCGTTGCCGCCGCCGGCCTGGATGATCTCCGGACCGCTGCCGCCGATGATGGTGTCGTCGGTGCCGGTACCGAACAGCACGCTGCCTGTCCGCACACCAGGGCCATAGGCGCTGGTGGAGTTGGCGTCCGAGAGCAGGTCGACCATGAAGGTCTGCTGACCCTCCCAGAGGGCCGATGAGGCCGCCTCGTAGCTTTCAAGCGATCCGCTGCCGAAGTGATCGCTGATCGTGATCGTCTCGCCGAAGATCGTCTGGATCTGAAGGCTGCTGCCCAGGATGTTGAAGTGGGCAAGCTGGTCGTCGATGTCGATGCCCAGCGACAGGGTCGAGACGAACTGATCGGTGCCGCCTATATCGACAATCAGGTCGGAGCCCTGGTCGGCATCCTCGACATAGGTGTCGTTGCCGGTGCCGCCCTCCAGCGTGTCGTTGCCCAGGCCACCACTGAGGGTGTCGTTGCCGGCCCCGCCGTTGAGCGAATCCAGCAACGTGCTGCCCGTCAGGATGTCGTCGCCGTCGCCGCCCAGGGCGACGATGCGCTTGCCCGAGAGCGAACCATCGAAGACGTCGTTGCCGGCGCCGCCGCTGAACGAGATCGTGTCGTTGCTGACCGACGTGCCGCTGAGATCGCCGACCGTGACGATATCGTCTCCATCGCCGGTGTTGATGAGGATTTCCTCGATACTGCTGGCCGTGAAGGTCTCGTCGTTGACCACGACCAGGACATTGCCGAAGCCGTCGTCGGAGATGTCGATGATGTCGTTGCCGGCGCTGCCGTTGATGACGAGCACGTCCGTATCGGCGCCGCCGTCGATGCTGTCCTGACCGTCACCGACACCCCAGGAAATCGTGTCGTTGCCGGCGCCGCCTTCAAGCGTATCGATACCGGTGCCGCCGCGCAGGATATCGTTGCCGTCACCACCCTGAAGGACGTCGTTGCCGTCCGAGCCTTCGAGTATGTCATTGCCCGTGTTGCCGATCAGAACGTCGTCGCCGCCCTGACCGACCAGGGAGTCGTCGCCGGCGCCGCCGCCGAGGGTGTCGTTGCCGGCAGCGGCACGCAGGCGGTCGCTGTCGGCGCCACCGTCGATCGAAACGGAGACGGTGAGACCGGCATTCATGAAGAACTCGTCATCGCCCGCGCCAAGCGAAGCGCTGATGTGCTGCAATCCTGCGGCCTGACCGGCAAAGAAGTTGTCGCTGCCTGAGCCGCCCACGATGCTGAGCGTCTCGATATCCGTGATTTCAATGCTGTCGCTGAGCGACCCCGAACTGACAAGAATGAGCCCCGAAGAGCCGTCGATCGTCACATCGAGCGCAGGGTCGGCGGTAACGGCGCCCAGCGAAACGGTACCCGTCACAACCAGGGCGTCGTCGCCCGCACCACCGTCGATGCTGTCGTCGCCCTCGTCGTCCTGCCAGATGAAGACATCGTTACCGTCGCCGCCGGCCAGCGCATCGTTGCCCGCGCCGCCGAAGATCAGATCGTCGCCGATACCGCCCGAGAGCA
>CALLQH010000184.1 GCA_938014945.1 uncultured bacterium | reverse complement strand
CTCGTCAGGCTCATAACCTGAAGGTCGTAGGTTCAAATCCTACTCCCGCAACCAATTTGTCAAACGAGATCAAATGCATTACGCCCCGCATCACACGGAGCTTTTTGCTGTCCAAATCCCAGATTGTTGATTTCCACCCAGAAGTGAGCCGGGTTTTTCATCGAGAAGTGAGCCACCTCTGTTTATGGATTTCGGGTTATGCTGGGGTCAAGTCATGGTTTTCCTCCTTGCTGTTTCGGGCAGCTGCTGCTGAGCTTGCCTTGAAGCGGAAGCTGTCGTTTCCAGTCTCCAGAATGTGGCAGCGGTGGGTCAGTCGGTCGAGCAAGGCGGTTGTCATCTTGGCGTCGCCGAAGACCGTTGCCCATTCGCTGAAGCTGAGGTTGGTGGTGATGACGACGCTGGTGCGCTCGTAAAGCTTGCTGAGCAGATGGAAGAGCAGCGCGCCACCGGAGGCACTGAACGGCAGGTAGCCCAGTTCGTCGAGGATCACGAGGTCGAACCTGGTCAGGCTTTCTGCGATCTGCCCGGCCTTGCCCCTGGCCTTTTCCTGTTCGAGGGCGTTGACCAGCTCGATGGTCGAGAAGAACCGAACCTTGCGGCGGTGATGTTCGATGGCCTGGATGCCGAGAGCGGTGGCGACATGGGTTTTTCCGGTGCCCGGGCCGCCGATCAGAACGACGTTCTGCGCTGCATCCATGAACTCACAGCGATGCAGGGTCCTGACGCTGGCTTCGTTGATCTCGCTGGCGGCGAAGTCGAAGCCCGAGAGGTCCTTGTAGGCCGGGAACCGGGCCGCCTTCATGTGATAGGCAATGGAGCGCACCTCGCGCTCTGCCAGTTCGGCCTTCAGCAGTTGTGACAGGATCGGGATGGCGGCGTCAAAAGCCGGCGCACCTTGCTCGATCAGATCGGTGACGGCCTGGGCCATGCCGTGCATCTTCAGGCTGCGCAGCATGATGACAATGGCGCCGCTGGCAGGATCATGACGCATGGCGGCCTCCTTCGGCCTGGCTGCGCAGGCCATCATAGCGTTCGACATTGGCCTTGGGTTCGCGATGCAGGACCAGCGCCTGCGGCGTATCAAGCGGCGGCCCGCCGATCACCTTGCCGTCGACCAGCCGGTGTAGCAGGTTCAGGACATGGGTCTTGGTCGGCACGCCCTCGGCCAGTGCCAGTTCCACCGCGGCGAGCACGGCCTGTTCATCGTGCTGCAGCACCAGGGCCAGTATATCAGCCATCTCGCGGTCCCCACCCGGCTTGCGCTGCATGTGATCCTGCAACTGTCTGAAGGCGGACGGCAATTCCAGGAAGGGAGCGCCATTCCTGAGGGCTCCGGGCTTGCGTTGGACGACCGCCAGATAATGCCGCCAGTCGTAGACTGTCCTCGGCGGCAGATGATGGCCGCGCTGGATGACGCGGACATGTTCACAAAGGATGCTGCCCTCGGCGGCCACCACCAACCGATCCGGATAAACCCGCAAGCTGACCGGGCGATTGGCGAATGACGCCGGAACGCTGTAACGATTGCGCTCGAAGCTGATCAGGCAGGTGGGCGAGACGCGCTTGCTCAACTCGATGAAGCCGTCAAAGGCGACCGGCAGTGGCATCAGGGCCGCGCGCTCTTCGGCCCAGACATCGGCGATCGTGCCGGGCAGCGCGCCATGTGCCGTCGCGCGCCACAGTTCCAGGCAATGCTGCTCCAACCAGGCATTCAGCGCGGCGAGGTCAGGGAAGTCCGGCATGCCTTGCAACAGCTGGTGACGGGCATCGCGAACGTTCTTCTCGACCTGGCCCTTCTCCCAGCCGGCCGCCGGATTGCAGAACTCGGGCTCGTAGACATAGTGGTTCGTCATGGCC
>CALLQH010000183.1 GCA_938014945.1 uncultured bacterium | reverse complement strand
GTGCGCGAGGCGCGCCTGTTCAAGTACGGCTCGGGCACCGGCTCCAACTTCTCCCGCCTGCGCGGCGAGGGCGAGAAGCTGTCGGGCGGCGGCAAGTCCTCCGGCCTGATGAGCTTCCTCAAGGTCGGTGACCGTGCGGCCGGCTCGATCAAGTCGGGCGGCACCACGCGCCGTGCGGCCAAGATGGTCGTGGTCGATATCGACCACCCGGATATCCAGGACTTCATCGGCTGGAAGATGGTCGAGGAGCAGAAGGTCGCCGCGCTGGTCGCCGGCTCCAAGCTCTGCGAGAAGCACCTGACCGAGGTCATGGCCGCCTGCCACGAGGGCGATCGCCACGAGGAAGAGCGTTTCGATCCGCGCAGGAACAGCTCGCTGAAGAAGGCCATTCTCGCCGCGCGCCGCTCCATGGTGCCCGAGAACTACATCCAGCGCGTCATGCAGCTGGCCAAGCAGGGCTTCTCCGGCATCGTCTTCCCCAGCTACGACACCGACTGGGACTCGGAAGCCTACCGCACCGTTTCGGGCCAGAACGCCAACAACACCGTGCGCGTGACCAACGAGTTCCTGGCCGCCGTCGAGAAGGACAGCGACTGGGCACTGATCCGCCGCACCGACGGCAAGGTCGCCGAGACCGTCAAGGCGCGCGACCTGTGGGAGCAGATCGCCTACGCCGCCTGGGCCTCGGCCGATCCCGGCATCCAGTACGACACCACCATCAACGAGTGGCATACCTGCCCGAACTCTGGCCGCATCAACGCGTCCAACCCCTGTTCGGAGTACATGTTCCTCGACGACACGGCCTGCAACCTGGCTTCGCTGAACCTGCAGAAGTTCCGCCGCGCCGACGGCAGCTTCGACATCGAGGCCTTCGAGCACGCCTGCCGCCTGTGGACCGTGGTCCTGGAAATCTCCGTGCTGATGGCGCAGTTCCCCTCGGCCGAGATCGCCAAGCGTTCGTATGAGTTCCGCACCCTGGGCCTGGGCTTTGCCAACCTCGGCGGCTTCCTGATGGCCGCGGGTCACTCCTATGACTCCGATGCGGGCCGCGCCATCTGCGGTGCGATCAGCGCCCTGATGACCGGTGTCTCCTATGCCACCAGCGCCGAGATGGCCGCCGAACTGGGCGCCTTCCCCCGCTTCGACGAGAACCGCGACGAGATGCTGCGCGTCATGCGCAACCATCGCCAGGCGGCCGTGGGCGGCCAGGACAACTACGAGGGCCTCTCGATCATCCCGGTGGCGATCAACCACAGCCACCTGCCCGATCCGCGCATGGGCGAGGCCGCGATCCGCGCCTGGAACCGCGCCGTCGAGCTGGGCGAGGCCCATGGCTACCGCAACGCCCAGGCCACCGTCATCGCGCCGACCGGCACGATCGGCCTGGTCATGGACTGCGATACCACCGGCATCGAGCCCGACTTCGCCCTGGTGAAGTTCAAGAAGCTGGCCGGCGGCGGCTACTTCAAGATCATCAACCGCACCGTGCCCCTGGCCCTGCGCAACCTCGGCTACAGCGAGGAGCAGATTCAGGAGATGATCGCCTATGCCGTGGGCCACGGCACGCTGGAGGAAGCGCCGGGCGTCAACCACGCCGCGCTGGCCGCCCGTGGTTTCGGTGCTGCGCAGCTTGAGAAGATCGAGGCTTCCCTCGGCAGCGCCTTCGACATCAAGTACGTCTTCAACAAGTGGACCCTGGGCGAGGAGTTCTGCACCGGCGTGCTGAAGCTCGATGCCAAGGTGCTCGATGCCCCCGGCTTCGACCTGCTTGCCGCGATCGGCTTCAGCAAGGACGACATCGAGACCGCCAACACTTTCTGCTGCGGCGCCATGACCCTGGAGGGCGCGCCCCACCTGAAGGACTCGCACCTCTCGGTCTTCGACTGCGCCAATCCCTGCGGCCGTATCGGCAAGCGGTTCCTTTCGACCAACAGCCACATCAAGATGCTCGCGGCCTCGCAGCCCTTCATCTCGGGCGCGATCTCCAAGACCATCAACATGCCGGCCAACGCCACGGTCAGCGAGTGCCAGGAGGCCTATGAACTCTCCTGGCGCCTGTGCCTGAAGGCCAACGCGCTCTACCGCGACGGATCGAAGCTTTCCCAGCCGCTTTCGGCGATCAACCTGGGCGACGAGACGGCCGACGACTACGAGACCGCCGAGAGCCGCGCCGAGCAGATCGAGAAGGTAGCCGAGAAGATCGTCACCAAGATCGTCCACCAGGGCGACCGCGGCCAGCGCCTGCGCCTGGACAACCGCCGCCGGGGTTATACCCAGAAGGCGATCGTGGGCGGCCACAAGGTCTATCTCAAGACCGGCGAATATCCGGACGGCAGCCTGGGCGAGATCTTCCTCGACATGCACAAGGAAGGTGCGGCCTTCCGCAGCCTGATGAACAACTTCGCCATCGCGATCTCCATCGGCCTGCAGTACGGCGTGCCGCTGGAGGAGTTCGTGGAGGCCTTCACCTTCACCCGCTTCGAGCCGTCGGGCATGGTCGAGGGCAACGAGACGATCAAGATGTCGACCTCGATCCTCGACTACATCTTCCGCGAGCTCGCGATCAGCTATCTGGCGCGCGACGACCTGGCCCATGTCGAGCCGGGCGACCTGATGCCCGATACGGTCGGCCGGGGCGATGCCGCCGAGGACTTCCCCGAGTCCCAGAACGGCGATGTCGCCGCCATCCTCCAGCACCTCACCAGCAACGGTTACACCCGTGGCCGCCTGAAGGTGTTCGACGGCGGCCGCGCACAGGGGCTGCAGGCCACCGTGCACACCCACACCGAGACGGTCGAGACGACCGCGACCTTCGGCAACGTTTCCGTCGCCGCCGCATCCGGTGCGGCGATGGCGGCCATCGAGGAGATGGAAGTCGATCCGCGCGCCGAGAAGGTACGCGCGGCGCGTATGCAAGGTTACGAGGGCGATCCGTGCTCAGAATGCGGAAACCTCACGCTGGTCCGCAACGGGACCTGCCTCAAGTGTGTCACTTGCGGTTCGACGAGCGGCTGCTCCTGAGTTCCGCTCGCCCGTTGCAGACTCGGGCGCTCGCCTGGCTCATGCGAGCCTGAGCGCCCGGCTCATGGTGTGTCCTCCCTGACTTGGGGCGCGTTTCGGCGCGCCCCATTTTTGTCTGCTGTCGGGAATCCCGCAGCCCCTATCAAGTGTCATTCTCCGGCTTGACCGGAGAATCCATGCTGTGGCGTTCGTCGCACTCTACACCACTGAAGCACTCGC
>CALLQH010000182.1 GCA_938014945.1 uncultured bacterium | reverse complement strand
ATGAAGGATACCGCCGATCGCCTGTTCGGCGATGCCTATCACTGGTCGGTGCTGGCGGGCGGACGTCACCAGATGGGGCTTTGCACGATGGCTGCCGTGATGGGCGCCAACGTGCGCGTCGGCCTGGAGGACAGCCTCTACATCGGCAAGGGCAAGCTTGCCGAGAGCAACGCCCAGCAGGTCGCCAAGATCCGCCGCATCCTGGAGGAGCTCTCACTGGAGGTCGCCACGCCCGCCGAGGCGCGCGCCATGCTCGACCTGAAGGGCGGCGACGCCGTCGACTTCTAGAAGAGCGCCGGTTTTCCACCGGCTTCTAAGAACCGTCGCGCCACCGTCACGGAACCGCAACGCGCTCCCGCTAGCGTCCCGCGCAACCGGCCGGCTGCCCTGTGCAGCCGGCCTCCGCGCATCCCAAGACGCAAGCCAAGGAGCCAGCCATGCCCCGCGACCTCGACGCGAGTCTGCCCGACGAAACCGACTTTGCCCGTATCACCGCTTCCCTCTCCCGCCGGGGTTTCCTCGGCGGCGCCGCCGGTCTGGGCGCCTTTGCGCTCGCCACCACGGCGCTGACGCCGATTGCAGCGCGGGCGGCAAGCCGCATCGCCTTCACCCCGGTCGCCGCCAACGGCCTCGACACCGTCACCGTGCCCGAGGGCTTCCGCTGGCAGACCGTGGTCAGCTGGGGAGATCCCCTGTGGTCGGACGCGCCGGCCTTCGATCCCGCCACCCGCGGTACCGCCGCCAGCCAGGCCATGGCCTATGGCGACAACACAGACGGCATGGCGCTGTTCGTCGACGGCGACCGCAGCATCCTGGCCGCCAACAACGAATATCCCAATGTCGACATCCTGCATGGCGACCGTGCCTCGATGGCGCCCGAGAACGCCGACGATGTCGCCAAGAGCAAGGCGGCGGTGGGTGTCACCATCGTCGAGCTCGCCGAGCAGGACGGCAACTGGGGCATCGTGCTGGACTCCCCCTACAACCGCCGCATCACCGCCGACACGCCCATGCTGGTGACCGGTCCTGCCGCCGGCCACGCCCTGCTGCAGACCGCCGCCGACCCGACGGGCATGAAGGTCCTGGGCACGATCAACAACTGTGCGGACGGCCGCACGCCCTGGGGCACCTACCTCACCTGCGAGGAGAACTTCAGCGACTTCTTCTCCTCCAGCGACGCCAACTTCGAAGTCCCCGCCGATTTCAAGCGCTACGGCGTCGGTCTGGAGGATGACGGCTACGGATGGGGCGCCTTCGACGAGCGCTTCGACATCTCGAAGAACCCCAACGAGCCCAACCGCTTCGGCTACGTCGTGGAGATTGATCCCCTCGATCCCGCCTCGACTCCGAAGAAACGCACGGCCCTCGGCCGCTTCAAGCACGAGAACGCCGCCCTGGTCATCGCGCAGGACGGCCGCGTGGTGGTCTATCTGGGCGACGACGAGCGCGGCGAGTTCCTCTACCGCTTCGTCAGCGACGGCGTCTACATGGCCGGCGGCAACAACGCCGACCTGCTGGAGACCGGCACCCTCTATGTCGCGAAGTTCGCCGACGACATGAGCGGCCAATGGCTGGAACTTTCGCCCGAGACGACGGGCATGGCCTCGGCCGCCGAGGTCGCCATCCACACCCGCCAGGCCGCTTCGGCGGTCGGCGCCACCACCATGGACCGGCCGGAATGGATTTCGGTCAACCCGCTCAAGCCCGAGGCCTACTGCTGCCTCACCAACAACAAGAACCGCGGCGTGAAGACCAATGCCGGCGGTGACGCGACGCCGGTCGGCGGCCCCAACCCGCGCGCGGAGAACCACTACGGCCAGATCGTGCGCTGGCAGCCCGAGGGCGACGACCACACCGCCGACACCTTCACCTGGGACCTTTTCGTCACCGCGGGCAATCCGACCGTGCATGACGACGCCTATGGCGGTTCGGCCAACGTGACCGCCGAAAACATGTTCAACTCGCCCGACGGTCTCGCCTTCGACACCACCGGCATGCTGTGGATCCTGACGGACGGCAACTACAGCAACGAGGGCGACTTCGCCGGCATGGGCAACAACCAGATGCTGGTCGGCGATCCCGAGAGCGGCGAGATCGCGCGCTTCCTGGTCGGCCCGAAGGAATGCGAAGTGACCGGCCTGACCTGGAGCGGCGACCGCCGCACCCTGTTCGTCGGCATCCAGCATCCCGGCGAAAAGGGCGACAGCCACTTCCCCGGCGGCGGCGACAGCGTGCCGCGCTCCACGGTCATCGCCATCACGCGCGAGGACGGCGGCCTGATGGGCTGAACGCCCCCTCTCCCCGCCTGAAACGGAAAAGGGCCGCGGCAGATGACTGCCGCGGCCCTTGCCGTTTCAGGGCTGACGTCGGGCGTCAAGCCTTGCGGAAGTACTTCCAGTACATCGTGCCGTCGGCAGCAAGCGCGGGAACGATGTTGTTGGAGAACAGCGATGCGGTCAGCTCATGGGTGACGAACCGGTAGCAGCCGGACTCTTCCATCATGTTCTGCATCTCGACATACATGTCCTGACGCACGGCCGGGTCCATCGTGACCAGTGCCTTGCGATGCAGGGCCTGGAACTCCTCGTTGTCCCAGCGCTCCCAGTTCCACACGCCGACCTGCTCGGGCGTGAACCACATCGTGTACCAGCCCGGATCGGGGTTGGAGGAGAAGCGGTTGTACATGATCTGCAGGTCGTTGTAGTTCGGGTTGGCTGCCTGATCGCCCATGGTCCACCACACGCCCGGATCGTGGACGTTGATCTCGGCATTGATACCGACATCGGCGAGGTTCGCCTGGATGACCTGACAGGCCGCCAGATAGGTCGACTTGTTGAGCGCATCGATGCGGCAGTCGAAACCGCCGCCCATGCCGGCTTCCTCGAGCAGCGCACGCGCCATCTCGGGATCGCCCGCGGTGGGCACCAGCGAAGCAGCACGGTGGCCGACCAGACCCGGGGGAATGATACCCGTGGCCGGCGCGGCCAGGCCGAAGTATGCGGCTTCGAGAATCTGATCGACGTTGATGGCGTACTGCACCGCCTGGCGCACGCGGACATCCGTGAACTGCGGGTTGTCCTCGTTGATGCCGACCCAGACGTACTTCAGGGGCGGCTTGATGACCATGGTGGCGTTCTCGGGCGGATTGGCCTCCAGCTCGGGGATCGAGGTCACCGGCACCGTGGTGAAATCGAGCTCGCCCGCCAGGAAGCCGACTTCGGCGGCCTGCTCATCGGAGATCGGCAGCATCTCGATGGTGCCGAATTCCGGCGTCGCGCCGCCGGCCCAGCCGTCGATGCGGGTCAGCACCAGCTTCTGGGAAGGCATCCAGTTGGCGATCTCATAAGGGCCGGAAACGCAGGGCGGGTTCGCCTCGAAGCGCTTGCCCTCCAGGCCCTCGACTGCCTTGCGGCTGACGATCTGGCCACTGACGGATGGCAGGGTGGTCGTCCACAGTGGAGCATAGGGCTCCTTCAGGACGATGGTGCCGGTCAGGTCGCCGGTCACCTCGACATGATCGAGCGCGCTCCAGTCTTCGGCATAGGGCGACTGCATCTCGGGATCGGCGATGCGCTCGAAGGAGAACTTAACGTCGTCGGCAGTGACGGCGCCGAAGCCGTTGGTCCAGCCCATGCCGGGACGCAGGGTGAAGTTGATGTGGGTGTCATCGACCTGCTCGACGGACTCTGCGCTGGCAAGCTGCCAGTCCCAGGTATCGTCCTGCTTGAACTCGATCAGCGACGGGAACAGCACCCGCTGCACATCGGAGTCGACCGCCGACAGCGTGTAGGCAGGATCGAGCGCCTGGATGTCGGAGTAGTTGCGTACGCGCAGCGTGTCGCCATCGGCATAGACATGGGGCGCGGTGAGACCGGCAACCGCAGCGGTCGCACCCGCCGCCGCGGATGCCTGCACAAAGCGCCGGCGTGAAAGTGGGATATTCTTCATTCAGTCTTCTCCCTCATGAGTGACGCCCCCAGGGTGTCCCAAGTCCATCACAATGTTGATCCCCGAAACCTCGGGGCGAACAGGAAATTCGGTATCACTGACCCAGCCAGGAGGGTGCCTCGCGTGCGGCAGCGACCGGAGAACCCAGCGGCCGGATGCGTGCGATGAAGGTCTTGTTCACGATGAAGATGTCACCTTCCTCGGTCTCGAACGGCAGGAAGGTTCTCTCGTCGTTCAGCACATCGAGCACACGCTGTGAAGGCACGGTGAAGAACTTGCCCTTGAGTGTGGCGCCGTCGTGCGTCGTGATCTCGACCTCGGCCTTGATCTTCGGCGTAGCCTTTACACTCGCTGAACTCATCATCGCCATGGCCGTGGTACATCCCCGCTTCTTCTTGCCAAGCATCGTAACCGCACCATCATGACCGCTAACCACCCCGCTCTGCAACGGGCGGAGGAATTTCATTGCCAGGATGCGTATTCATCCTTGAGGAGTTCCCCATAAACGTTTGAAATCATGCCCATAATCGACTAGAGAAAACTTTGCGTCGGGGGGCGGCGCAACGATTGGCCACTCGCTGGCGGCTCCTCCGCCAAGCTAGGATTATCCATGAGCCAGCAGACCGGCGGCGAAGGACCGTTCGAGCCGGAGGGATCCAGGTCCGCACTGCGAAAGGACATCCTGCTCAGCGCCGGCGAACTGGCCGCTGTGCTGGACGCGTCCACTGACGCGGTCCTGGTACTCGACAGCAACGACCGCATCGCCCACTGCAACCGGCAACTGCTCGAGCAGTTCGGCGAACATGCCGCCCTGCTGCAGAACGGCAAGCCCATGGTCACGCTGATCGAGGAACTGAGCGCAACGGGCAAGTTCTTCAATGCCCTGCCCCAGGCGGTCGACGTGCTGCGTGATGGCGAGCGCCATCATGTGGCGGTGCCCGACGACAGCCCGGAAGAGGCAACGCCCCACCAGCGCAACGTCGCCCGGCGCATGGCCCTTCACAGGTCTGCTCCCTGCGACTTTGAAGTCAGGGACAGTGCAGGCCACTGGCTGCAGGTGGCAACCCGGCCCGTCGATGGCGGCGGCACCGTGGTGATTTACCGCGACATCACCGCCTGGAAGGTGCGCGCCCTGCAGCTTGAGCACACCGCGCTCCACGATCCCGCGACAGGGCTGCCCAACCGGGTTCTGTTCGTCGACCGGATGGCGCAGGAACTGCGCAGTTGCAGCCGGGAGCGCAACCGTTCCTTCGGCATCGCCGTCATCGAGTTCGAGAATCCCCGCGGCGTCGATGGCGCCCGCGCGGAGGCCATCCTTGCAGCCGTGGCACGGCGCATCGAACGCACCATTCGGCCTGCCGACACCCTGGCCCACCTGGAAGGCAACTGCTTTGCCTGCATCGTGGTTGGGCTGCGCGAACAGGACGAGGCGCACGAGTTCGCCCGCCGCATTCAGCGTGCACTCGCCGACCCCGTGAAGTTCGAAGGCCTGGAAATCCTGGTCAAGGCCAGCATCGGCATCGCCTTTGGCGACCGCAGCGTAACCGATGGCGAAACGGTGCTGCGCGATGCGGGCGTCGCTCTGGACCTCGCCAAGGGAGAGCGCAACAACGGCTCGATCGCCGTGTTCGACCAGGTCATGCGCTCCACGACGCAGACCCGCTTCCAGCTTGATAACGAACTGCGTCAGGCAATCCGCCAGCGCACGATCACCATGCACTACCAGCCGATCGTGGAGGTCGAGAGCCTGCGCCTGGTCGGCTTCGAGGCCCTGGCCCGCTGGCCCCATCCGCGCCTGCAGAACGTGCCGCCCGGGGTGTTCATCCGCATGGCGGAGGACTCCGGCCTGATCGCCCCGCTGGGCAGGCTGGCCCTCGACATCGCGGCGGGTGATCTGGCGACCTGGCTGGCCCACAACGAACGCCTGTTCGTCACGGTCAATATCTCGCCCCGTCAGTTCGACGAACATGATCTGGTCGGCGATCTGCGTGCCACCATGGAGCGCCACAAACTGCCGACGGATTCCCTGCATCTGGAGATCACGGAATCGACCGTGGTGGAGAACCCCGAGCACGTTGCCGATGCGGTCGCGGGCATCCGCGATCTGGGTGTGCTGATCTGCGTCGACGATTTCGGAACGGGATATTCGTCGCTGCAACTGCTGCAGACGATGCCCTACGACGTGCTGAAGATTGATCGCGGTTTTGTTGCGGGCATGGCCGAGGGCCGGCGCAACAGGATCATCATGGAGATGATCACGGAACTGGCCCACCGCATGGGCATGCGTGTCGTTGCGGAAGGCATCGAGCGCCACGACCAGCTCGCCATGGTGCGCAAGATCGGCTGCAACTTTGCCCAGGGCTTTCTCTTTGCCCCGCCCATGAGCGCCGAAGCGGCGCTGAAGCTGGTGCGAGCCGGCCGCCTGGACTTTGCCTGACGGCCGGCCGCACGGAAACAAGGTGCCCTAGACGACCTCGACCAGGCGCAGGGCAAAGGTCAGGCGCTGGCCCGCCAGCATGTGGTTGGCATCGACCGTGACCTCATCGTCGTTCATGTCGACCACCGTCACGACCACCGGGCCGTTCTGGGTCGAAGCCTGGAACTGGGTGCCGATCTC
This sequence comes from uncultured bacterium, assembly GCA_938014945.1. Lineage (GTDB taxonomy): Bacteria > Pseudomonadota > Alphaproteobacteria > SP197 > SP197 > CALGGB01. The sequence continues at coordinate 7,872 of CALLQH010000182.1, read as the reverse complement.
GATCTGGGCATCGGCCGGGAAGCGGTCGCGCGCAACCGTCTGCACCAGGTTCTCGTCACGCTCGCCATAGGCCTGGGCGGGCTCGATCTTGACGGTCTTCTCGTCGCCCGTCGCCATGCCTTCCACGGCGTTCTCGAAGCCGGCGATCACCTGCTTCTCGCCCAGCTTGAACTCGAGCGGATCGCTGCCTTCGGAGCTGTCGAAGGTGCGCCCGTCGTCGAGCGTGCCGGTGTAGTGGATGCGGACGGTATCGCCCTGCTTGGCTGTCGTCATGCTTGCCTCTTGGATCAGTGGATAAACAAAAGGGCCGTCCGACAGAACGCCGGACGGCCCAATGCGATGTATAAATCTAACCCAGCCAGCGCCGGAAAATCAAACCGCGCCGACCGAAAACCGGATCAGGACGCCGGTTCGGCGTCCGCAGCGACCTGCATCTTGATGATCTTGTCGGGATCGCTGACCGAACCGTTGTTCGACTGGCTGCCCTTCTTGATGTTGTCGACGAACTCCATGCCTTCGACCACCTCACCCCAGACCGTGTACTGACCGTCGAGGAAGCGGGCGTCGTCGAAGCAGATGAAGAACTGGCTGTCGGCGCTGTTCGGGTTCTGGGCGCGCGCCATCGAGACGGTGCCGCGGACATGAGGCTCCTGCGAGAACTCCGCATTCAGCTTCTGGCCCGAACCGCCCGCACCCGTGCCCGTGGGATCGCCCGTCTGGGCCATGAAACCGGGGATGACGCGGTGGAAGACGACACCGTCGTAGAAGCCCTCACGCACCAGTTCCTTGATGCGCGCGACATGGTTGGGGGCGAGATCGGGGCGCAGCTTGATCACCACGCGGCCGTCCTTGAGATCGAGATAGAGCATGTTTTCGAGGTCCTCTGTTTGTCCGATGGCATCGGTTTCGGGCGTGTCGGGCACTGCGTCCCGGGCGTCCTGCCTTGTGTCGACGCCACGCAGGACGACGGCCAGCGCCGCCGCAGCGGCAAGAACCAGCAATACACCGAACACAAGGCGCTTTGACATTGTCGCTCCGGGATGGACGCAAGGGCACATGGCCCAACTGGACGCAACCGGCCGACCACCGGCTTCCAGCGCCGGAGACTAGCCCGGAAAGGCCCGGCGGGTCACGGGTTCTCCTGCCGCAGTGATTCAGGCCCGCGCGGGCACCGCGATGGCGCGGATCAGGCCCCACCAGTATGGCAGATAGCTGACCGTCACAGGTTGCTCGCCACGGGCCTGGCAGATCGCAAGGTGCAGATCGGCCAGACGATGAAAGGGAACGCCGGGATAGGTGTGGTGGGCGGTGTGATAGACCATGCCCCAGGAAAGCCAGCGCACCGGGGCGATGGTCTTCATGGTGCGGGTGTTGCGCCAGGTATCGGCGACATGGGGCATGCCGCCGTGTTCGATATGGTTCTGGATCTGGTGAGTCCAGGCGGTGGCCAGCATCGGCGCCCACCACAGGATCACCAGGGCCCAGGTCTGGAATGCCAGCGACAGCGCGATGCAGGCAGCGTAGCCGGCCAGATGCCAGCGCGCCTCCGCGACCACCTTCTTCTCCTGCTGTTCGGTCAGGTAGTATTCCTCGCGCCCCGGCCAGCGTCGCCCGGCAAACGCGTGCCAGGCCATCCGCGCGACGAGATAGTACCAGAAGGTCACGCCCAGCAGGCCCATCGCTGCCCAGAAGCGCCCTTCCCGGCCCTTGTCGCCGACCAGTTCGCCGTCACGTTCGGGGTCCTGGGTGTAGCGGTGGTGGGTGAAGTGCTGCCAGCGATCGTAGTCGCGGGGATAGAGCAGCACAAAGCCGGTGAAGCGGCCCAGTGCCTCGTTGAGCCAGCGGGTGCGAAAGACGGTGTCGTGGCTGGACTCATGCTGGGCGGCGTAGAGCCAGTTGATCAGCGCGCCGTGGACGATGAACACGGGCACGCCCCACCAGCTGCCCCACAGGGTCCACAGCAGCAGACCGCTGGCGGCGAGCGCCAGAAGATGGCTGCCAAGCTGGATGAAACCGACAAGGTCGGACTTCCTCATCAGGGCGCGCAGCACCTGAGGATCGACCCGTGCCGTACCCTTTGCGGCGAAATCCTCGTCCATGCTGCGCCTCCCGCCGTACCGGAGCGCCAAGCTAGGCGCAGACCCCGATGCGCGACAAACGATGATATCGCAGCCTTCGGATGAACTGGGCTCATCCGATACCGAAGGGTTTCTGGCGGCACAGGCGCTGGGCCGTTGCTTCGAACTGCTGCAACTGGCCCGAAAGCCATGCGGCAAACCGCTCTTCGGTCTCGCCGGGTTCGGTGCCCGCGGGCCAGGCAAGGTAAAGCGCGCTGCCTGCGTGCATGGTGAGACCGAAAGGTTTCACCAGCCGCCCCGCCATCAGGTGGTCGCCAGCGAGCAACTCGTCGGCCATGGCGATGCCGTCGCCCGCCACGGCGGATTCGATGGCCAGGGCCGAGGAATGAAACACCGGGCCGCGCCGCCAGCCCTGCCCGATGTCGGCCTGCGCGGCGGCCAGCCACGCGCTCCACCAGTCCAGAGACTGCTCGTGAAGGAACGTATGCCCGCCGAGGTCCGCAGGCTCCCGGAGATCGCTCGCCAGCGAGGGCGCGCAGACCGGAAAATCACAGGTCGACCAGAGTCGGCGGCTGCCGAAACCCGCGGGCCGCTCTAGGCCGAAGTGCAGCGCGATGTCGGCGGGCCCGGCGAGCATGGCGGCCGTGTCGTCGCTGGGGATCAGCTCCAGCGCGATCTCGGGATGATCCCTGGCGAAACCCGGCAGGCGCGCGCGCAGCCAGCAGTCGAGCAGGCCGGGATTGCCCGCGACCACCAGCCGTTGCTCGGCCTGCATCGGTCCGCCTTCCCTGACCTGGACCACGGCGGCATCCATGGTGTCGAACGCACGGGTCAGGGACGCCGCCAATGCCCGGCCCGCCTCGGTCAGTTCGACCCGGCGGTTGAAGCGCGCGAAAAGCCGCGTGCCGAGTTGCTCCTCCAGCGACCGCACCTGATGGCTGATGGAGGTGGGCGTGACCGCCAGTTCCTCTGCCGCCTGCTTGAAGCTGCCATGGCGCGCGGCGGCCTCGAAGGCGCGCAGGGCGCCAAGGCTGGGCAGATTCCGCCGGCGCTTCACGGCGTGCCTTGAGGCGGCAGATTGTGGCAGGGCGTCGTCATGGCACCATGCTAGTGCGCGCGGGCGGCGGCGTCAGTCCTCGCCGACGATGCTCCGCGCAGCGGCCACCGCGGCGTCGATATCGGGCAGGACACGCAGGTGTTCATCCTCCTTGAGGATCGCCATTTCGGTGAGCACCTTGCGCGGTTGCGGCTGCAGGCCCGTGACCAGCACCACGGTGCCCTGGCGGCGGCAGCGCCCCAGAAGATCCTTCAGGCGCGATGCCCCGCTGGCATCGACCATGGGCACCTCCCGCATGCGCAGGATCAGAACGCGCGGCGTGCCGTCGATGCGGTCGATGACCTCCGCGAAGTGCCCGGCGACCCCGAAGAACAGGGGACCGCGGACATGGAAGGTGACGACATGACGCGGAAGCGCCAGCGGTGGCCGCGATGCCTCGCCTGCCGGGGTGGCGAAATCGTCGACATCCTCCTCGATGACACCGCCCGCCTGGCCCGAGGAGATCGCCACGACCCCGGTCATGCGGTGCATGAAAAGCACGGCGGCGAGCACCACGCCGACCTCGATGGCAACCACCAGATCGACGGCCACCGTCAGACCAAACGTCAGCAGCAACACGATCCGGTCGCCCCAGGGGCCGCGCAGCAGGGCGCGGAACCGTCCCATCTCGCTCATGTTGACCGCCACCACCACGAGCACGGCAGCAAGGCTGGCGAGAGGAATGACATCGGCCACGGGGGCCAGCACCAGCATGAAGACCAGCACGATCACCGCGTGGATCATGCCCGCGACCGGCGAACGCGCGCCGGTCCTCACGTTGGTCGCGGTGCGCGCGATGGCGCCGGTGGCCGGAATGCCGCCGACCAGGGCCGAGGCGGCATTGGCGACACCCTGAGCGACCAGCTCGCAGTTGGAGCGATGGCGCCGCCCCGTCATGCCGTCGGCAACGACCGCCGAGAGCAGGGATTCGACGCCCGCCAGGAAGGCGATGGTGAAGGCGCTGGGCAGCAGCTCACCCAGGCGCGCGAAGGTCACCTCCGGCAGGTGCGGCATGGGAATCGAGCTGGAGACGCCGCCGAAGCGTGTGCCGATGGTCTCCACCGGCAGGCCGAAAGCCAGAACGACGACCGAGGCCAGCGCGACGGCGATAAGGAACCCCGGCAGGCGCGGTGCGTAGCGGCGCAGGATCACGATCAGCGCCAGCGCGCCGAGAGCCACGCCCAGCGTTGCGGGACTCAGCGTGTCGCGCGCGGCCCAGAAGGCGGGCCACTTGTCGAAGAAGGCGGCGGGCACCTGATCGAGCGACAGGCCGAAGAAGTCCTTGAACTGGCTGGCGAGGATGATCACCGCGATGCCCGCGGTGAAGCCGGTGACGACCGGCTCCGGGATGTACTTGATCCAGGTCCCCAGCCGCGCAAAGCCCGCCACGATAAGGATGATGCCCGCCATGAAGGTGGCGATCACCAGGCCGTCGAAACCCTGCTGGTCGATGACGTTGAAGACGACGACGACGAAAGCACCGGTGGGGCCACCGATCTGGAAGCGGCTGCCGCCAAGGGCGGAGATCAGGAAACCGGCGACGGCCGCGGTGAGCAGGCCCTTGTCGGGCGTCGTGCCGCTGGCGATGGCCAGCGCCATGGCGAGCGGCAGAGCGACGATGGCGACGGTGATGCCGGCGATGCAGTCGGCGCGGAAGGCATCGAAGCGGTAGCCCTCGCGCAGCACGGTCACGAGCTTGGGAACGAACAGGCTTCCGGGAAAGACTCCCCTGCCGGGGGACGGTTGCGGCGAAACGGTCATGGGTCGGATACGACATCCACCGGACGGAGGGCTCCGGCCGCGGCGGTCCGGCAGACCGCGACCGGCGGAACGAAGAACCTCAGCGCAGCCTGACTCCGCGGCCACCGGCGGTGCTGGCGGCCCCCTCGCCGATCAGCTCGATGCCCGCGCCTTCCAGCGCGCCCACCAGCTTCATCAGGGAGTCGACATTGCCGCGCACGACGCCGTCGCTGGCCTCCATGCGCTGGATCGTGGGCACGGAGAGGCCGCTTTTTGCTGCAAGGGTCCGTTGGTCGATCCCGAGCAAGGCACGGGCGGCACGCATCTGGGCTGCGGTTATCATGTTTCAAACATCATAAATGATAGTCAGGAGCCTCTTTGTAAGCTTTAGAACAGCTATCATCGTCGTTCAAGTGTGATTTGTGCAGTGATCGCGCTGAATGCCCCGATGTGCGCCGCGCTGCCGTCTGGGTTACGCTGCGGCATGACCAACTCCCCACGTCCCCGGCATTCCACCCGGGTGCTGGCCCGCTCGCCCGAGCGTTCACGCACCCTCCCTTCATGGATCTACCGCGACGATGCTCTTCTGGAGCGCGAGCGCGAGGCGATCTTCCGGCGCGGCTGGTCCTTCGTCGGCCATGTCAGCGAAGTCGGCGACGGCCGCAAGGCCCAGGGCTGGATCGACGACTGTCCCGTGCGGCTCCAGAACGCAGAGGGCGGCGCCGTACGCGGCGAACGCATGGACGGCCCGTCACCGCGCCCGATCCGCACCACGGTCGTCAGCGGGCTCGTCTTTGCCAATCTGGACGACGCGGCAAGCGACCTCGAGGCCCTGGCGCCGGATTTCGGCCCTTCCCTGCGTGAATTCGTGCCGCGCATCGAGGAGCTGGTGCTGTGCCACCAGACACGGCACGAAATCGCCTGCAACTGGAAGGTGCTGATCGAGAATTCGCTGGAGTGTTACCACTGCGAACCCTGCCACCCCGGGTTCTCCGAGGACGTCGACATGGCGACCTACCGCTCCGCCAGCGACGGCGTGCTCACCATCCACAGCGGCAGGCAACGCCAGGACAACACCCCGTTCCGCTACTGGTATCTCTGGCCGCTGACCGAGATCGACGCCAACCCCGGCGAGAAGCCGCAGCTCTCGATCTACACGCGGGAAGCGCTCGGCGCCGGGCGCTTCGCCATGATCGGCCATTTCTATCGCCTGCCCGGCGATGTTCCCGACGCACGGGAGATCGCCCAGATGGAAGGCAACGACACGCTGCTGGAGGATTACGCCATCTGCGAATCCGTGCAGCGCGGGCTGGGCTCACGCGGCTACGGCCGGGGCCGCTTCATCGTCGATCCCGAGCGTTCGCACATCAGCGAACACTCGGTGCACCACTTCCAGCTTCTGGTCGCCGACGCGCTCGACCTGCGCTGAGCCTCAGCCCCGGCGGCGCGCCACCGCGTCGGCCAGGATGCAGAGGATCTCGAACATCATCGTCGCTCCGACAAGCGCCGTATTGCCGCTGGGATCGAAGGGCGGCGAAACCTCCACGACATCGCCGCCGACGATATCGAGGCCCTGCAGACCGCGCAGGAGCTGCTGGGCCTCACGCGTCGTGATGCCGCCGATCTCCGGCGTTCCGGTGCCTGGCGCATAGACGGGATCCAGACCGTCGATGTCGAAGCTGATGTAGGTCGGGCCGGAGCCCACCACGCGGCGCGCCTCGGCGATGACCGCGGGCACGCCGAGTTCGGTGAACTCCTCCATGTAGATGACGCGCATGCCGCTCTCTTCGGCAAAGGCCATGTCGTCGGGATAGTAGATCGAGCCACGGATACCGATCTGCACGGTGCGCTTGGGGTCGAGCAGACCCTCCTCCACCGCGCGGCGGAAGGGCGTGCCGTGGGTGAAGCGGTTGTCGCCGAAGTAGCGGTCGTTGGTATCGCTGTGGGCATCGACGTGGACCATGCCCACGGGCCGGTCCTTCGCGATGGCGCGCATGATCGGCAGGGTGACGAGATGGTCGCCGCCCGCGCTGAGCGGGCAGGCGCCGGCCGCATGGATCTTGGCAAAAAAAGCCTCGACGCGGCCCAGTGTATCCATCAGGTCGATGGGATTGACCGGGCAGTCGCCCAGATCGGCGACGCGGGCGAGCTCGTAGGGCGCGATGCGGCTCACGTGGTGGACGCGCCGCATCAGGGAGGACTGGTTGCGGATCTCGCGCGGGCCGTGGCGGGCGCCGGCGCGGTTGGTCGTGCCGCCGTCCCAGGGCACGCCGACCAGCGCGATATCGACCAGGTTGGGGTCGCGCAGATGCGGCAGGCGCATGAAGGTGGGGATGTCCCCGAAACGCGGCACCACCGCCGCATCGACCGGTTCGTAGAAGTTGCTGCCTTGCGCCATGATGTCCTCCCTGAGGGCGCGCACCTTGCCCTTAGGCGGCGCTTGCCGCAATGCTGCGCGCGCCGGGCAACGGGAGCGATCATGGCCGCACGCAACATGCCGATCTACGCCGACCGCGACGCGGCGTTTTTCCTGCACCACTTCATGCCCTCGACTGCCGTGGGCGACCCCGCACCGTGGATCGCGCGGGCGCAGAAGCTCGGCGAGGAGGCGACGGCAAGCCTGACCGACGTGCGCTGGGACGTGCGTTACGGCGAAGGCCCGCTGCAGACCCTGGACGTCTTTCCCGCCGCCGATCCGGGCGCGCCGATCCACCTCTATTTCCACGGCGGCTACTGGCGCGCCTACGACAAGGCGAACTATCGCTACATCCCCGGAATGACGGTGCCGGCAGGAGCGACGACGGTGCTCGCCAACTACGACCTCTGCCCCAGCGTGACGCTGGACGAACTGGTCGCACAGGCCATCGAGGCGGTGGCCTGGGTCTATCGCAACGGCCGCGACCTGGGCGGCGATCCCGAGCGGCTGTTCATCTCCGGCAGTTCGGCCGGCGGCCACCT